>JBAXFX010000106.1:0-1096 GCA_037139695.1 Candidatus Moraniibacteriota bacterium | reverse complement strand
AAAACGAGATGTCTTTTGTTAGAAAGGAAATTGCACTTCAGAATGGAACTTAAGACGCGTTCCTTGACAGATACCGCTTTACCAGGTATAGTTTTTTGGCGTTCTTTTGAGGAAAGTTCTTGAACAATATAAACCAAGGCAAACATGGAACAGATCGAAGAATTCGTGGGAAGTTATCCATTTCTCCTTATTCCCGAGACACAAGATGCGCTCGTATCCCTTCTCGCAAAAAAAGGACAGAACTATCGGACACCGGTAGCGGTTGATACGTCGGAAAACACGGAACGTCTGGCTCGTGAAAGCGGGAATGGAAAGACTGTCGCGGAGGATATCGCAAAAGTCGGGGCGGAAGCGAAAATCGACAAGGTGAGGAAAGTCCGTGGGGCGCGTGGCCCGATCGCCTGCGTCATGTGTGTCGTCGCGTTTTCCGATGGGTCGGTCCTGACGACGGACATGCATGGCAGGGTGGAGTCCGGGCCAAAAGATGTCCGTGACGCGAAGCAATTGAGCATATGGACGTCGCCGAACCTTTCCGGAAAACCAGCAAGTTTGTATCTCTGCGTCTGCGTCTCGGAAGGCAAGGGTCAGGAGACGAAATTTACCCGTGTCGAAGTGAAGAGAATCGATTTCCGATTCCGGATAATGAGCGATCTTTTCTTGAAGGAGATTCTTAAGAAAGGGTTTAGTCTTCCTCGGGCGAATCCGTACAGCACGTTCATACTTGAATTGACGGACGATCCGAAGTCTATGGAGCAATTCCTCATCAGTATGACTCTCGACGCGTACGATGAACTGTTGCCGGATATAGGCGATGCCTGGAAAGAACGTATCATGACTCATCGGGAAGATTCGGTGACGGCCTGATGGGTTAGAAAAAAGAAATGTCTGTTTTATGAACATAAAACGGGAATTTCGTATCGGGAATCACTGTCGGATAGGGGATTTGCCGATAATGTCCGAAAAATCAAAAAGGAACGCACCGCGATGCGTTCCTTTTTCATTTAGCTTTCCCTTAGTATCTATCTCAAATCTCAACGCCTCTATAAGCCAAAAAATCCGCTTGCCGGCTGAAATCCGAAAATTTCGGCTGCAAACC
>JBAXFX010000105.1:0-1126 GCA_037139695.1 Candidatus Moraniibacteriota bacterium | reverse complement strand
CAAAGCCTCTGGAGGAAATGATACGCCTAAAAAAAGATTTGAGATAGATACTAAGTATCTCTCTCAAATCTCACCCCGATAATAAGGCAAAAAATCCGCTTGCCGGCTGAAATCCGAAAATTTCGGCTGCCCCGACCGTCTCGCCAAGCGATCGTCGCGGGCGGACAAACCATTCAAAACTCGTCAGGTTACGACAGCGGGATCCTCATCTCCTTCGGATACCCGTCCTCATTTTTCATGATTTTTCACCCAGAGGGTGACCAACCTCTGGTTGACGCTCCAACGAAATTTTCGGATTTACAGCTCGACATGAGATTTGAGAGAGATGCTAAGACATTGCAAACAGGTCTTACGACGTTTGGCTTGATACTTTCGACGTTATTCCTCCCCTTCCCTTTTTCCGGAAACCTGCTAGAATAGGTCCTGTCGTCAAAAAGACTCGATTTACTCCCGTACTAAGGGAAAATCGGAGTGTGGTATAGTGGTATTACGCACGATTCGGGTTCGTGTAATCCGGGTTCGATTCCCGGCACTCCGACATTTTTCTCCAACAGAAACGAAACGTATGAAGATTACCGTCGACAGTCTCTCCGCCGATCCCGTAACCGTGTTACGACGCCTCGGATATGCCTTCCAACGAAAGGAAGGTACCGAGATGAGCTTTGTCCGGCCTCTGGCACAATCGGGTTACCCCCGGTTCCACTGTTATGCGAAAGTGGAAGGAGCCGGACTCCTCATCAATTTCCATCTCGACCAGAAGAAGGAAACGTATGGCGAGACGACCCGACACCACGGCGAGTACGAGGCGGAAGGCCCGCTGAAAGAGGAAGCGAATCGGATGATCGCATCGCTCGGCGACAGCGCCCGCATCACCGGTTGACCGAATGAATCGAACCGCCGTAACGCTCAAAGGATTCATATTGCCGAGGTGGCGAAATTGGTAGACGCACCAGGTTTAGGTCCTGGCGGGAGCAATCCCTTGGGAGTTCGAGTCTCCCCTTCGGCACACGATATGAAAACAGCCTCACTCTTCGCGAAGAGCGGGGCTGTTTTTTGAATCTCACCTTTCCATCCCGACTCACAATCCCGGCGCGACTTCCTTCCAGTTCATATCACAGGTACGGGT
>JBAXFX010000104.1:0-1169 GCA_037139695.1 Candidatus Moraniibacteriota bacterium | reverse complement strand
CCCTACTATAAGGAATCCGTATATACTGTATCTGAGAGACCGACGGGCGGTGATGAACAACTTCTCCCTTTCACCGGATCATTCCGGTGACGAAAAAAGAATATCATCACCGCCTCGATGGTCGCGCGAGAGGATCGATCAACTTGTTTCCCACATAGTGGGACGATAACGGAGTAGGCTATCCCATGCGCGACCGAGTCGGACCTCATAATCCGTATAATACGCGAAACTATGCGAACGTACACGGGCATAGACGTATCCAAGGCTTCCCTGGACGTATGTGTCAAAGATGAATTCGGAACCACGCTTTTTTCCGAGAAATTCCACAACACGGAAGAAGGGGTCGGTTTGATGAAGGACTCGATTCCTCAGGAATCGAAGGTGGTCATAGAATCCACGTCTTCATATCACTGGCTCTCGTGTCTGGAACTCACCTCAGCCGGATTTGAAGTATCGGCCATCAATCCGCTCCTCACGAAGAAGTATGAACGGTCTTCGATTCGAGGAGCCAAAACGGATTCGGTCGATGCGAGCCGGCTAGCCGATATTTCCCGATTGGAGCAGGGGCTCCCGCTCTTCTTCGACAGTCGGGAAAGCCTGACTCGAAAGCGGTACCAGACGCTTCTTGCGAGACTCATGAAGACCAAGCAAGAGATATCACGGTCATACAAGAGCGCTCTTGAAGCATTGGAGACCGTCGGGGTCGGTATCGATATCGTCGAGATGGAAACGATGATTGATGCCATTGACAAAGCCATATCATCACTGAAAAAGATGATTGAGAAAGATGCCGACGACCTTGCCAAAGAGGTTGCCAAGACACCGGGCATTTCACTCTTCCAGGCCACGGTCCTTTCCACGGCGGTATCGGGAAGGACGTTTGAGAATCGTGACCAACTCATCGCTTTTTTCGGACTCGATGTCAGGAAACGGGAATCAGGAAATTGGAAAGGAAGGGAACATCTTTCGAAACGCGGGAATCCATTCTATCGAAAGATACTGTTTCAGTTGGGTTGGAGTCTATGGAGACACAATAAGAAATACGCCACTTATTACGAATCCGTGAAAGCATCCGGCAAACATTATTTCACCTGCATCATCGCCATCGCCCGCAAGTTTCTCAGAGAGTTTTTCAGGATATACAAGACGGTTTCCTTATAACTTGTCTT
>JBAXFX010000103.1:0-1273 GCA_037139695.1 Candidatus Moraniibacteriota bacterium | reverse complement strand
AAAATGAGGACGGGTATCCGAAGGAGATGAGGATCCCGCTGTCGTAACCTGACGAGTTTTGAATGGTTTGTCCGCCCGCGACGATCGCTTGGCGAGACGGTCGGGGTAGCCGAAATTTTCGGATTTCAGCCGGCAAGCGGATTTTTTGGCTTATTATCGCGGTGAGATTTGAGAGAGATACTTACATCTCTACATCCTCCAACAATCCTCCTTTGCCTTTCGCCATCCGCAATCATGAGACGCGTTGTTGACGTCCCTTATTTCATCAGGTTCTTCACGCTGTCAGGAATCTGACTCTGTGCGTTTTTTGCCGCGTCGAGAGAATGCTTGAGCAACGCGCATTGGTCGACGAACGTCACATCGGACGGGACCGAAAAATCGACGGGATCGGAAGATTCGGAACACGCGATGTTCGGGATGTTTTTAACCGCATCCTCGGGAGACGAATACGATGATTGCGGTGCGCCGGCAGCGTCTTTCGGCAGATTGCTCTGCAACCCCTTCGCGCATTCGAAATCCATTTTCATCCCCTGTTTTGTTCCCGCTGTCCAAGTGTACATCGCCGTCCCATCGGAAATGGAAATCATCGTCCCGGCCGGCGTTACCGTCTCGGTCCGATAGTGACTCTTGTCCGCGAACATCTTCACGGACAGCGGCTTGTCGGCCGTTCCACCCATTTCATACGTGCACTGCATCTTTTTCCCGGAGGCGAGGCCGGAGGCCCACTCGGCGATTCCTCCTCCGGAAGGAGCCGGCAACGATGCCTGCGTCGGCGACTGCGACTGATCCGCGCTCGGCGTTACCGGTGCCGAACCGCACCCGGCAAGCATGACGGCGGCCGTCACGACCGCCCCGACCCCGACGATATTCGCTTTCATAAGAATGCGTATTACTGCTTCACCGAAAGTATACCACCGACCGTTTCTTTCTCAAACGTTCCGATCGTGGCATTCGTTCCAACGATGGCCTTCTGTCTAGTTCTTCCCGACGAGGAACCAGTTGAAATGGAGATCAGCCGTGACCGGGTCATCCACGGATACGGTGAATCCCTCGCCTGCCTTCACCGAATCGATGAACGGCACCTGATTTTTCGTCGAACCGGTCGGCGTGACATAGATGAGCGAATCGCTTACGACCGCCGTTGTCTTTATAAAGACGCTTTTGCCATCGCTTGCCGGATCGGCAGTCGTCGCCGGCACGATCGAATCGGTACCGGCTGTCGCCGCGGTCGGATCGACGACGGTGATGACGAGTCCGCCGGTTTCGACGAGGG
>JBAXFX010000102.1:0-1279 GCA_037139695.1 Candidatus Moraniibacteriota bacterium | reverse complement strand
CGCAATAGATAGTAATTAACTGTCACCGTACGGAGAGAGATTCTTTCGGTTCCCGACGCCGGTCTTTTGGATTTCAAACATCTTCTTCCTCAGTATATCGAGTTCCCGTTTCAACAGCAACGGATTGAGTGATTCATGCTCTTTCCGAAGTTTCTCCTTGATCTCCTCCGGGACGGACTCATGATTCATGACCCGCGCATAGGGTGTCGCCGCTTTTTCATACTTTCTCACATACTTCGAACCGACCCGTACCTTCGAGACGCACCGTCTCGAAGGGATGAAGTGATTCTGATAGAGGTTGAGGACTGCGTAGAATTCGTTCAGGACAGGAACGACCTCGGGAATATCGAGTCTGACATACCCGACGTGCTTTCGTACGACATGCCCGTTGCGTTCCTCGACGAACGCGTTGTCGTTCTTGTGATACGGACGGGACCGGGTGAAGTCGATTCCTTCCGCCTCACAGAACCGTTTCATCATCCAATTCACGAACTCTCCTCCCGAATCGGAATGCGCCCCGATCATCGGGAACGGAAGATGACCCTGTATCGCCTTGAGGTTCTCCAGAGTCGATTTCTCTCCCTTGTTCCACTGGGCTCCACGAATAGACCAGTATGTCGCCGTATCCACGTATTGGAGCGTGAATACCATGTCCCCGGACAAGGAAGCCCCGCAGTGCACGACCGTATCCATCTGTCCGTATCCCGGAGGTTTCCCTTCCCACGGTCCGGTGAAGATCGGGATGATCTCCTTGAGTTTCGACGGCTTGGTCGTACCGTTGCCTTTTCCTTTGCGCCTCGCCTTGAGAAACCCTCTCACTTTGGCCTTCATCGTTCCTTCACTCATTTTGAGGAGGAGCGCAGTCACCGATTCGCCATGTTTCCACAAACCATCCCGTTTGAGTATGGAGACATACTCGGACACGACGGGATGCAGGAGTTCCCCGCAGATCTCCCCGGACGCCTCCCAGACCGTCCGGAGGGCCGAGACGACCTCCGGACCGTATGTCGTCCTTCTCCCTCGCTTCTTCGGCGGGGATTTCCACGGATCCCGCTTCCGCATCCGGGAGAATCCCTGCGTCACCGCTTTTCGTCTCATCTGGAGCGTCTTCGTGAGACGGTCCAATATCACACCCTTCGCCTTTCGGGATGCTTTGAGGTATTCCTCCAGGTGCGCCCGAAGCACCTCTTTTCTGGTTTTCATAGTCATAGGCGACTATGGTACCCGAATTGTTATCTATCCGTACAGGTTGGGTGACATTAATTGTTATCTATAACGC
>JBAXFX010000101.1:0-1364 GCA_037139695.1 Candidatus Moraniibacteriota bacterium | reverse complement strand
TTTTGCGTAGGAATGGGATTTCATTTGGGGCTCATTCTGTAGTGTATAAGACTGCTGCTTTTTTTCATCGCGAATTATGATATACTGATGAAGTCGGAACAAACAACCAACTCGTACGTATGGGAACTCTCAATATGCTGTTCAAGAAGAAACACGATGACGGCGTCCCGCCGGAAGAACTTCAGAACATCCGCGTCATGCAAGACGACATCGATGAACTGACGGGTGCGCCCTCGAGTCGGAAGCCTCTTTTGGCTCCGAAGTCGGCCGGTTCATCAGATGCTTCCCTGGCCGGAAATCCGTTCCTTGGGAACGAGGAATTTTCAAAGAAAGATGAGGTAGTAAAGACGCCGAATCCGGTGGAAGTGAAAGCCACAGCCCCCATTTTGAAGCAGGAATCTTCCTTAGGCCAGGTTCCGGATGCGCTAAAAAATGTTTCGAAGTCGACCCCTTCGGAAACCGCGACCGGGAAGACTTCGATACTGGGAATCCCGAACCGATGGGTCGTCCCGGCCGCGGTAAGTCTGTCGGTCTTAGTCATCGCTATCGGGGCATACCTGTTTTTCTTCGTGAGCGGGAATCAGCCTTCGCAAGATGGAGTCTCTTCGAGCCCGGCATCGTCCGACACTCCGGCGTCGAGTTCATCCGATACGGCATCAAATTCCCAATCCGCGCCTTTTTTAGTGACGAATCCGAATTATCTTCAGATCGACATCGAGTCCGCGAACTCGAATGCCGACAGTATAAAGGCGATTCTCGACGAAACGGCTTCGAAAATCGTCATGATGCCTCCGTCGGTCCCAGTGCGGTTTCTGGTCCGCGACGCGAATAATAACCCGATAGCGTTTTCACGTTTCGCGCACCTGCTTGGACTGAAGGTGTCTGAGGGCATTCTGTCGAATATCGATGAGACCTTCTCTTTGTATTTTGTTCTCGACGCGGGAGGTATCCGTCGGTCGATCGTCGTCCAGGCGAAGGATGCCACCGCGCTCAAAGCGGCAGTCCTGAAGAGTGAAGCATCTCTCCCGACGATGTTTGCCACGCTCCTGTACGGAAGGAGTCAGTCCGTACCGGCCGCGTCGGTTTTTCACGACGGTACCTATAACTCGCTTCCGACGCGGTATGCGAATATTGATCCGGTGACAGGGCTTTCGTTCGACAATGCCTTCTCGGGTAAGCAGTGGATCATCGGGACCAGTAAGGATTCATTCCGCTCCGTGTTCGGGCAGGTCATGCAGGAACAGTCACAGAACGTGAATCGGTAGGGTAGGAGGATTGGAGGAAAAGACGACGTCCGGTATTATTTTTTGTAAGTATCTATCTCAAATCTCAACGCCTATATAAGGCAAAAAATCCGCTTGCCG
>JBAXFX010000100.1:0-1429 GCA_037139695.1 Candidatus Moraniibacteriota bacterium | reverse complement strand
GGATCATACGCAATATAGGGTTCTGACTGAATTGAGCTACAATGAAAGTCGGTAACATCTTAACGATTTTCATGGTATGGAAATTCAACAGAAGGTCTTGAGTCTCATGTTCCCAAAAGGGATATTCGAGTGGTTCGATCTGGTCGACGGAGTCTTGGGAGATGACGATATCCGCATCACTTTGGAAGAAAAGGATATCCCACCCTTTGAAGACGGAAACACGCATCGAAAGATTCTTGCCCGAAAGTTTCACGACATCACCATCACCGATTTCCCCATACGGGGCAGACGAACGCTCATCACGCTCAGAAGAAGGTATTGGAAAGTTGAAGGGCGGAAGGAATACCTCAAACGAGATATTCCGGTCTCATTTCCAGGAACCCAACTTGAAAAGGAATTCGCCGATTTTTTAAAAGAAGACGGCGGAAGAGGAACCATCCTCGCTGGCTTCTATCGCAAAGTCTCAAAGGATCCCGATCAAAGAATTTGAAAAGCAATACAAGAACCACCTGAGTGGATTCAAACAATGGGACCAGAAAGGACATGCCGAATCATGGCTTCTGTTTCCGAACAATATCGGGGAACGGCTGAGTATCGACGAAGTGGCCATCAGCAACGGGGAACTCTATACGATCGTCACCAACAAGGCGGCACATGGGAAAAAGAAGGCCTTGGTGGCTATCGTATCGGGAACGAAAGCGTCCGATGTCGTTGCCGTGCTCGAAAAAATACCGGACCGTGACCGATCAATCGTCCGAGAAACGACGCTTGATATGAGTCCCGCCATGGAATCAATCATACGGACGGCATTCCCGTCCTCGTCCCTGGTCACCGACCGGTTCCATGTCCAACAGCTCGTGAGTGAGGCAGTGCAGGAAATCAGGATCACTCTGCGACGGGAAGCCTTGAAGGAAGAGAACGAGGCTATCAAGGCATGTCGAAAGGAAAAGAGGCGATATGAACCGATCACCTTTGAAAACGGGGATACGAAGAAACAACTGCTCGCAAGAAGCCATCTTCTCTTGTTCAAGCCGGAAAGCAAGTGGACGGAAAGCCAGAAACGACGATCGGATATCGTCTTCAGGGAATTCCCTTCATTGAAAGAGGCCTATACGCTTTCGATGATGTTCCGCTCCTGCTATGAGAACAGTCAGTCCATATCGGAAGCGAAAGAGCGTTTTGAAAAATGGTATGCGAAGGTCGAGGAAAAGCAGATCGAATCATTCCGGGTCGCGATGGATTCGATACGTTTGCATGAAACGACTATTCTGAACTATTTCATGTATCGGAGCACGAATGCTTCAGCGGAGTCGTTCAATGCGAAACTGAAAGGGTTCCGATCGGTGGTTCGAGGTGTCAGAGACAAGAAATTCTTTCTTTTCCGAATCGCTATGCTCTATTCTTAGAACCCACTATTGCGTATGATCCC
>JBAXFX010000099.1:0-1651 GCA_037139695.1 Candidatus Moraniibacteriota bacterium | reverse complement strand
TTGGCAAGGGAGAAAGACCGTTTCGGAGCAGGGTACAACCCTGCTCCTGCAAGAAAACACAACCCGCTCCTGCAAAGAAGAAAGTGCAACCCTGCTCCTGCAAGAAAACACAACCCGCTCCTGCAAAGAAGAAAGTGCAACCCTGCTCCTGCAAGAGTTCAAGACCGCGCTTTCCGAGTTGTCGGTCGCGACCCGCGACGAATCGACACCGTCGGCCACGAAGGCATTCGTCTCCCGATGGCTCGAGAGGCAGATTCGGATCTCGAAATACGGTGATTCGTATCCGGTCCGGCCGATGAGGGGAATGATATTTTTCTTTCCGGACGGCGCGAACCGCATACGGACGATCCTTCCGAATCGTCGGGCGGGTCGGCTCGTATGACCGATACGGCGGTTGATGAAGGCCCGAGGAATACCGGGCCTTTTTTTATTTGACACGGGATTCCGGATACGGTACGAATACGATGCAAGCGAAAAGAGGGAGATTGCCACCGCGGGGCTTCCGCGGAAACCTGGACCTTACCAATATGAGCAAGAGGAGTCGATCGAAAAGAAGGGTGATTCTCAGTCTTCGGGATATCCTGAATCTTTTTCTCGGCAAGGATATCTTCAAGGGAGAGGGCTCTTTGGAATCGAGAAAAACGCTGGAGCGCCTCCATGGATTGTTCGAGGAATCGCGGTACGATGAAGTTGCGGAAATCTGTCGGCAACATCTTTCCCGACTTCCGAGATTCCGGGAGCGGATTCGGAAAGATATGAACGAATTGGAATCGGTAATACGACTGATACTTCTGAAAAGCAAGGAAGATCCGACCGGAGTTGAAGAGGAATGGTATAGGCTTGGGAAGATCCTTTCGCGGATGGAAAAGGAATATGGACGCCGATTCCATATCCGCTCCATTCCGAGCTTTCGGAGCGTCGGGTTAGAAACCGACAGAGTCTTTTTTTCAAGAGAGTCACTGAATTGACGCGTCTGTTCCGTAAAATCCCCATGAACGTATCGTTCATGGGGATGCTTTTTTTTCGAGGGTGATGCGGACCGGTGTCTTAAGCTTGACTGAGATGGCTCGGGAAAGTCTTGTGAGAAAAGGGATATCTTCGTTCTTGCGCACCAAAACGGAAGGCATGAACCCCTCCTCTTCCGAAAGGGTCAATGAGCCGATCGGTCGTTTGACCGGGTGGTCGGCGATGCCCCTGTCCGTACGGGGGAAGAGCAAATCGAAGACGTGGTGCTGATGCCGTTTGATAATGGCTGGGCCGGTCTTGTCGAGGAGTACAAGGTTCATCGCGCTCGCGATGGTCCGTATAGCTTGTTCCATTTCAATGATTTTCATGGTTGCTCCATTTATTGTGAACGGACTGTGGATCTGTCGTTTCCTTGGTACCATCTTGAAGGCTCGTTTTTAAGTATCTATCTCAAATCTCAACGCCTATATAAGGCAAAAAATCAGCTTGCCGGCTGAAATCCGAAAATTTCGGCTGCAAATCATTCAAAAATCGTCAGGTTACGACAGCGGGATCCTCATCTCCTTCGGATACCCGTCCTCATTTTTCATGGTTTTTCACCCAGAGGGTGACCAACCTCTGGTTGGCGCTCCTATCGAAATTTTCGGATTTACAGCTCGACATGAGATTTGAGATAGATACTAAA
>JBAXFX010000098.1:0-1676 GCA_037139695.1 Candidatus Moraniibacteriota bacterium | reverse complement strand
GGCAAGCGGATTTTTTGCCTTATATAGGCGTTGAGATTTGAGATAGATACTAAGTTCTCCTATGGACTATTCCGCTCTTCCCGTTCCCGTACTCTCCGTACTCGACGCCCTGAAGGCGAACGGGTATCAGGGGCACATCGTCGGTGGCTGTGTCCGAGACCTGTTTCTCGGACGCGAACCGAAGGATTGGGACATCACGACCGATGCGAAACCGGATGCGGTGCTGACCATCTTTCCGGAAAGTTTCTATGAGAACGATTTCGGGACGGTCGGCGTCAAGGTCGGGCCGTTTCACAAGAACGGGCGTCCGGACCGCGAACACGACGTGATCGAGGTCACGACATACCGGACGGAATCATCCTATTCCGACAAGAGACGGCCCGATCAGGTCGCCTTCGTCACCTCGCTCACGGAAGACCTCTCGCGACGCGACTTCACCATGAATGCCATCGCTCTCGAAGTCGTGGAAGCGGATCCACCGATTTCCACCGCTCGGACGATCGACATCGTCGACCCGTTTCACGGACAAGACGACATCCGGAATCGGCTCATCCGAACCGTTGGAAATCCGGAACAGCGCTTCGGCGAGGATGCACTGCGTATGATACGCGCCGTACGACTCTATGCCGAACTCCGCGAAACAACTCCTGGAACAGTTGCGGGCTGGAAGATTGACACGGCGACAATGGATGCGGCAAAAAAACACGCCGGGCTCCTCGCGCATGTCTCCCGGGAACGTGTCCGGGACGAATTCTCGAAGATTATTCTTTCCGACAGCCCGAGTGAGGGCGTAGAGCTGCTCCGGACGACCGGCTTGCTCTCCGATATCATCCCCGAACTCGAAGAGGGTGTCGGGGTCGGCCAGAATCTGCATCATACCTTCACCGTCTACGAGCACAATCTCCGTGCCCTGGAACACTGCCCCTCACAGAAGCTCGAGGTCCGGCTCGCCGCGCTCTTGCACGATATCGGCAAGCCGAAGACGAAGCGTGGGAATGGCTACCGTTCGACTTTCTATAATCACGACCACGTCGGCGCACGCATGGCGAGGGCTATCCTCGTCCGGCTCCGCTATCCCGTCTCGGTCATCGACCAGGTCACGATGCTCGTGGACAATCACCTCTTCTACTACAATGTCGGCGAGGTGACCGAAGCGTCGGTACGCCGGCTCATCCGCCGGGTCGGCCTCGAGAATATGCAGGACCTTATGGATGTCCGGATCGCGGACCGACTCGGCTCCGGGGTCCCGAAGGCGAAGCCGTACAAGCTCCGTCACCTCGAATACATGATCGACAAGGTCTCGAAGGATCCGGTTTCCGTGAAAATGCTTGCCCTAAACGGTTCAGATCTCATGAGAGAACTCTCGATGGAGGCCGGGCCACGAATCGGTGCCGTCCTCGATGTTCTTCTTTCCGAAGTCATCGAGAATCCGTTGCTCAATACCCGCGAGACATTACTTGCCCGAGCGAAAGATCTTTCTGAAGAAGACCTCGCAACGCTCCGCGACCGGGCGAAAGATGTCATCGAGGAAAAGCGTGAGCGGGACGACAAGGGAATAAAAAATCGGCATAAGGTGGCGTAGGAGCGATAGCCGAAAGCATCAAGTCAAAAGGCGGAAAGTCTCTAAGTATCTATCTCAAATCTTTCTCCCTTCCCACTCTTCCCAATAAAACCCG
>JBAXFX010000097.1:0-1696 GCA_037139695.1 Candidatus Moraniibacteriota bacterium | reverse complement strand
CCGGCAAGCGGATTTTTTGCCTTATATAGGCGTTGAGATTTGAGATAGATACTAACAATCACCGGCCTTGCCTGATAGCATTGATTGCGTCCGCCAATGCCTCCGCTTCGGTTTGCCTTACGGATTTTACGATACCGTCGAATATCCCTTTCTTGGCATACAATATCGCGCGATGACGCATAAGTGCAAGCGCCGACAACTCGACCACATCAAGCCATTTGGCCTGCGCGAGATAAAAGAACGTCGAGACTGAAGCGATATTGCTTTCACACGCGGGAAAATGAACGCTGAAATACGAATACACCTTTGCCCAGAGCTTCTCGATACAATCCTGGTGCCGGACATAAAATTCACGCTCTTCCTCAGATCCGAGGTGATCCTCAGGAAACAGTATCCGCGACATCGTCTCCTCATCGAATCGCACAAGTTCCTTCGTTATAGGCAGGATATGACCATAGCTCATCAGACACGCGTATTTCTCCGACAGCCCACGAATACCGGACGAGTGCATCCTCCAATCCAGATCGTGCAGGAATTTCTTCATACCGTTCGCATGGACTTCCTCGATTCCTCGTGGCAGAAACGAGATCACATCCGACGCCGAAAGTTCCCCCTTGAGACCAAGAATCCCATCCAACGAACGCAAGGAAACCATCATATCCGACTTTACCGGACGATTCTTCGGGATAAAAAGACTGAAAGAAGTCAGCAGCTCCCGTTCCGATTCATCACTCGCGTCGTCGCCTGGGTCATATGCATATTCCATTAGTCACCTCCGTATGTTTGATTATTAAGGTCTCAGACAGTATCTCACTGTTATTCTTTCACGAAAATCTGCATTTTGGCAAGCTTTTGATGAATAAGTGCTATACTGGAATTGTCCGACGGATCCGCCGTCAGGACCTATCAAAACCACTATGAATGTCGCTCATTCCTATCTCGTCATCGTGCTCCCGCTCATCGTCGGCCTCGGGACCCAGGCGGTCAAGTTCGCCATCTTCACGTTCAAACATGGATGGAAGCCGGAATATATGTTCACGCACGGGCACATGCCCTCGGCCCACACCGCGTTCGCCGTCTCGCTTGCCGTCAGCGTCGGTTGGTACGAAGGGGTCGGCTCCGGCTCCTTCGCCGTAGCCGCAGCGCTCGCCTTCGTCCTCGTGGACGACGCCGCCCGCATCCGCATGTACCTCGGCGACCAGGGCCGCTACCTCAACATGCTCGTCGAACGACTCGACCTCGACGAAAGCAAATTTCCGCGCCTCAAGGAGCGCGTCGGGCATCGTGTGAGCGAGGTCATCGTCGGCGGCATCATCGGATTGTTTGCTACCCTTTTTCTCGCAAGCATACTGTAAATTTTTCTTTCTGTTTACGAAGGATCGGTTTTCATTTATTCGTTTACACTCATATCCTCCTCCAAAACAAGTCTTCAGGGACACGCAAACGAGAGGCTGGGCCTTCGCGACTTCAATTGGAGGCTCAGCCTCTTTTTCAGGTCAGCTTTTTTGTATCACAAATAATATAATTCGTTGTTCGGATACAAAATTTTCAGGCACCGGCTCACAATGAGGTGGTTTCTTAAAGATATTTTACTCGACATATTCTTAAAAACGATATGCCGACTTCAATGTATCCGACACGAATCCCTGCGCCTCCGCTAAAAGCTTTGGCGACACGCGGTCCCCTCGGCACCGTC
>JBAXFX010000096.1:0-1706 GCA_037139695.1 Candidatus Moraniibacteriota bacterium | reverse complement strand
AATGAAGGCGGACTGTGTCCCGCCGTAATTCCACGTCTGCGGAATGAAGGCGGACCGGACGAGACTCGAACTCGCGACCTCCGCCGTGACAGGGCGGCGCTCTAACCAACTGAGCTACCGATCCAACGCATGTTTTCCCCGACCGAAACCGGATATGGACCTCCAAAACCGGTCTTGTACCAGGGGAGAGATTCGAACTCTCGACCCCAGGCTTATGAGTCCTGTGCTCTAACCAACTGAGCTACCCTGGCATGAGGACGGCACGGGGCGAAACCACACAACCGATCCGATCCTTTCGGAACCGGATTCCATGAAAGGATACCCGATTCCGCATAATCCGTCAAACATCGGCAGAAATAAGGGGAAACAATCTCGTCATCGCTTCGGAACCGGATCGAACCCGCCCGGATTCCAGGGGTGGCATCGGAGTATGCGACGGATACCGAGCCAACCACCCTGAAAGACGCCGAAGCGGTCGATCGCCTGATAGGCGTATTCCGAACAGGTCGGATGAAACCGGCACGCCCCGCCGGGAACGATCTTACCCAACAGCCCGTGATCGAGCGAGAGGGTCTTCTGGTAGAGGCGGATGAGTAACAATACGATGCGACGCATACGGAAAGAGTTAACGAGTTCACGGGTTAACCGCAAAACTGAGGATCGTCACCCCATGTTACTCCGTGCGAACTTTGTTGTAAACGGTTCATCTGGTATACTGAAATCAAAGCAAACACCGAAACGGAATATGAACGTCATCAAATCCGGAAATTTCACGTGGATCGATTTTCTCGATCCACAGGCGGGCGATATCACCTACCTGCAGGAAAATTTCAATATCCACCCACTCGCCATCGAGGAGCTCGTCACGCCGACCTACCAGCCGAAAGCGGTTCAGTACGAAAATTGCCTCTTCCTCTCGATCCACACGCCACTTTTCGACACCACACTTCGCACTACATACCCCGGCGAACTCGACATCATCCTGACTAAGGACTTTCTTATCACCTCTCACCGGCACGATATCTACCAGCTCCGGGACTTCTTCACGAAGCTCAGCAAAAGCAAGGGGAAGCAGCAGACCTACTTCGCGAAGACCCCGGCGCACCTGCTCTACCACATCATCGAGATCCTGCTCAATTCATGCTTCCCGAAGCTGCACCACATCTCGGAGAACCTCGACTACATCGAGACGCAGGTGTTCTCGGACCATGAGAAGGAGATGGTGCTCGAGATATCGGTCGTCAAACGGGACATCCTCAACTTCCGCCGGACGCTCAAACCACAACGGTCCATCCTCGACTCGCTCTCTCAAAAGGAGCAGCCATTCATCCCCGCCGACCTCCGGGTCTATTTTCAGGACCTCATCGGAACGAACATCCGCATCTGGAACATCCTCGAGAGCACCAAGGAGACCATCGAGGCCCTCGAGGCGACGAACAATTCACTCCTCTCGAACAAGCTCAACCTGACGATGAAGGTCCTCACGATCTTCTCCGCGGTGCTCCTCCCGATCACGCTCTACTCGAACGTAATGTCCATGAGCGCCCGCATCCCGCTCTCCGAGAACCCCGACGCCTTCTGGATCCACTCGGCCGTCATGCTCGTCGTCGCACTCCTCACCATCCTCGTGTTCCGCGCGAAAAAGTGGTTCTAAGTATCTATCTCAAATCTCATGTCGAGCTGTAAATCCGAAAATTTCGCGCGAA
>JBAXFX010000095.1:0-1833 GCA_037139695.1 Candidatus Moraniibacteriota bacterium | reverse complement strand
CCTGAATGGGGTCTTTTGATTTTTGTGTGTTGTGTTAATGGATGGATTCGAAATTGCAGGCATCTCAGGAAATCCGGCATTTCATTTGTCGCATAGCGTCTGTCTTTCCACCGAAATGGATTGCGTGTCAAAGGTACGGATGATACAGTAAGGATGTTTTCGGATAATTCGGAAGATACCGAACAATACCATTCGAAAAATCAGACAGACAAACGCTCTCATATGAGGATATCTTTGGAAAGTATTTTCTATCGTGTCATCCTTCCTTTCATGTTTTTTGAGGGATTTCTCCTGAGAATCGGCAACCTCAGAAAAGGTTTCTGGATCGACGAGTATCTCACCATCGAAACCGCACAGAAACTGACGTTTTTCAATCATACTGACACGGTCGGTCTCAACCCTTATTACGTCGGACTCCGTCTGGTCGCATACCTCTTCGGGACCGACGAGACCGCCGTACGGATCATTTCCGTCCTGTTCGGTTTTGCGTCGACATTCATCCTTTTCCTGATCGGAAAAAAATATTTTCACGAACGCGTCGGGATCATCTCAGCCTGTATCTTTCTGCTTACTCCCTTAGGCATATCGCTCGGTCAGGAAGTACGGCCATATTCCATGCTCCTTTTTCTTTCCCTGTGCCAACTTTTTTTCTTTCTGGAAATATTGCAATCCGTCTCCGAAGGTAAACGGGTGAAAAATATCCGATTCATGCACCTCTCCGTCCTTACCCTGCTGATCCTGTTCGTCCACCTGTCATCGGTATTATTCCTCGTCTCCGAAATGGTCGTGCTTTCGTTCATAATAATCATCGAAAAACGGTGGCCGACGGATGTCTTCAAATATTATCTCGCTTGTTTGTTCCCGATGTTCGCGTTCTTCGCCTGGTTCTATCGTGACATCCTTACAAAACTCGGATTTATCGTTTCGGACCGGAATTACATTACCGTCTATTCAAACAGCGGACGCTCTTTCGCCGATGTGATCGTTTTCATCCAGAATATCTCAACGGGACTCATCCCGGAGAAGCCAAAGGAGAGCCTGCTGGTATTCCTCCTTGCGCTCATTCTGATCGGAGCATCCATCGGCATTCGCCATTCTTTCATACGACGCGCCACGATCGTAACCGCCCTCTTTGGAATATCGATTCTCCGGATCTGCATCGGGCTGTCGATGCATGACTTCATTCCGAGACACGCGTTCATATTGACCCCTCTTTTTTCACTCTTTCTCGGAATATCCCTCTACAACCTTTCAAAAGTTCGCAGGGTTCCAAAGGTGGTCATTTTTTGCGTGTACGGATTCTTCCTTCTGTCCCTCGCATATCTTTCCTTGATTTCGCAGAAATCCGAGAAAACCGATCCGGGGAGACAATGGGGGTCGGTCGCCGATTTCGTCGAACGAAACGCCGGACCGGAAAAAGCGGTCGTCGTGGCAGTCCCCTATCTGAAAGGGATATTCACCCATTATTATCATGGAACGACTCCGATCATCACTATGGATGATTACAAGGAAAAATCACGAAATACCCTCATAGAGAACAATGAAATCGGTGTCTCGTTCATAAATCAAGAGCTGACCGATGAGTTGATCGGCAAGAGTATCGGGTTTCGAGAAATTCTGGTCGTCAAAGACGTTATCGCCTTAGATTTGAGCGATGTGGACAAACGCTTCGATACGGCTTTAGCGAGTCGTTTCATCCGGATCGATACAACCTGTTTCCCGGCTTCAGCGAAAATCCTGTGCGTCGAACGCTATCGAAGAGCCGACTGAGAGCCTATCCGTTAGGGTCTCCGTCACGAGCCGTACGATCTTCGAGCGGAAAGGCGGGTAACC
>JBAXFX010000094.1:0-2011 GCA_037139695.1 Candidatus Moraniibacteriota bacterium | reverse complement strand
TGCCAGGAGTCTACTTTTAGATTTTACGAAGTCTAGTTTCTATTTTTTCCTAACATATTAACAATTAACATATTAACAATTATATGAAAAACGCCTTTCGGCATTTTTCTTGATTCGCGATCATAGAGGATTTCAACGGTCTTTCCGAATCAGGTCCGCAAGCAGGCCTTTTGATCCGATCGGATACCGAACGATGTTCCCCTTCGACGCAAACACTTTGGCAATGCCGGCTTCGGCTACGGATTGCACGATTTCGTACCAGTCGTCCTGAATCAGGAGTGCCGCGTTGTCGTCTATCGCGAGTGCGACTCCTGGCGTCCGCCGCATCATATCGCGAAGGGCGGGCTCACGGAGTTTCCGTTCGCGGATATGATGCGGGCTCACGAGAAGCGGAACCAGGTCGAGACCAGATACCCGAATATACGCAAAATCATTCCCTTTCGAGAATCTCCGAGAGTCGCTCATACCGTATCGGAACCAGGCGATCGCGCCGGCGCTCAAACCAGCTAAGATTGTCCCCTTTCGATACGCTTTCCGAAGTTCCTCATCGACTCCGTATTTTTTCCACAGTCGCAGCATACGCAGTGTATCGCCTCCGCCGACATACACGATATCCGCCATACGCACCTGCAAGGCCGCCGTTTTTGCCGTCGTCTTGCCGCCGACAAGCCGGAGCACGTCCACCTCGCACCCGAGCTTCCGCCCGTAGACGTTACGAAACGCTTCGACATATCCTTCGGCATCACCGCTTGCCGTCGGGATGAAGAGCACCCGCGGTCGCTTTTTCCCCGAAAGCAAAACGATCCGTTGATCGATCGGCAGCGTCTGCAACTCTCCCAGTTCCCCACCCCCGATCGCCACAATCGTTGCCATATGAATTTCATTACTGTTCCGTTCTATCGACACAGAAATGAGGTCAGGTACTTTTATTGAAGCTGTTGTTCCACGTAGACTTGATACAATCAGATATCGATCAATCTATCAACAGACATAATCAATATTTTGCTGATTTTATGGTATCACCAGGGCAGGAATACCACAAGAAACCAGGATGAGATTTCCTTTTCCCGAGCCGATTCGACTCATATTTAACCGAAAAACGAAAAAACGCCTTTCGGCGTCTTTTCGCATATCGCATGCTTTTATGGTTGGTCCTGTCTATACCGTACCCTTGAGAAGGTATCGTACGCGGCTTGCGCCGGTACGATCGACCGTTGGCTTGAGACATTGATTCTGTTCATGTGACGATTGCTCGTCACCTGTCAGTGAACAATACTCTACACCTAATCTCCCTAGAAAGGAGGTGATTCATCCACAGCTTCCGCTACGGATGCCTTGTTACGACTTCGTCCTTATTACTAGCCCCACCGTAATCCCCGATTTGACCCGGGGGCTTCTGGTGTTGCCAGCTCTCTTGACGTGACGGGCGGTGAGTACAAGATCCGAGAACGTATTCACCGTGACATGGCTGATTCACGATTACTAGTGATTCCGGCTTCATGGAGTCGAGTTGCAGACTCCAATCCGAACTGGGGCGGGTTTTCTGGGATTAGCTCCGTCTCGCGACTTGGCTGCCCTTTGTTCCCCGCCATTGTAGCACGTGTGTAGCCCAGGGTGTCAGAGGGCCATGCTGATTTGACGTCGTCCCCGCCTTCCTCCCACCCCGTAACGCGCTTTGCTAAGCGCAATTTTTTAATTTCCAATTTCCAATTTTTGAAAAAATTGAGAATTGAGATTTAAAAATTGCACGAAGTGCGTTGTGGGGTGGGCAGTCTGAAATGACACATTGTAACATTTCACGGGGGTTGCGCTCGTTTCCCGACTGAACGGAACACCTTACGGCACGAGCTGACGACAACCATGCAGCACCTGGTTCAGCACTCTCGAAGAACGTCCCATTTCTGGGCCCTGCAGCTGAATTTCAAACCCTGGTGAGGTGCCTCGCTTACCGTCGAATTAAACCACATGCTCCACCACTTGTGCGGATCCCCGTCTATTCCTTTGAGTTTTA
>JBAXFX010000093.1:0-2091 GCA_037139695.1 Candidatus Moraniibacteriota bacterium | reverse complement strand
AGGAGGGAGAGGAGGATGAGGGAAAGGTATGTGTGGCGCATAGGGTTTGTGTCAGCTTTTTGATGATTTGAAACGCGTGCTTCACTAGTGAAATCGTATCACGAAATGAGTGAATATTCAATACCGTCGCTACGACCACGAATCCGTTCCTCTCCCATCCCCATTTCACCGTATCACTTTTTTCGTTTCGCACGGTCCATCTCGACGACCGTGGCACTTTGTCTTTTTCACTTTCTGTTATTCCTTCGTCACACGGAGCACCTCCTCGAGCGTCGTAATGCCCGCGGCAGCCTTCCCGAGTCCGTCCGCGGTCATCGATATCATCCCGCTGTCCTTCGCTTTCGCCTCGATTTCCTCCGTCGTCGCCGATTGCGAAACGAGTTTCTGCATGTCGGTATCCATATCGAGCACCTCGTAGATACCGATCCGACCACGATACCCTTCGCCACCGCACTGGTCACAGCCACCGGGACGATAGAACGTGAAATCACAAAGAGAGGTCTTCTTGCCTTCCTTTTTCCCGCTGGCATGATTCAGGGCGGAAAGAACCTCGTCGACATCGATACTCTTTCCAAGTGTTTCGGCCTCCTTCGCATCAAGCTGATACGGCTTGCGACATTCCGGACACAGCTTCCGCACGAGTCGCTGAGCGATGATGACGTTCGTCGTCGAGGCGATCAGGAACGGCTCCGCGCCCATATCGAGCATCCGGGGAAGTGTCGCCGCCGCGCTGTTCGTATGCAATGTCGAAAGCACGAGGTGTCCCGTCATGGCCGCATGGAGCGCGATCTCGAGCGTTTCCTGATCACGGATCTCGCCGACCATGAGGATATCCGGGTCCTGGCGCAGGAGTGACCGGAGTGCGGCTGCGAACGTCATACCGACTTTTGGATTGATCTGGGTCTGATTCACGCGAGGCATCCGGTATTCGACCGGGTCCTCGACCGTCGAAATGTTCACTTCCGGAGTATTCAATATGTCCATGACGGTATACAGCGTCGTCGTCTTTCCGGAACCGGTCGGCCCGGTCACGAGAATGATGCCGTTCGGCTTCTTGATTTCCCGATGCACCGTCTCGAGCGCCCGACCGGAAAGACCCATTTTCTCGAGCGTAAGCCCCTTCGACGATTCGTCGAGGAGCCGCATGACGATCTTCTCCCCGTCGAAGACCGGCAGGATACTTACCCGAAACGAAATCCGGTACCCGTCCTTTTCGATCTTGAACCGGCCGTCCTGTGGCTGCCGATGCTCGTCGAGCTTGAGATTCGAAAGGACCTTGATGCGGGCCACGATACCAGCCGCCGCGTCGTGTGGCAAGGTCATCGCATCGTGCAGTACACCATCGATCCGGTACCTTACCAGCACTTCCGTCTCGGCCGGCTCGATATGGATATCGGAAGCGGACTGCAGGATCGCATGCTTCAGGAGCGTATCCACAATCCGAACAACCGGCAGGTCGCTCGCCATTTTTTCGAGACTGCCACTGTCTTCCTCGTCCTGTTTCGCCTCGATGACGGTCAATAGATCGCCAAAATCAGCCTTCAGGCTTTTTTCAT
The DNA here is from genome assembly GCA_037139695.1 of Candidatus Moraniibacteriota bacterium. GTDB lineage: Bacteria > Patescibacteriota > Minisyncoccia > Moranbacterales > UBA1568 > JAAXTX01. The sequence goes on along the minus strand of JBAXFX010000093.1, from coordinate 535 downwards.
AGCGTTTGAGTGTGGCCTGGATGCTTTCCCGGGTCGTCAGGCACGGGATGATACGGTATCCGCTCTTCTTCTTGATGAAATCGATCGTCTGAAGATCTTCCGGAACAAGCATCGCGACCTTGAGATTCCGGTCCTGTCTCTCAAACGCGACGATATTGTATTTCCGAGCTATCGGCTCCGGGACGATTTGCAGGATCTCGAGCGGGACATTTTCTTTCGTCAGGTCGACGAACGGGATGCCGAGCACGTATGCGTACACTTTCTGCAGTCCGGCCTCATTAATCAATTCCGCCTCAAGCAGGGCCGGACCCAGTTCTTTTTTTTCCTTTTCCACGGCATGAAAAACCTCCTCGAGCCGTTCTTTCGAGATAAGGTTCGAGTCGGACAAGAATAGTTTCAGCTGATTATTCGTAATGCGCATATTCGATATCCGTTTTTCTGTTTCCGTTCGTTTTCAGTATATCATGGAACACCGATACGGATAAGTATCTATCTCAAATCTCATGTCGAGCTGTAAATCCGAAAATTTCGAGCG
>JBAXFX010000092.1:0-2244 GCA_037139695.1 Candidatus Moraniibacteriota bacterium | reverse complement strand
CAAGCGGATTTTTTGCCTTATATAGGCGTTGAGATTTGAGATAGATACTAAGGAAGGATGAGACCCGGCCAGAAATAAAGAACAGCATGACCGTTAATCGGTCACGCTGTAAAAACATTCTTTTTCAATAATCCTCTTCTTCGACCGCCTTACGCAACCGTTCCTCACATAACCTCATCGCGATGGTAAAATCATACGCCTCGTCGCGTTTCCTCCCCATTCTGATAAGACCAGTCTTCATTAACATCGGCTGAAGCGGCTTTTTCGCTTCCTTCATCCCTCTTAGGAAGTCAATCGCGTGCTGTGGCTCATTAAAGTGAAGGTTCGTGATGGCCTCGGCACATTTCTTTCGGATATTCCAAATGCGTCGCGTCATCATCTTCCTCAAAAGTGGGTTGACCCATTTCCCATTCAACTTTCCCGTCTGATCAAGTCCGGCAAGGAGCTGCTTATACGAACAGTCCAATTCCGCCAGAAGCTCGTTTGTTTCTTTTTTCAGGTTCTGATCCATCATTCCCCCTTTTTTAGTTGAAACTTTTAAAAAACCGTAACGAGATACTATACTACAGATTCAGAAATATTGCAAGGTTCGGTACTGGGTACGATTATATCACATAGTTCCACGAAAAACAGGCAGCCAGAGAAAATGTGACGCCGGCTTCAAAAATCACGGCGCCGGATGCCTCAGGTAGGCCTCGATATTCGCCAAATGTTCCTCATACGTCACGGCGCAGTGTATCTGCCGGTTCGTGTCGTGCAGATAATAGAGGCAATCGGTCTCTGCGGGATGAAGCGCGGCGTCGATTGCGGCAAGGCCCGGGTTGTCGATCGGGGTCGGTGGCAATCCCTGATTCTGATACGTATTATACGGCGAGTCGATCGTCTTGATATCCTCGGACATGATGGGTGCCCACCACCCCGCTTCAGCCTTGCCACGCGCATACTGCACGGTCGCGTCGATCTCGAGCCGCATCCCCTTGTTCAGCCGGTTCCACAGTATTCCGGAAATGAGCGACATGTCGCCCGCGCCCGCGGCCTCGCGCTGGATAAGCGAAGCCACCTTGAGACCGGTTGTCCACTGGATATTCTCCGCAGCGAAACCACTAACATATGGCGCGAACTGCTCGTCGAAGCGTCGCGTCATCCGGTTCGCCATATCCAACCCGTTCTCACTGACCGGAATAAGGTAGGTATCCGGAAAATATGTCCCCTCGAGATATTCCGACCGCATCTTCGTATAGACGGTGTTCCATTTCGAAAGATCGTCGTCGCTCCAGCCGAAGGTCTTCGCGAGCAGTTCCCCGATCTGTTCCTTGCGCCACCCCTCCGGGATCGTCACCCACTTCAGATCGGGATCGCCGAGGAGCTTGTCCGCGACCTGCCACACATTCATATTCTTCGACAAGTGATATCCTCCCGGCGCGATCGCGTCGCGCTTGCCCTTGACCAACCACGCGAGCGAGAACGCCTGTCCATTCCGTATAAACCCTCCAGTCTGCAGTTTCTCCACGGTCGCCGACACGGTCTGGTTCCGACTCACGATGAACACGTCGTCCGTTCCTTCCGTCTGTGGCGGGGCACACAACGCCATGTACGCGAACCACACCCCCATAAGAAGAACGGGGGCCGCCACGATACCGCCGAAAATTTTCACGACACTTTTCATATCCCAAGTATCGCACAAACACCGCAAAACGGGAAAAACGCTTTTCATCGTGTTTTCTTGATTCACGATCATACAAAATAAAAAAGCGACCTTGACGGGGTCGCTTATACCTTATGCTCTGTCGAATAATCATCTCAGTCATCCTTCGGGTCCGCTACGGCCAATATCGCCGTGAGAGAATCGCATTCATACCTGAATGGGACATATTGGAATCTCCTTCCGGGATACATCTCCCGAAGCTCACGAATACAATCCGAAAATGCCTCGGCAGCAGCCCATTTCCCTTGGGTTATCCCGTCTGGAAGTCTCAGTATTACCGTTAACGGAACTTTTGAGACGGGACGGACATTATGCTCCATATCGTGAATATCAAGCGCCCTGCCCTCTTTGAATTTCTTCCCACATATATCGCATGTAAATGTTAGCACGGTTTCCTCCTTGTTTTTCATTGCATAAAAGAACCACAAACCGACCTGATACGGTAGCGTATCAGCACTATTTCGTCAATATTAACAATTAACATTGTTATTTAAAAATAGAAAGTGGACTGATTTAAAGATAGAAACTGGACTTTTCCG
>JBAXFX010000091.1:0-2281 GCA_037139695.1 Candidatus Moraniibacteriota bacterium | reverse complement strand
TCGCTCGAAATTTTCGGATTTACAGCTCGACATGAGATTTGAGATAGATACTCAGAAAGCACCGGCCACTATCGTTCGCGAGCGACTGGACCGGATTGCCACGATTATGAATAGCTATATTCATTCCCTCGCAAAAAGACGGGCGCAACACGTAATCAGCTTCTGGGAAAAGTATGACGCTTATATCGAACCGAACAATCTGTTCCAATAATCAGACACGCCTGCTTATGACGGAATGTCATTTCTTGTACAGGTAGAAGAAATCCTTCGCGTACCCGTTGAGGTATTCCTTCGATCCGTCCTGAAGGTCCTTGGTCAACGTCGAGGAATCATATCGTCCATTGTCGGCCGGTTCGAAGATATTGAACCGCACCCATATCGGATTGATATCAAGTTGGATCGCATTCACCGCGCCGGCTTCCTTCAAGGCTTCCGCCAGCGTGGTCGGGGTAAGGTTGTTTCCGACTGCAAAGAGCAGGTTCCCATCTTTGGTCAAACCGACGCCGGAACGCCAGGTATAGATATCGACAGTTCCGGCAGCCAGTCGGCCCCAGAGTTTCTTGTTCCGCGGATCGGTAACCGACATCTGACCATCCTGGATAAGGATTGGGCAGTTCTGACGCACGAATTCCACGCCGTCCCCGAGTGGCTGCCCGGTATAATCGATAATTTTCAAAGACCCATCCGTATAACCGACAAGCGTCGCCAGGTCGTTCTTGAGTGGCAGATACGTCGTATCACCGACAATCATCCCAAATTCGCCATCTTTGTATTGAAAGCCACCGTCAAAAGCCGCAATCAGATTTCCACTGGCGACAATGTCCTTCGGAACTATTCCTGGACCGGGCTTTCCTACTGGGCCACCAGGTTGTTTAGTCCCGGCGACGCTTCCCATGTGCATGACGCTCATATCCATCTGGACGATCGTCGTCACGGCATACGGGCGTGCCGGATCGGGACGAACGAACGTATAAGCCATCACCTCCTTGTCGGGAAACGACCGCAGTGCGCGGTTATGCCACACACCCTCGCCCTCGATCGGACTGAATCCGTTCGTGACCTGAAGCGGCGTCACATCCAGTTTCCCGCCAGAAAGGTTGTCTCCCGAACCCTCGCCTTCGAAACGTGGCGCTTCCACGGAATTCTCATTTTTCGTGACGCGTTCGACGAGATCGGACGTGTTAAAAAAAATCTTTTCCAGTCGGATGATATTCCCGTCCCCGACGACCGGTCGCAAGACATTGTCCGTCAGCCATGCCGCGCCGGACGTATCAAGCTTGATGAACAGCACCAAAGCGATGAGCAGGGAAAGGAGAACCAAAAGAGCTGACTGCAATCGCTTCCGCCATGCGGACCCACTCTCCTTTTCTTCCTGAGGCAACTCGGATTTCGGCTGCTTCTGGGAATAGTACATCTTTCGGGAAGCGTCGTTCATATCCGTTCACCACATTACGATTAACCGAAAAAGCCCGTCCATACGGAGTATCCGTCATAGTATACCAAACGATCCAAAAAACACGAACATACTCTCCCGAGACAGGTTCTCTTTTCGCCAAGCTGAAAAAAGACATCGGCAACCGATGCGAAGCTGAAGCTCCGAATCAAGCGAAATAGCCGAAATAAAGGAGGATGATACCGAAAACTATCGCATACCACGGAAATACCTTCAAGTATGCGTCACTCGTAGTAAGTTTTTTGGAAACACCAAAGAGCGATGTCGGAAACAAAAGGAGCGACAGCCCTTTCAAGAGCCCCGCCCAGCCGACAATCGTGATGATGACCGATCGGTCGAAGTGCCACGTATTATGAAAGGCCACGAGAACATACCCCATAAAGAGACTTATGAAACCGGAAAGATACACGGCTACCGGGTCGTGTTCCAGGTTCCGGAACATCTTCTTGAGTACGTCCGGATGTGCCAGCATGCCGACCCCGATCGAAAACATCGCGAGCCCGAGGATCTGGAACAGATGTATATCAGACATAAGTTTGTATTCATCGATTACGAATCTACTGATTGCAGTATATCACATGCATGATCTGAATAAATGAAAAACGACCCTTTCGGATCGTTCTCTTTCGCTTTCACTCATCTACTGCGGATATTGCCACGCCGAAGGTCCTACGGACCGAAGGCAGGCTTTGTCCCGCGTGCCGTCGGCCATAGCCTTTGGCGACGTGAGACCGTAATTCCACGTCTGCGGAATGAAGGCGGACTGTGTCCCGCCGTAATTCCACGTCTGCGGAATGAAGGCGGACTGTGTCCCGCCGTAATTCCACG
>JBAXFX010000090.1:0-2344 GCA_037139695.1 Candidatus Moraniibacteriota bacterium | reverse complement strand
TCGCGCGAAATTTTCGGATTTACAGCTCGACATGAGATTTGAGATAGATACTAAGTCGCAAAGCTTGATGGAACGGCAAACGGGAGCCGATTTTGCTCCCGTCCGTTTTTCGCTTTTTATTGACGGTCTATTGCCTCTGGTCCGTCGTCTGGAACGAGAAGTGGAGGTCTTTGGTGAGGTCGGCTTTTTGGGTATAGGTCCTGTCTTTCGTTTTCACGGTGACCGTGACGGGGATGGTGCCGGTGCCGGACTCCTTCTGGATGAGGAGCTGATAGTTGTCGGCAGTGACGGTCGGGGGGAGCGTGTAGCTTATGCCGGTCGGCAATACCTGGCCCATAAGGGCATCCACCTTGTAACTGAAGACGGTCTTGTTCCAGTTGGTCGAGTCTTCCGAAGAGACCCCGCCGGTCTTCACCCGGCTGTTCTCGACGTAGACGGAGCCCTTCGGGACAAGGACGCGTGTCCATGTGTGGTAGTCGCTTGTCCGCCAATCGCCATGCGCGGCGGTGTGGTCGTAGGTGTAGGTCAGGGTCGCGGTCGGTTTTTCGGCCGTGAAGTCTACGACATAATCGAGGGAGCGCTTCATGTAGTAGTCGCTCTTGAGTGATCCCATGTTCGCGTCGACGACCATCAGATAGTCTTGGTTCCAGTCCTTCGCGACCGAGCCGTCCCAATGGACATCCTCGACCTGTTTTTGCAGTGCCGCATCCGTGAACGAGAGCTGTACGTTTTTGTCGCGCAATTCCTGAAGCCCGAGGTCGGAGAGCTTCTTCAGGTCGCCGAGGCTCGAGATATGACTCACGATCTGCGCGGCGAGCTGCTTCATGATGTTCTTGCGGGCCTGTTTGAGTTCGGCCGGGACATCGGGGCCGAGGTAGTCTTTCTCGACGTCCGCCTCGAGGTTCATGGCGGCATTGTCGCTCGTGAAGGTGCCGAAGCCTGGGATTGAGATCGGGCCGGTCACGCCGATGACGTCGTTGAGCACGTCGGCGTTCACCGCGACGGCGCCCTCGAACGACTCGCGTCCGCCGGAGAGGCGGTAGAAGTATTCCGCTTTCGTGACGTTTTCCGGGAAGCTCGGGCTCCAGTTCGAGTCACGGAACGTCCATCGTTTGGTGTCGATATATTTGATGAAAGGATATGGTGGGGTGATGTCCGCCGTCATCCGCTGACTGAGCAGGTTCGCGTCCTCGACGAAGAACGATTCGATCGCGCCGTCCTTTACCTTGAGAACGCCGTACTGACCAAGGAATCCTCCACCCGGACGGAGCTCATAGTTGTTCTGCATCATGATAAGAAGGGTGTGTGTCTGTCCGTCGGTTTTCGTGAATGCGGAGACGAGGGCGTTGACGGTGTCGATCTCCTTTTTTGCATCCGGCGCGATCGGGAGCAGGTCCGTGACCTTGGTGAATACCGCGAGGCCACTGACGGCGATCTGCTGTTTGTGTCCCGTCGCGTACCAAAAAAAGAGTCCACCTGCGGCGATTACGGATACGACGACAATAATCGCGATAACACGACCGCGGGTGAAAAAGGGCGACAAAGATTTCATCGGATTTTGAGAATATATTACCGTGTCAGTCTATCATGGGAACATGGGTTTGAGAAGGCGCCATTTTGCCACTTCCGGAATCCCATCCTTTACAATACGTTTCCCCGTGCTACAATGTTGCAGTCACGGTCGCTCGCGAGCGACGTGACTTGCCACGCCGAAGCAATGTCGAAAGGCGGGCGTTGCCACGCCGAAGCGATGTCGAAAGGCGGGCGTTGCCACGCCGAAGCTTTAGCGAAGGCGGGTATAGTACAATGGTAGTACACTAGCTTCCCAAGCTAGGGACACGGGTTCGATTCCCGTTACCCGCTCAAAATTTTCTCCGGTGTGGTGAGCGGGCCGCCCTCTGGGGCGAGCCTCGCTCAGAGACTACATTTCGGTATTATGTACTCCGTATATATCCTCCTCAGTCTGAAGGATAAAAGGACATACGTCGGATATTCTCAGGATGTGAGTATTCGTTTTATTCAGCATTGTAATGGCGAAGTAAAATCAACGAGTCATCGACGACCGTTGAAAATCATATTCACGGAGGAATTTGAAACTGCGCAAGAGGCCAAGAAACGTGAATCATATTGGAAAAGTGGTGCAGGAAGAAGAAAGTTAAAAGAACTTTTTGATAACGATTTTAGGCACTGGTTCCCGATGAGGTGGCTGAGAATCCCTCTTTAGCACTAAGATAAGTACAGAATCGATGTTTTATATAAAAATGCTCAATCCGCAGTCACAAATCCCCCTGCCCTCTCTTTTTTGGAGAGGGCAATCCCCCTTTCCGAAAGGGGGAGACTCACT
>JBAXFX010000089.1:0-2379 GCA_037139695.1 Candidatus Moraniibacteriota bacterium | reverse complement strand
CACACTTCACACTTCACACTTCACACTTCACACTTCACACTTCACACTTCACACTTCACACTGTTATCTACTCTATGTCCCATAAACTGTATCTCATTTTGCATAACATTCGGAGCGCTCATAATGTGGGGGCGATGTTTCGGACCGCTGATGGAGCCGGGGTTTCCAAGATATTTCTTTCGGGATATACGCAGGTGCCTGCCGAACAGGACAAACGGTGGATGACGAATGCGGAGAAATCACTTGCCAAGACCGCGCTTGGGGCGGAATATGCCGTATCATGGGAGAAGGTCGGTGATATCTCGGAGTTTCTGAAAAGAATTCGTACGGAGAAGCATGCCATCATTGCGCTTGAGACCGGAACGGGAAGTGTCGATTATCGCTCTTTTGCGCCGGACGGGGATGCCGTGCTTATCGTCGGGAACGAGACGGAGGGTATCGACCCAGCGATCCTTTCGGTCTGCGATGCGATTATCAGTCTTCCTATGAGAGGGGCTAAACGGTCGCTGAATGTCTCGGTCGCTACCGGAATTGCCCTTTTCTCACTCATGAGTACAATGGAAGAGGAGACTAATCAGTGAGACCCATACCATGGAACAGCAGAAACTGGCGGTCTTTGACATCGATGGGACGATCTTTCGGAAAAACCTTCATTTTGAGCTGATAAACGAACTGTCGTGGATCGGGGCATTCCCGGTGGATGTTCGAAAGCGGCTGACCGAGGTGTATTCCGACTGGTTGGAACACGAAGGGACGTACGAGGAATACCGGAAGGCCATCGTCGCGCTGTATGCCGAGCACATCAAGGGGATTTCGGAGGAGAAGGTCCGGGAGGCGAGTCGGATCATGGTCCCGTTCCACATGAAGCGGACGTATATTTTTTCCGAGGCGCTCATCAGGCGGTTTCGTGCGGAAGGCCGACATATCATCGCCGTGTCCGGCTCGCCGATCGAGGTCGTGGAAGAGTATAACGAGAAGTACCTCCATTTCAACAAGGTGTACGGGAGCGTATATGAGAAGGATGAACACGGGATCTATACCGGGAAGGCGACGTTTGAACCGACCAAGGCGAAGGACAAGGTCGTGAGGCAGTATGCGGAAGAGAACGGTATCGACCTTGCCGATTCGTACGGGATCGGGGATACGGAGTCGGATATCGGCATCTTTCGCATCGTGGAACACCCAATCGCGTTCAATCCGAATCAGAATCTCAAGAAGGTCGCCGAGGCGGAAGGGTGGCGCATCATCGTTGAGAAGAAGGATGTCGTTTACGACCTGACGCGTTGTGCGGCGACCGGTGGTAGTGGCAGTCCCGACGATCTTACCGGCTAATCATTCGTACATTTCCTATGACACTCAATGATTTTCTCGACAAGTTCCTTCGTGCGACGCTCTGGATCTGGCTTCCGTTTTATGTGTTGCCGAAACTCTTCAACGAGGTCCGCGAGCGATACAGAAAAGGACGATAGCGTATGTGTTTTTTCCAATCCAGGTCGCGGGCTTTTTCCCTGCTTATCCTCTGGATGGCGGTCATTTTCACATTCTCGGCGATGCCGGGAGCGGTGTCGGGCTCGGCGATGCCGTTCAATCAGTTGCTCGAACGCAAAGGCGCACATATCTTCGAGTACCTTGTGCTGTTTCTCCTGGCCTTTAACGCCTTTCGGCTGTCGTATTCGCGCGAACGTTCGGGTTTTCAGACGATGCTTGCCGGCACCCTCTCGCTCTTGTATGCGTTCTCGGATGAGACGCACCAGCTCTTCGTTCCTGGCCGTGAAGGGAAGATCTCCGACGTCGGTATAGACGCGATCGGTATTGTGATCGGATTGCTGATCGTATGGATTATCGTAAAAGGGAGACAGGTGAACAATTTGAAGGTGGCACATATCGAGTCGCGGAAGAGGGTTTAGGCTTCGGACGTCGTTATCAGCCATTGAAGGATATGTGCCCGTGCGATGACTCGTGACGGGTACATTTCTTTGTGGATGATGTCATTCACTTGCAAGAAACTCTTTTTGGAAAGTCTGATGGCTATCTTCTGATGGTTTTGCATATGGTTCTTTTTCCAGCAGTGTATCATACCAATGTGTGTGTTGGTGTAAAACTTTATTAATATGGTACTAGTGTTCCCTTCGTCTTTGCGAGGAGTCTGCGACGAAGTAATCCAGGAATCAGAATGAGTCTCCGTATCATTTTGTGCGACCTTGCAGAAATGAGGGACCGTAAGAACTGGATTGCTTCGTAAGGCCTCGTAAAGACGGACGAAAAGGGGACTGGATTGCCACGGATGCGAAGACACATCCTCGCAAAGACGGGAGACGGGGTCTCTGGATTGCCACGGATGATTACATCCTCGCAAAGACGGAGGGGACCGCGAAGACG
>JBAXFX010000088.1:0-2514 GCA_037139695.1 Candidatus Moraniibacteriota bacterium | reverse complement strand
TTAGTGATATGTTGGTAATTGTCGGTTCAATTACGGAGAGGTGGCCGAGTGGTTGTCCGCTCGTCCCTGCGAGCGGATCCGCGCACTCCGCAAGGCGGAGATGTCGCGGAAAGGCGCGCGCCTGTCCGAGTTCGATTGTTAGTGATATGTTGGTAATTGTCGGTTCAATTACGGAGAGGTGGCCGAGTGGTTGAAGGCGCGCGCTTGGAAAGCGCGTTAGGGGCAACTCTACGCAGGTTCGCCCGCGCATGCGGGGCGAATCCTTACGAAAAGCAATGTTCTACGTCTATATCCTTCGGAGCGGGAAAGACGATCGCTTTTATATCGGATCGACCGGGGACTTGAAGCGGCGGATGGAAGAACATTCGCGCGGCGCCGTCGAATCGACGAAACATAGACGCCCGCTTGAACTTCTCTGTTATGAGGCGTATACATATAAGAGCGAAGCACAGGCACGGGAACGATATCTGAAAAGCAGTGACGGAAAGAAAGATTTGCGGCGTAGGTTGTTCGAATCGTTGGGCGATAATACGGAGTGATAATACGGAGAGGTGGCCGAGTGGTTGAAGGCGCGCGCTTGGAAAGCGCGTTAGGGGCAACTCTACGCAGGTTCGAATCCTGTCCTCTCCGCATCGATTCAAAATCAGCCTTATCGGGTACTTCGGCAAGTATCTGGTAGGGCTGTTTTAGTTTATAAGAAGCCATTTCTTTGTTTTCGATGGTGGCGTTCGAAAGTACTTTTTCGAGTACAAGACGTTTTTCAGAATCTTCACTCTCCATGAAATCTTTTTCCGCTAATATGGGGCAAAAAAAGATTTCTTTTGTCCGTTCTAAAGTTCGGATGACATGCTCCGGTGTTTGCTCCTTAATTGTCTTGAGTCGGTGCTGGATGCTGGCCTCTTCCCTGTCGAAGGCCTCCAGCTTCGCGTCCAGGGTGCTTTCGGGGTATTTTCCGGTCAGTTGTATGTCGAGGAGCTTGACCCGTTCTTTCGCGAGCGTTTCGAGGCGTTTTTCGAGATTTGCGCGGACCGTTTCCACATGGTCGGAAACGTTCTCTGTCTTTTCGAGATCGGCCCGATAGCACAATTCGACAAATTCGGGGTCGAAACGGATGTCCCGGAATATGGCAGTAAGGATTTCCGACGCCTCATCTTCCCGCAAATAGCCCTTGTGTTGATCGCAAATCTTCTTGCCGTTGGTGCAGTAGTAATACACGATGCCTTTCTGGACATTGGCCGTCAAGAGACACCCGCACCGATGGCAGGTCATGAATCCACGGAGCGGATAAAAGTGTTTTTGATAGCGACTCTTGTTTTTCCCGTGCATGACGTCTTGCACCCGATCGAACAATTCCTTGGAAATGATCGTTTCATGGTTGCCGGGGTAGTACTTCCCATGCACATACATGACGCCGTAGTAGAACGGATCTTGGAGGATCATGTGGATCCGGTTCTTCTGATACTTGTATCCGCCACGGGAGCGGAAGCCTTCTTGATAGAGGATATCGACGACCTTTTCGAGACTGTAGCTCCCTGTGGCGTACAGTTCAAAGGCACGGCGGATATACTTCGCTCGTTCCTTGTCGATGATGAGCGTCTTATTGAGTTTGTCGTTCCTATATCCGATCTTGGCATAGTTCGGATAACCGCCCTTTTCCAGTTTCGTCTGTATTCCGCGCTTTACGTTTTTGCTCAAGTCCCGGATGTACTGATTCGCCATCCCGCTTTCGACATTGAAGACCAGCGCATTGTCATCCGGCAGATAGCGACGCTCGCTCGTCTGGATGTCTTTGATAATTCCTTGCTGGGAAAGCCATTGGATGGTTCCGCTGTCCACCGGGTTCCGGGAGAGGCGATCGAGCTTCCAGCACAGGATGCTATCCGCTTCGCCCCTTTCCAACATAAATATCATTTCCGTGAACAGTGGGCGATTGTTCGGTTTCTTGGCGGATTTCGATTCGGTAAAGACTTTGACGACATTCAAACCTAAGTCATCGGCGAGCTTTTGCATGGTGCCGATCTGGGATTCCAAGGACAGGATTTGCCGTGCCTTGTCCTCGGATGACTTTCTGGCGTAGAGGATATATTTCATATTCACACAACCTAGCAGGAACGGAAGGATAAAATCAAGCCTTGATACCTTCTATCTTAAACTGCTTATAATCGACTTTGCCCGTGTATTCGCCCTCAAAGGTCGATTCGTAGTCCGGTTTCGCGGATGCAAGCCCGTACTGCAAAATCAGGCTTTCCACGATCTGATCGTCATAGACCTCGGTCGGCTTCTCAAGGGTTTTTGAGTAGAAATATTTTTTCTTATTGAAAAGTCGCTTATCCGTCATGTCCTTTTGCAGGTATTTGCACATATATGCGCCGAGATTCGTGACGTGTTTGATTTTTCGAATCTTAACAAATCCATGCCCCCATACTTTTTCAATCTCTTTTGATTCGATAAAGGGTAAATTACCACTAGTGTCTCGTTAAAAACCCGGCAACCGAGCCGTTTTTTCATACCCTT
>JBAXFX010000087.1:0-2579 GCA_037139695.1 Candidatus Moraniibacteriota bacterium | reverse complement strand
TTCAGCCGGCAAGCGGATTTTTTGCCTTATATAGGCGTTGAGATTTGAGATAGATGCTTAAGCCAATCCTCAAAAATGCGCCGGTACCGGTCATCACGGAGCTTAGTGAACAGGAGATCGAATAATGCCTTGTTTATCTTATGCCGATCCGTATTGAGTATCTGCGGAAAAATAGTGCCGTACTCGATAAAATTCGCCAGGGGGCAGATGCCACAGTACGGTTTATACACACAGTCATTGCAGCCGGCCTGGTTATCCAAAGACGATCCGAGGCACATCGTCCGGTTCACCTCGTTATCGACGACATCGGCATACCGGTCGTCCTGCACGGTACCCAGCCTGAACATATCGTGTCCCATCCGCTCGGCCATTCGGCCCTCGTCACACGTGAATATCCTCCCGTCATAATCGAACGCCATCTGTCCAATACCGGCACCGCACGGAGAACGCATCTCATAATAAGACGCATCCCGATGATTCAGGATTTTTTTCAGCGCCATCACCGCATTCCATTCCACGAATCGCTCGCCGGCAAGGTTCAACTCCAGGATATAATCGAACGCCTCCTCGTAGAACGCGACGAATTCCTCGGCGGAGTACCCGATAACATCGATCGCCTGCCGTTCCAGACCGAACGGACTGAGCGGACGAAGAAAAATGGAATGGAATCCGTCCTTCCGGTATTCATCGACGATCTCCTTCGGATACGGGAGGGAAAAACGGGTCGTTGTCATCGTCGCGCCGATCGAATCGGAAACGCGCGCCCGTCGTCCGTCGCGATTCCACTCTTCAATAGCCTTCCGAACCATCCGAAGATTCTTCAGAAGCGTCTTATGACTTCCATGTCTGCCGTCCAGATATATCCGATTCCGATCATGTACGGAGGCAGGTCCGTCGAGAGAGACACTCAGGCTCACGTTTTCCCGGAGAAGATAAGCCAGCTTTTCCTCGTCTATCAGCGTCAGGTTCGTTACGAGGGAAATTTCCAGGCCTTTCTTCGCGGTCGCATTCACTTTCTTGGCATACGTGACGATATACTTCAATACGGGCCAATTCAGAAGCGGTTCACCACCCTGAAACTCTATCCGCACAAGCGGAGACGGCGACTGAAACATGAGATCGACAGACTTCTTCGCGACCTCCTTGGTCATATCGAATCCCGTTGCGCCTTTCTTTTCGGGGATAACCTGACAATAGAGACACCGGTGATTACACTGGAGCGTCAGGACGAAGATAAACAGTGACGGCCCCTGCGCGAGCGAGGCATTCAGCGCGAGATAACGCGATGCCTGTTCGGACACATCTCCCGGCTTCAATTTCACGAAACCGCTTTCCTTCAGCTCTCGGTACGTCGAGGTATCCTTTCCAAGGGTTCCCTCGAGAAATTTCTTGAAGTCCCCTTCCGTGAGAAAAATCCACCGTCCAGTGTCTGTCGTCAACAGATACTTCCCGTCAAGCTTGGTGAAGCGGAAATTGGCCAGATTCTGATATCGTATCTTCGCGAGGGAAATCATCTGGATTGAATCGTTAGGAATAAGACGTAGTTTGCGAATTCGGAGAGAATATTCCCGTCGCTATCATCCATGATGGAAACCTCCGTCGCATCCCGGTCCTTCGTGACCGCCACCTCGACCGAATCGGAAAACTCTCTCACCGCCGTTTCGATGCACCGGGAGTCGTACAAGAAATGAGAAAGCTTCAGAACCGTATTATTTCTTTTTGGCATGACGTTTGTTCTCCGACTTCTTAGCCGCCTTAGATCTCGCGGTTTTCGGAGAAACGGATTTTTTCGCCGTTTCATCCGAAAGAACGGCTATTTCCATATCCACGACCCCGATACCAGGCTCATCATCCCCGATATCGACCATCTCGAGCTCCGCACGAAGAGCTTGTATGGCGGCCTCGATATCCGCATCATCCTTCAAATCCCATTCTCCCTCCCGTTTCTCCGGTGAAACAACCGTTTGTTGGATGCCGAGCGCGGCGCCCATCGCCCCACCGACAATCTGTTCGAGCACCTTCTGATTGCGTTTCGAGATATTTTCCCGTACCAAGGAGTTGAGCAACTCGTTCATGAATTCCCCTTCCAACTTCTCGATGTTTTTCTTCAACAATGATTCCTTTCCTTTCAGAGTGACAAAAATGATATCTTTCTTCGGAGATACGTCGAGAAAGATATACATCCGGTCGATGAACACATAGCACGCCTTATAGACGATATCTTTTGGATATACGTTCGTATTCACGGAAAAGGTTACGGAACGGTTTTTCTGATCAATGAGTGTCTTCATATCGATATGAACGGAAATTACGCCGAAAAACGTTCCAACACCCTCTTATAGTAGACATTTCCAATTAAAATGTAAAGAAGCCCACATAAAGGGAAACGCCGCCTCACGACCGAAAAGGCACCAGGCGAAGAGCCGATGCCTTGCGATCCGATACGGGTACGGAAAACGGTTATTGCCTCTTCCCGATAACCCTCCACCCGATCAGTCCGAGACTCGCGAGGAAGAGTATGACAATGACGATGATGATACCGGCTTTCGCGAAGGTACCGCCCTGATCCTGGGTCGGGG
>JBAXFX010000086.1:0-2592 GCA_037139695.1 Candidatus Moraniibacteriota bacterium | reverse complement strand
TCGAAATTTTCGGATTTACAGCTCGACATGAGATTTGAGATAGATACTAAAAAACTGGATTGCCATGCCTTCGAGGACTTGGCTTGGTTGACAACACGTAGGTGGTCTTGACGGAGTATGCATAATTCGATATGAGGTGGCACTACGTGACACATGAAGTATGTATCGCGATACTGTTTTTTGATCGTGATAGTGGTATACTGAAGATACGTATAATACAAACCTATGGACCGGAAACATCTGCTTATTCATGCGTGGCTCGCGGCCGTGTCGGTTCTTTTGGTGGCTGTCGTGTTGCTGTCGGTTTCGGCGATACGGGAATTCGGAAAAGGTTCGGAATTATCCGATTCCCTGGGCTCGTTCGTCCGCGGAGGAAAAACCGGAGCGGTTGGGACAGTCGGTACATTCGCTTCCGTCGACGAATTTCGGCAGTATCTTTCCCAATCGCAATCGTCAGGACGGGGCGCGTTCGGTGGTGGTCGTGCCCAGGCGTTCGGTACGATGGAATCAGTCGTAGCCCCGTCGGCAACAAAGGACGGTTCTTCCGTAGCCCTCACTCATCCTCTTTCGACGGATGCGGGAGGCACCCCCGCAACGGGCGCGATGCGTGTGTCCGAGACGAATGTGCGGACGGAGGGCGTGGACGAACCGGACATCGTGAAGACCGACGGGAGCCATATTTATTTTTCGCGTGAGCCACGGTACCTGCTCTATCGGAATCCGCAGCCGATGCCGATAGTGTCGTCCGCAGATGATGTGACCACGGCTTCGGGCGATTCGGGTGGCGCCGTATCGGGGCAGCCCGGTATCATCCCGCCTTCGTATCCGGCGACGACGACGGATATCTTCTCGGCTTCCGATTCGGGAGACGCGACACTGCTCGGTTCGATCGGGAAGACCGGAGAAACGCTTCTGTACGGTGACACGCTTGTTCTATTCGAGTCGTCGGGACGGAGTGTCATCGGGTATGATATTTCCGACCGGAAGAATCCGAAAGAGAAATGGACAGTCGCGATCAGTGATGACAGTTCTATCCTTGAGGCGCGAAAACAAGGTGACCGGCTCTACCTCGTGGAGCAGACGAGTGTGAATGCTACGGTCCCGTGTCCGATTCGGCCGATGACGTCCGGAACGACCGTGTCCGAAATCGCCTGTACGGATATCTACCGCCCATCGACCCCGTCACCCGTCGATTCGGTCTTTACGGCACTCTCGCTTGACCCGGTCACCGGTGAGGTCGGCGACAAGACATCCTTCGTCGGCGCTACGGGGCAGTCGGTCGTCTATATGAGTGCCGATTCGCTCTACGTTACCTATCCGTCGCCGGCCGATCCGGTCACGTTCCTCCTCGGGTTTTTCCGTGAGAATGGAGCAGGGTTGTTTTCCATAGGGTTTCTTGATCATCTTGAGCGGCTTGCCGGATACGATATCGGTCTCGACGCGAAGCTTGCCGAGCTGTCCCGTCTTATCGGGAACGAGTATCTTGGGAAGAGCCAGGATGAACAGTTGCGTCTCCAGACCGAGATGGGTAACCGTATGGCCGAGTATGGGAAGAAGCATCTTCGGGAACTCGGATCGACCGGTATCGTGAAAATCGCGCTCGACGGGTTTTCAGTCGCCGGTCAGGGCGAAGTGCCCGGGGCACCGCTCAATGATTTCTCGCTTGACGAGTATGACGGAAACCTGCGGATCGCGACGACGTCCGGCGGGAATGCCGCGCCATATCTGCCCGGAGTATCGTTGCAGGGAATACAAAGCGAAAACGACGTATACGTCCTTGACGGGAATCTGAAAAAGACGGGAACACTTCAGGGTCTTGGCGCGGGCGAACGGATTTATTCGGCGCGCTTTATCGGCGATCGGGGATATCTGGTCACCTTCAAACAGACCGACCCGTTCTACGTGCTCGATCTGTCCGATCCGACGCATCCGAAGCAGACGGGAGAACTCAAGATCCCCGGATATTCCTCGTACCTGCATCCGCTCGGTGACCATCTGATTCTTGGTATCGGCAGTGAATCGGGCAAGGTGAAACTCTCGCTCTTCGATGTCTCCGACCCGACCAATCCGCAAGAAATTTCCAAGTACCTCCTCGACGAATACTGGTCGGAAGCGGCTAATGATCACCGGGCGTTCTTGGCCGATCCGAAGCACAAGGTTTTCTTCCTGCCTGGCAGCCAGGGTGGATACGTTGTTTCGTATGCCGGCAACGCGCTTTCGCTCAAGAAGGCGATCGCGGGCCAAAGCGTCCGCCGCGCGTTGTTCATCGGTGATACGCTCTACGTGATCGGCGACTCCGCCATCTCGTCGTACAACGAGAATACTTGGGAGAAAAAGGGAGAAACGGGGATCAGATAAGGGAAAACTGACAACTGAGAACCGATAAGGAACAGGGAAAAAAAGGGAAGGGAGCCCTCCTTCGCCAAGGCTACGGCGTGGCAAAGCCCTCCTTCGCCAAAGCTGCGGCGTGGCAAGACGCAGAACTGAAAATCAATCATAAAAAGCGAAAACACCCGGAATTACTCGACGGGTGTTTTGCGCTTTTTATTCGTAAGATACCTCGGGGCTCTGCCCCGAGGATCTGAAAATGGA
>JBAXFX010000085.1:0-2780 GCA_037139695.1 Candidatus Moraniibacteriota bacterium | reverse complement strand
CCGGCAAGCGGATTTTTTGCCTTATATAGGCGTTGAGATTTGAGATAGATACTAAACAGAGCCGAGGCGGTTTCCTTTTTATTTTCAATTCGCGACCGTATTCCTTATTCCTTATTTCTTCTTTCCTTTCTTTCCGTGCGAGGCGATGAGTGCCACGGCCGCGCCGAGCGCCGCCGAGATGCCGGACGCGATGGCCATAGCCTTCTCCGGATTCTTCCGGATGTACGCATCGGCCTGCTTTACCGCCGCATCGGCCTGCTTACGGATCTTCGCCGCCTCTTTCTCGACCGTCTTGAGACCCTTCTCGATCTCCTTCTCGAACTGCTTTTTCACATCCGACACGGTCACATTCTTCGCCGCCGTTTTCTTCGTCATACGATTTTGCTTACTGTTTACCACTTATCATACTGATAGCCGCCCTATCGCCTGCTCCGGGAGAACGCGGACACGATGATTGCCGCCGCGAACACGAGCACCCCGACGATGATCTCGCCCACGCCCGGCGTCCCATACAGGAAATCAAGCAGGCTCGCGAATCCGCTGAAGAGGAACCAGATGCCGATCGCACCCAAGAGGACCGCGAATGCCCGGCGCAACACCGTACTCGTGACCTCATCGATAGCCGAAGAGATACTCGAAGCGACACTCTCCAGAAGATTCTTCACGCCCCCGAACACGGCATCGAAGATGAACGCCGACCCGAATCCGCTTCCGCCACTCTCGTGTTTTTCCTTATTCCCTTCCGGGACGATGTCGATTCTCATAGGTTTTCGTATTCATGCTCATCGTACGGATCCAGTATACCATGAAGCCGGGTCGCCTTCAACGGAAAAAGCGCCATCGACCCGACCGGTTCACGATCGCGTTCCGAATCATGATGATAAAAAGAGACCAGACCTCTTTAAAATGAGTGATGTTGATTCGGTCTATTTATACCGTAACGCTTCCAGCGGATCCACCTTGCTCGCGCGACGGGCCGGAAAGAATCCGGTCAACAATCCGACGAAACCGGAAAAAAGCAGGATGAACCACACGAACCATGGCGGACTGAAGAACAGGTCGACCGGCTGACCACCGAAACGGGTGGCAAGAAAATTGACGAACACGTTCAATCCCTTACCACCAAGGAACCCCGACAATACGCCGACAATCCCCCCCCAAAAATCCCATGATGGTCGACTCGAGGATAAAGAGGGACGAGATATTCGCATCGGACGCCCCCAAGGACTTCATGATCCCGATCTCTTCCGTCCGCTCAAGCAAAGCGATGGTCATGGTATTGAACATACCGATGGCACTGACCACTAAGGCGATGACACCGAACAGCATGAGTACGATTTGAAGGATGCCGAAGATATTGTTGGCCTGGTCCACCGTGTCGGAAAGGGAAGAGACCGCAAACCCTTTCCCGAGGATCAGGTCCCGGACAGACACGAGCCCGTCTTTGGAACGCACCTTGACCTTCACCGTCGCATACCGGCTGATCGGCATACCGGACACGGCCTTGGTATTGATATAGACGACATTCTCTTCACTTGAGACGATACCGGCGACCGTAAAGGTCCCGTCACCCAGCATCACCTGCTCCGCATGGTCGTTTTCGTCCGTATCACTCGGGACGACGGCATTCGGATCGAAAAATTTCAGATACATTTCCTGGCCCAGCAGGTCCTTCCCGCCATCGCCCGAGAACGCGCTCGCCAAAGAGGAAGAGATGATCAGCCCGTTCGGCGCATCGTCGCGCAGGGTGTCCCCCGCCTCGATACGCGTCCCGCCCAGGCGAAGGAACGTCGGCGTGACCACGAAGACATTGAGGTCGATCAGCTTCTCGTGAAATTTTCCCTGCGAGACCAGCCGGGCGCTCGGACTGACCTCGGCGACATCCGGCATCGCCTGCAGATCTTCGATTGCCTTCGGGGAAAGGGTCACCGTATTCCCGGATGCTTCGGCCACGTCGAGCGTCAGGAGCGAATCGGCCGTGGTGATACGGTCCAAAAGCGTCCGCTGGAGACCGTACCCGAGCGAGACCAGGAACAATATGGCCCCGATACCGATGCTCATGCCGAGCACGGTCAGGAAGGTCCGCAACAGCCGGGCCTTGAACATACGGGTGGAGATGGCGAGCGCGTCGGAAAGTTTCATACCGTTCGGTGTATCCCTATCAATATTTGAGCAAGAGGATCGTTTCGGTTTCCGAGACCAGGTGTTCGGCGGTATCGCGCCGAAGCCCGGCGCCGCCTTCCGAAACGGGATCGTCCAGTTTCTGTTGCAATCCCCTCAGGTCGATCTTCAACGCGAGCCGTTCCGTAAGCGCTTCGCGTACCCGGTCCGCCTGCACGGAATCCGCCGGAAACGTCAATCGGTCCGCAAAGAACGCGTAGATCAGCCGAGCGCCTTCCTGCGCCGACTTGGCCGTCTTGACCCTGGTCGCGGTGTCGAGGTATGCCTCGATCCGACCCGCGAGCGATACGGCCCGGATCCGGTTCCAGCCGGCACCGCCGGATTCGGCCGGCAAGTCGAGTAATGCCGTAAACCGGTGGGCATCGATCGCCCCGATCATCCGCTCCTGAAGCAACGACTCGGCCCCCCGTAATTGATCTTCGGTGACGGAAGAAAGTATGTGCGCCAGAAGCTGTTTGGTCTTGAAGGGCGCAAGCAGCGTCCGGGTATATTCGTCGGACAATCCGCGGAAGCTCCGCATCAGCAACTTGAGCTCCCGGGATTCTTCGGGTCATACGCAATAATGGGTTCTCAATAAAGATATAGAATCGAAATACTTT
>JBAXFX010000084.1:0-2797 GCA_037139695.1 Candidatus Moraniibacteriota bacterium | reverse complement strand
ACGCAGTGTGGCGTCGAACACGTGAATCTCGAGAAGGCGATCGCGGTCATTCTCGACGAGTACAAGAAGATCGCGACCGAGAAGGTCGGTAAGGACGAACTCCGCAAGGCCAAGGAATATATCAAAGGTGGCCTCGCTATGGGACTTGAGGGGTCCGACGAGGTCGTGGAGTATCTCGTCTCGCAGGAAATACTCAAGAGCGAGATCGTACTGCCGAAGGACAAGGTCCGCGCGATAGAACGTGTGACGGCCGACGACGTGCTCCGCGTCGCGCAGGACATCTTCCGGAACGACCGGCTGAATCTCGCGGTCGTCGGTCCGCAGGATGCCAAGAAGAAGGCGAAGCTCGAGAAGATGATGGATCTGGGGATTGGTAGCAAGTAGCGCGTAGTCAGCAGTAGGGGATATCTTACAATGGAGCTACGGCTAAATGGTGGGTTGTTCGGTTAACGGGTTCACGAGTTAACGGGTTAAGAAAGAGTGGAACAGGCAGACTCGATTTATTGCTGACTGAATGAATATATGGGAACCTTGTATCTCGTGGCGACACCGATAGGGAATATGGAAGATATCACGCTCCGGGCGCTCCGTACGCTCAAGGAATGCGATGCGGTGCTCGCCGAGGATACGCGCGTGACGCGGAGATTGCTCGATCGGCATGAGATCGACAAACCGGCGCTGTCATGCCACGAACATACCGACGAGTCGAAACTTCACTCGCTCGTCGCGCGTCTTTCGGCAGGGGAGTCGTTCGCCTATGTGACGGACGCCGGGACACCGGGACTATCTGACCCAGGCAACAAACTCGTCTCGTTCGCGCTTGCGGCGGGTATCCCTGTCGTGCCGGTGCCGGGGCCGTCGGCTCTTGGCGCGATCGTGTCGGTTGCGGGGATCGATATGCGTGAATTCATCTTCAAAGGATTCCCGCCGCACAAGAAGGGACGCGAGACATTCTTCCGATTCGTCGCGGAATCGGAACTGCCGGTCATCTATTATGAATCGCCACACCGTGTCCTGAAAAACCTCACGCTCTTAGCGTCGTTCGCACCGGAGAAACGAATCATCCTTGGTCGGGAACTGACCAAGATGTTCGAGGAGACCGTCCGTGGAACAGTCGGTGATGTGCTCGCCCGATTTGAATCCGAACCGACCAAGGTTAAAGGCGAATTCGTCATTGTGGTGTATAATGGAGATACTGAGAAATAAGTACTATGAGCAAACCATTCTATATCACCACTACGCTCCCATACGTGAACGGGAAACCGCATCTCGGTTACGCGTTGGAAGCATGCCAGGCCGATGTATTGGCACGGATGGCCCGACTCCGTGGCGACGAGATCGTGTTCAATATCGGTACCGATGAACACGGGCAGAAAATCTTTAGAAAGGCGGAAGAAGAGGGCGTTACGCCGCAGGAATACTGCGATCGGATGTCCCAGTATTTTAGGGTACTTCGTGAGACCCTCGATATAGGGTATACGCATTTTATACGGACCACCGATCCGCATCATGTCGCCGCGGCTCAGGAATTTTGGCGTCGTTGTGAGGCGAACGGGGATATCTACAAGAAGTCGTATCAGGCGAAGTATTGTGTCGGTTGCGAGATGGAAAAGACCGATTCGGAACTCGATCATGGACGCTGTCCGGAACATCCGAACATGGAGATACAGATCATCGAGGAAGAAAATTATTTTTTCCGGTTCTCAAAATATCAGGATGTGCTCCTGTCGCTGTATGAACGGAAGGATTTTATCGTTCCGACGAACCGGTTGTCGGAAATTCGGAGTTTCGTCTCGACCGGACTCCGTGATTTCAGCATCTCCCGTCTCGCCTCAAAGATGCCATGGGGTATTCCCGTTCCCGGCGACGAGGAACACGTGATGTATGTCTGGTTCGACGCGCTGGTGAACTATATCTCGACACTCGGATGGCCTGCGGAAGGATCCGACTTCGAACGGTTCTGGCCGGGACTGCAGATCGCGGGGAAGGACAATCTTCGTCCACAGTCCGCGATGTGGCAGGCGATGTTGCTTTCGGCAGGTATCGAGCCGTCCCGCCAGATCCTTATCCACGGATTCGTGCTATCGAAGGGGCAGAAAATGTCAAAATCGCTCGGCAATGTCATTTCCCCCGAAGAGCTTTCGGAGCGGTTCGGAAAGGACGGAACCCGATACCTTCTTCTTTCTTCCGGAAATCTTGAGAATGATCCGGACGTCACACTCGAACGCTTGACCGAGAAATACAATGCCGATCTCGCGAACGGGCTTGGGAATCTGGTCTCGCGCGTGATGCGGCTGTCCGAAGGGCTCGATCAAGATTCGAAAAAAGTCCCGGTGAGCCCCGCGTTTCCGGACGACGTCGCGAATCCCCTCGAAAACTACCGGTTCGCCGAGGCACTCGAGAAGATCTGGGAAACGGTCCGTGACGCGAATCGCTATATCGAGGAAGAGAAGCCATGGGAACTCGCGAAAACTGATCGTGAGAAATTTCACGGAGTCATGTCGGTCCTGCTCGACCGGCTCGCATTCCTTTCCGTCGCGCTCGTCCCGTTCCTGCCCGATACGGCCGAAAAGATCCGTACATCGCTCGAATCCGGTACGACGGAGATTCTTTTCCAAAGGGTGAAGATGGAGAACAAATAGCAGTCAACAAATAACAAAGAATGGGAAGTGGGTGCGATATACATTAAGCAAATGATATGAACCAGGAACGTATCGAAGAGCTTGAACGGGAAATACAAGGACTTCATTCGTAAGATACCTCGGGGCTCTGCCCCGAGGATCTGAAAATGGAATGG
>JBAXFX010000083.1:0-2983 GCA_037139695.1 Candidatus Moraniibacteriota bacterium | reverse complement strand
GGAGAGAACGTTCTTTTTTCGCTTGTACTCTGATCGATATCTCCCTTTCGAAAAGGGAGTACCGAGTCTTCGAGGGGAGGGATTTGTGTTTGATCGGTCGAAGTCAGCATATCGTTTTTAAGAATATGTCGAGTAAGATATCTTTAAGAAATCACCTCATCGGGAACCAGTGCTAAAAAGCAAACCCTCGGACATTATTCTTGTCCGAGGGTTTTCTGATTTTGTGAAGCCAGGTCGTAGGCGTGTTTTGACGCTCTCGATAGTTCCTTGAGTGAAGGAAGTATGGCATTCTCGTGAGGCGCTTCCGTACCGGATTTCAGTATGTCTTTCAAACGGTTGGCGCTCTCGATGACTTTTGCTCCGGCAAGCTGTCTCTTATCGATCTCCGACAGGACGCTTCCTTCCAGTGATTCTCCTATCATTTCTTTGATCCCGGTCCAATAAGCGGATTGACGTTCAAGGTCGTTCAAATGATAGTCGTACCAATCGATGAGGTGCATCGTGACGAACGAGAGGGTCGGTATCCTTCTCGCCCGCTCGTACTCCCACATCTCGTACGCTCTCTGGTCATCGAAGGCCAGTTCTTTCGAGAGCAATGAATACCATGCCGCCGTGGCTTCGAGTAGGGATCCTGCCGTTGCCACGACCGTTATGATTCCCGACTCCATTTCCCGTGCCAACAGCACCCTGTGCCAGTCGATGATCCTGTTTCCCAGGTGTACTATCGCGCGGAAAGGCGGGTGATATCGGAGTGACTCCGGTATGATTCGAAGAATCGTTTTCAGTCGACGATAGAGCGACAGGAGGTCGTTTGACGTGAAGGCTCCCGGAACATTTTCGAGAACCTTTTTCGTTTCCGATATGGTTCTTCCGATATTGAAAAGATACAGCATGATTCCGGAGACGAATATGCCGGATATGAACGCGAGGAAGATGGTCATTCTGAGCTCCTTTTCATATGTTTTAAAAGATTCTATTCAATAAATCGCATGATATTTCAGAATTGTCAAACGACACCGGTGCTTATCAGCCGACGTTTGCCGCCGGAATATCCGCTTTTCTGGCATATCTGGTATACTGTGTAATAAGCTTCGAAAAGGTCACAGTGATGAAAATAGCCCTGGTTCATGATTATCTGGTGCAGTACGGGGGAGCGGAGGGTGTCTTGCAGGCGTTTCGCGAGGTGTACCCGGATGCGCCGATCTATACACTCATCCATGACCGCGAATCGGTGCATGGCTTGTTCGACGATGCGCGCGTTCATACATCGTTCCTTCAGCGGTTGCCGGGAGCGAGGCGGGCGCATCGTATTTTCCCGCTCCTTATGCCCGGAGCCATCGAACAGTTCGATTTCTCCGGGTACGACATTGTCTTGTCGGACTCCGCGAGTTTCGCCAAGGGCGTGCTCACGCGTCCGGAGACGCTTCATATCTCGTACATCCATACGCCGATGCGATACGCGTGGGACGATTGTCAGAAGTATACCGAGGACTTCGGGTTTCCACTGCTTGTTCGGCATCTGGTGCCGTTTTTTATGAATCCGCTCCGGCTGTGGGACAAGGCGAGTGCCGACCGACCGGATCTCGTCTTGGCGAACTCCGGTTTTGTCGCCCGGCGCATTCGGAAATACTATGGACGTGAGGCGCATGTCATCCCGCCACCGGTGGATACGGGACGGTTTCATATTGCGAAGGAGCGAGGCAATTATTTTCTCATGGTGGGTCGCCTCATCGCGTACAAGCGGTTCGACATCGCGGTCTCGGCGTTTACCCGGCTCGGTATCCCACTCAAGATCGCCGGCCGGGGGCCGGAACTGAAACGCCTGAAAAAGATGGCCGGACCGAATATCGAATTCCTGGGTCGGGTGCCGGACGACGAATTGTCCCGGTTATATGCCGAATGTCGCGGTTTCATTTTCCCGCAAGAAGAGGACTTTGGCATCGTGGCGATGGAGGCGCTTGCGTCCGGACGGCCGGTCATCGCGTACCGTGGTGGTGATGTCGAGGAACGTATAGAAGAGGGCGTTTCAGGCATTTTTTTCGACGAACAGACGCCCGAGGCCATCATGGAAGCGGTAGCACGCTTCGAAACGGCGGTCTTTGACCCGGAACGCATCCGTGAAAAGGCGCTCCCGTTTGACAAGGAGGTATTTAAGCGCAGAATAAGGGAGTATGTGGAGACCGCCTTGGCGGAGAAAACAACTCACAACCGATAACTGATAACAAGACCGCTTTTGCAACACCGTAGCGAAAGCAAAGGCGGGTCGCACTGCTCACCTCTTACTTCATCACCCGTATGGAACTTCGTGATTTTTGTCGGATATTCGCAGATCGACGGAAACTTTTTCTCGAAATCCTCGCCGGGTTTGTTTTGGTGTCTCTTTTGATACTGCGTTTTCAGCCGACGCGGTTCGAGACGAGTCTTACCGTGAACGTCTCGCGTTCTGGGGCGCAGACGACATCGGACTATGCCTACGACCAGTTTTATCGCCTGCAGGCGGACGAGCGGTTCGCCGATACGGTGGTCCGGTGGCTTGCGACACCGTCGGTCCGGTCCGATATCCGTGATGCCGCGTCGGTTTCCGCAGATGTCACGGGATCGATCGACGCGAAGCGGCTCTCGTCGCAGATGATCGCCGTGACATACGTCTCGCGTTCGACGGACGGTTTTGGCGATATGGCACACGCGGTTCCCGATGTCCTTAATCGGGAGACGGCGAAGCTCAACGCGCTTTCGAAGGATCCTGATTGGTTCGTCGTTCTGGCGGATGCGCCACAGGTCCGCGATGCGCGGTTATCGGCACTTTTTCTTTTGCCGTTCGGCATCGCGCTCGGGGCGTTTTGTGCGTTCTTCGGCGTGCTGATCGCGTGGTATTTCCGAGGGTCGAATATCCGTCGAGGCTCCGGCGTGACCAAGGTGGGGCAGAAATAAGTATCTATCTCAAATCTCATGTCGAGCTGTAAATCCGAAAATTTCGTTTGAG
>JBAXFX010000082.1:0-3123 GCA_037139695.1 Candidatus Moraniibacteriota bacterium | reverse complement strand
TCATTTTTCATGGTTTTCGCTCGAAATTTTCGGATTTACAGCTCGACATGAGATTCGAGATAGATACTTAGACGTCGAGGTTCGTGACCGTCTTCGCGTAGGTCTGGATGAACTTTCGCCGTGGCTCGACATCGTTGCCCATGAGAATATCGAAGAGCTCGTCGGCCGCCTCCGCGTCCTCGATCTTCACCTGGAGCATGAGCCGGCTTGCCGGATTCATGGTCGTATCCCAGAGCTGTTCCGGGTTCATTTCTCCGAGACCTTTGTAGCGTTGGATGGACACGCCACCGACCTTCTCTTCCCCTTCCGACGGCGCATCATCGGCCTCGGCGTCTTCCCCGCCGTCCTCGACCGCTTCGGCCTTCTTCACCGCGACCGCCTTTCCCTTCTTCTCCGCGCGCGCCTCGGCATCCTTCCGGATCTCTTCGAGGATCTTCATCTTCTCCTCGTCGTTATAGGCATAGCGGACCGTCTTCCCCTTCTGTAGGCGATAGAGCGGTGGCTGTGCGATAAAGATATTGCCATTGCGCACGAGCTCCTCGTAATAGCGGTAAAAGAACGTGAGGAGGAGCGTCCGGATATGGGAACCGTCGACGTCGGCATCCGCCATGATGATGATCTTGCCGTAACGGAGTCGTGTGATGTCGAAGGTTTCGCCGATGCCGGCCCCGAGCGCGATGATGATCGGCTTGAGCGTATCGGACTTCACGACCTTGTCGAGTGTGGTCTTCTCCACGTTCACAAGTTTGCCCCGCAGTGGCAATATGGCCTGGAACTCGCGGTTCCGACCCTGTTTCGCGGAGCCACCTGCCGAGTCGCCCTCTACGATATAGAGCTCGGAACGCAATGTGTCCTTCGTCGAACAGTCGGCAAGCTTGCCCGGAAGGGTCATGCCCTCGAGCGCGCCCTTGCGGATGACCGCGTCCTTGGCGGCGCGCGCCGCGATGCGGGCCCGGACCGTGAGGAGGCATTTGTCAAGGATCGCACGAGCGTCCGCCGGCCGGGTCTCGAGGTATTCCGACAGCCCTTCCGAAAGCGCGGATGACACGATACCACGGACCTCGCTGTTGCCGAGCTTCGCCTTCGTCTGTCCTTCGAACTGTGGGTTCGGCAGTTTGACGGAAATGACCGCCGTGAGTCCCTCGCGCAAATCGTCCGCCGTCATCGCGCCATCCTTTTCTTTGAGAAGGCCGTTCTTTTTGGCGTAATCATTCAAGACTCGTGTGAGTGCCATCTTAAACCCAGTAACATGCATGCCACCCTCGGGATTGAAGATATTATTCGCGAACGCGAAAAGGTGCTCCTTGTAGCTGTCGGTATACTGCAAAGAGATCTCGACATACACGCCGTCGATCGTCTTCTCGATATAGACCGGGACCTCGTTCTTGACGTCGCGACGGCGATTCAGGAATTTGACGAACGAGATGATGCCTGAGTCGAAATAGAACCCGTACCGGTGGGCCAGGTGTGCGCTTCCCGGCGCATCCGCCTCGCGCAGGTCCTCGACCTGAATGCGGACACCTTTGGTGAGGTACGCCTGATAGCGGAGGTATTCGAGGATCTTCTCCCAGCCGTATTCGATCTCCGGAAAGATTTCCGAGTCGGCCTTGAAGGTGATGGTCGTACCGGTATCCGTCGCCTTGCCGATCGGCTTCACGGACCCTTGTGGGATGCCACGCTTGAATTCCTGCATCCAGAGCTTCCCTTCGCGACGAACGGTCACGCGGGTCCACTCGGATAAGGCGTTCACGACCGAGACGCCGACGCCGTGCAGACCGCCGGAAATCTTGTATCCGTCGCCACCGAATTTTCCGCCGGCGTGCAAGACGGTAAGTACCGTCTCGAGCGTGGATTTCTTGGTCTGCGGATGAATCTCGACCGGTATACCGCGGCCATTGTCTTCCACCTCCACCACATTGTCCGGCAAAAGCCGGATCTGGACGTCGGTACAGTATCCGGCCATTGCCTCGTCGATCGAGTTGTTCACGATCTCCCAGACGAGGTGATGCAGACCTTCGGTCGAGGTGCCACCGATATACATGCCCGGGCGCTTGCGGACCGGGTCGAGTCCCTCGAGCACCTGGATGGATTTTGCCCCGTAGTTTGATTTTTCCGCGTCTTTCTTTGCCATATCGGTAGTGTACGTCGGGATTATGCTGCCATATTATGATTCGAAAAACCGTCTCCGAAAATATCTTCGGCATCTCCGCCTCTTTATGCCCGCGCCGAAACCTTCCGCACGGTGAACTCGATGAGGAGCGCCGCCGCCAGTCCGAGTGCCGCGTTCCACCAGGAAAGTATGCCGAAGCGCGACAATCCGAGAAGCGCCACGAGAAAGGCGGACAGGATGAACCCCTGTCGGAACAGGACATGGAACGACGCGGACGCGCTCGTCTCGCCGAGAAACCGACGGGCGAGACCGACGAGCACGAGCGTGAAGGATCCGGTCAGGAACGAGAATATCGTTCCCAAAAACAATGCGATGCCCACGACGCCGGCCACGTTCGGGTCAACGAGGAAAAGCACCGATACCCATGCGACAAGCGATAGGGCGGTAAAAAAACGGACCCCAATGAGGAGTTTTTGGAATGTCATAGGTTCCCTCTTTTTTCTCCCATGTATTCCGTCATGAAGACCGAAACGAAACTCGGGACATGCCGACGCCCGGGACGTCACCGACTTCCCCTTCATGATAGCGTGTTTTCCTGATATTGGCAAACCGGAAAACACGATTATTTATGGCTTATAATAGCCTTAAAATATCGAGCAAAACGAGAAAAAGAGCCCGGCTTTGTCCGATACTCAGAAAAGGACTAATCAAGTCCTCAAGACAAGAGGCGAGAGCGTTCTTTTTTCACTCGTACGCTATCCAGAGTTTCCCTCTGTCCCAAAGAGGGACTGATTCCATCTGAAGTAAGGAATCAGGGAGATTGGGTTTAGTAGGAGGAAATTTCATTGACGGTATTTCTGTCCTTAGCCTTCATTAAGAACTCGCTATTGGCATGATCCGAAACGAACTCCCTCGGAGCTCTGCTCCGAGGGAGTTCGTTTACGGAGTCTTTTTAAAGTCCCGACTCACAATCCCGGCGCGACTTCCTTCCAGTTCATATCACAGGTACGGGT
>JBAXFX010000081.1:0-3279 GCA_037139695.1 Candidatus Moraniibacteriota bacterium | reverse complement strand
GCTTGGCTTGCGGGAGGGATGAGAACGGATTTCCCCTGAAAGGGAAATCAGTGGCCCGAAGGGGAATCCCTCTCTCTGCACCGAAAGAAATACGGGACCCTTGAATGGGGTCTCGTATTTTTTCGGTATGATGGGAGAGGGGGATTCGAAAGCCGGACTGCCAGAAGGCAGGGCTTAGCGCCGTTTAAGGCGCTAAGCGGGTCGCGACCCTGAACGAGGTCTTCCGAGACCGACCGTTCGGGAGTTGTGACCGAATCCCTCTCCGTAGATCTGCGGGCGGCGGATATTCGCTTTTGCGGATGGAAGAGGGATTCGAAGGGTCGGAAGAATCCTGTCTTGATCGGGAAGAGGAGGAGAAAGGAATATTTCCATTCATGATAAACGAATGAAGGACTGAGGATCGGTCATTCTGTTTCTCTGATATAAAAAATGAGAGGGTAAGGCCGTGCCTTACCCTCTGTTTTCATTCTGTCCGCGTATCGCGCGTTTAATCCCTCCCACGGAATACCGGTCTCTTTGAGACCAGGATTCCCGGGAGGAACGAGAACGGCATTTCCTCGGTCTGCCCTTTGATGAGTGCGGCCAGTTCGGATATGCTCATCCGCTGCTGAGCCGCTCCCCGTATCCGGACGGACAGGGGACCTCCCGCCTGTTCCTTGTCTCCGCAGACCGCGACGTACGGCACCCATTCCCGTTCCGCCGCCCGTATGCGCCAGCCCAGGGACTCGTTCCTGTCATCGACGTCGACACGGATGTCATGTCGTTTCAGTTCCCGGGCCACATCAAGACCGAAATCGAGATGCCTTTCCTCGGAAACCGGAATGATCCGGATCTGGGTAGGTGCCAACCAGAGCGGCAGCACGGGCGGGTCCTTCTTCAGGGCGTCCTCGAGGATGATAAGCATCCATCGTTCGATTGTACCGAAAGAACTATGGATGATCACATATTCGCCCGATCCTCCTTCTGGTGACTGATACCTGATTCCGAAACGAGCCGAACTCTCGAGGTCGAACTGGATATGAAACAGTCTCTGCATGTCCTTGGTATGCACGATATGTTTCATGATCCAGTATTGTTTCTGACGGGGGATGAACTCGACAAGCATCTGTTCCTCACCCGAGAGCAAGGCGGTCATAGTCGGTTTGACGACCGGAAAAAAGTCGCGCGTGACCTGGAAATGTGTCACCGGGCCAAGACCGAGCCTGTCCGCTATTCCGATCATGAGCCTGTGCATTTCGCGGTATTCGGCGAGCCCCTGTTCCATGTCGGTGCAGAAGCTATGGACGTCGTTGAGCGAGAAATACCTGCCCTTCCTGATGCCGGAGAGCGTCCCGCTTTTTATGTAACGGAAACTCGGTGCCTGCTCGTAGATTCTGATCGGCATATGTCCAAGGGTGATACGCGCGTCTTTCATCATCGTATAGAGTCCTAAATCGTCATTGAAGCGAAGCACAAACCGCTCCTCCGCTCCCGATCGGTCGCCTGACACGAAATAGACACTCTCGCTGAATATCCCGATGTGTTCACGAACGGCGGTATTCTCGCTTCGGTACAGGAAGGGTGTCTTTATCGGGAGCGCCCCGAAGTCGTTTACCGAAACCCGTTCACACCAAGCCGTGATGAGATTCCGGATCATCGTCCCTTTAGGGTAGAAACGAAAGTGGCCGCTGTCACTTGCCGGTTCATAGTCGATCCATTCGAGCTGCCGCATCATGTTCGTCGGATTGATGCCGGGCGGTGATTTGCCGTTTCTTGCCACCTTCATTATCAGCCGTACCAGGGCAGGGTCGAATTGCGTTTCGATCTCGCTTGCGTCCATCGAATTGATGGGGGTTTCCTTTCCTGAGGCGTCAAGGAGAAAGAACCGGTTCGCCTTGTCGTTCGTGGTCTGGTTTTCGTTCATCGTCTTATCCTCCGATTTATGTCGTATGTTGTTTTTTCGCATGTAAATGAGCCAATCAAACGGTATGGAGCCATTTGACCAGCCATGTTACAATGTGCTCGGATAAAGTGTCAAATGACTCGCTTCGGCATTCGGGACGAGCCGTAATCCGTGGAAACACTCATATGAATTTATACCTTTCGTCGTATAAACTCGGGAACGATCTCAAAACATTGAAAGGGCTTATCCCCGTCGGGAACAGGAAGGCGGCATTTATCCCGAACGCCCTTGATTTTTCTACCGATTCCGAAAGACGGGAAAAGAGCGAGCGATCGGACATCGAGGATCTGTCCTCGTTGGGTCTTGATGTGGAACGATTGGATTTGAGGGACTATTTCGGCCTGCAGTCAGCATTGGAAACGAAACTCGGTGAATTCGGCGTCATCTGGGTACGCGGCGGAAACGCGTTCGTGCTTCGGAGAGCGATGAAAAAAAGCGGTTTCGACGCGATAATCCGTCGTCTCTCACGGAATAAGGAATTATTGTATGGGGGATATAGCGCGGGTATCTGCGTGTTGGCCCCCACGCTGAAAGGGATAGATCTCGTGGACGATCCTCATATGGACCCGTACGGAGACACTTCCGTGGCATCATTCGAGGGCCTCGGAATCGTGGAATATTCCATCGTTCCTCATTATCGATCCGATCATCCGGAATCGGCGAATATGGAAAAGGTCGTTGAATATCTTGAAAAAAACGGAATCCGGTACAAGACGCTTCGGGACGGGGACGCGATCGTCTCGGAGGTTTCGAGGGAGTCCGACGTATGAGTCTGAACAAGGGCTGCCGATATCGATTCCCTCCCTTTTCCCGGAATAAAAAATGAGAGGGTAAGGCCGTGCCTTACCCTCTGTTTTCATTCTGTCCGCGTATCGCGCGTTTAATCCCTCCCACGGAATACCGAAAACAGAAAAAGTACCAGGTACTTTTTTTATGACGCGGGTTCGAATCCCGCCCTCTCCGCCAAAATTGAAAATCGGAATCGGAAGCCGAAATGGGGTCGGCACGAAGTGCCGACACAAATGTATTCCCCCCAAAAAATCCTGAATCTGAAAGGGTTCGCCACGCTCCGCGTGGCTCAAAAAGTACGGTTCGAGCTTTAATTAAAAAGTTCGAACCGACTTTTTTGAATAAATGAAGTTTCTCTTCATTTATTCCCTCGTTTGCCAATTCTATATTGTATTTCAAAAACTTTTCGGTAAGTTCGAACCGATTATTCGCTTTTTGCTCAAAAGCCGATAATTTCTCTTTGAGAAGCTGTTTTTCGTTCACTAACTTGTTTTTCATTCGTAAGATACCTCGGGGCTCTGCCCCGAGGATCTGAAAATGGAATGGCA
>JBAXFX010000080.1:0-3321 GCA_037139695.1 Candidatus Moraniibacteriota bacterium | reverse complement strand
AAACGAAATTTTCGGATTTACAGCTCGACATGAGATTTGAGATAGATACTAAGAAAAGGCTGATCCATGCTCCTCGCGAAGAGCGGAGTGGCCTTTTTTCGTGCCCGTTTGCGGTATTTGACAATACCCCTAGGGGGGTATTATGATAGTGACATGAAAAGAATGAACCGTTAATGCGAAACCGAATATGACACCGACCAAACAGAAACTCATGCGACGGCTGAAGATCATTGAGGGGCAGGTCCGCGGACTGCAGGAGATGCTCGAGAAGAACGCCTACTGTATCGACATCATCACACAGTCATGCGCCGTGAAACAGGGACTGACCGCGGTCGAGGATATCCTGATGGAGGGACACCTCGGCAGCTGCGTCATCCATCAGATCAAGAACGGGCAGGAGGACAAGGCCAAGGAGGAGATTCTGAAGGTGTATCAGTTGAAACGGAAATAAGGGTAGGGAACAGCTGACATTGAACAGGGAACATTGAATAGGGAACAGGGAACTGGATTGCCGCGGATGATTACATCCTCGCAAAGACAGACAGGGAGTAGGGCAGAGATAATCAGCCTCCGGCAAGGCTACGGCGTGGCAAAGCAGGGAACAGATACCGGAAAGAATGGGATAACCACGGGGATTTGTCGGCGGCGGACTGATAAAGACAGCTTTCAATCGGAGGTAATCAGTTTATGATGGAAAAATATGAAACAGTTTTCAACGGCTTTGGTGATAGGGCTTATGGTTGTGTCGGGCATCGTCGGCATCGGCATAGGGTATGCGTATACGCCGGAATATATGCTTTCCGCGTATGACAGGAATACGATGGATCTCGGGGTGGCGGACCGTTGGCTTGATTTGCGATATATAAATGCCATGATAGCGCATCACCGCGGTGCGATGTTGCTTGCCGAGCAGGCAAAGCAGAGCACGCGACCCGAAATACGGGAGCTTTCCGTGGAAATTCTCAAAAATGAGCCGGTATCGATAGCTGAACTTTTCGCGTGGAAAAAGGCGTGGTACGGCGATATCCGCCCGGTGGCAGACCCGGTGGTCCCGAAACTCGGGTCGTACGATGATACGTTCGACCTTCGGTTCCTCAACGCGCTTATCGCACATCATAAGAACGGCATCCTCATGACCAAGGATGTGAGGATCAAGTCGAGCCGTTCCGAAATCCTGAATAATGCCGATACGGTCGAAGCATTCCTTTCAGACAGCGGTGCCATGCTCACGAAATGGAGAAGTGACTGGTACGACATAAAATAACTCCTTATGACTGAGAAGAAATATCAAGTGAATGGCATGCATTGCGCGAGTTGCGCGGCGATCGTCGGTAAAAGCCTGAAGCGTATCGAGGGTGTGACGCTCGCCGAGGTCAATTTCGCCACGGAAGAAGTCAGATTGGATACCGGGACAACGGATATCCCTTTGGAGCGCCTGAATGGAACGCTTCGCACGCTCGGGTACAGTCTTTCCGAGAAGGGGTCCGACCAAGGAGTGGGCGATGGTTCGGCGTCCCAGGGATCCGGGGAGGACGGGAAAAGTACCCTTCACGAGCAGGAAGAAAAAATGCGGTTCATGGTTCCGATCACCGTGCTTGTTTTTCTCATCATGATGTGGGATATCGCCGCACAGACATTCACGTTCGTCCCGAATCTTCCGTTGCCAATGAGCCTGTTCTCGGTCATATCGATGGTTTTGTCGGCAATCGTGATGTTCTGGGTCGGAAATCGATTCCTTGCCGGCGTGATACGATTTTTTCGATACGGGGTCGCCGACATGGATACCTTGATCGGTATCGGGACGTTTTCCGCGTTTCTCTTCAGTTCGTTCATCACCCTTTTCCCGGAAATCGCACGGTCGCTTCGCCTTCCGAACGTGACGTATTTCGATGCGGTCATCGTCGTCATCGGTTTCGTGACCTTGGGAAAATATCTCGAGGCGCGGTCGAAACGGCGGACCGGGGATGCCCTGAAGAAACTGATCGGTCTGCAGGCAAAGACTGCATTGGTCGTCCGCGATGGCAAGGAACAAGCGATTCCCATCGGTCAGGTCGTGAAGGGAGCTCTGGTCGTCGTGAAGCCGGGATCGCGCATTCCGGTGGACGGTGTCGTGACGGAAGGATCGTCCTATGTGGACGAGTCGATGGTGACGGGCGAACCGATGCCGGCGCGGAAAGAGGCGGGAGACAGGGTGGTTTCCGGTACCGTCAACACGACGGGGTCATTCGTCTTCGAAGCGGAAAAAATCGGCGCGGAGACGCTTCTTTCGGGAATCATCCGCATGGTGGAAGACGCGCAGGGGAGCAAGGCGCCGATTCAGGCGCTTGCGGACAAGATCTCGGGCGTGTTCGTACCGGTTGTCTTGGGAATCGCGTTCCTTTCCCTGGGCGTATGGCTCGTTGTCG
The DNA here is from genome assembly GCA_037139695.1 of Candidatus Moraniibacteriota bacterium. Classification (GTDB taxonomy): domain Bacteria; phylum Patescibacteriota; class Minisyncoccia; order Moranbacterales; family UBA1568; genus JAAXTX01. The sequence continues at coordinate 916 of JBAXFX010000080.1, read as the reverse complement.
GTTCGCGGTACCTCGGTTTTTCGCAGGCACTCTCATTCGGCCTCTCGTCCTTTGTCGGGGTGCTGGTCATCGCGTGTCCGTGCGCACTCGGTTTGGCAACGCCGACCGCCATCATCGTCGGGGTCGGCAAGGGTGCCAAGGAGGGCATTCTTATCAAGGACGCGGCCACGCTCGAACGGCTTCAAAAAGCGACGGTCATGGTGTTCGACAAGACGGGCACGATTACGGAAGGAAAACCGAAGCTCGTATCCGTGCTCAATCAGTCTGATCGAAGTGATGAGAATCTGATCTCGATTCTCGCCTCACTCGAGAGTCGGTCGGAGCATCCGATCGCGCATGCCATCGTCTCGAGCGCGTCGGAGAGGAATATCGGATCCGTACCCGTCGGGGATTTCGAGGCGGTCGAAGGGAAAGGGGTCCATGGTCGTGTCGGCGGTGTCACCTATTATGCGGGGAATACGCGTCTGGTCGACGATCTCGGACTCCGTTTCGATAGGACCGAATTTGAACAGGCGGCAAAAGAGGGGAAGACGCCGATCATGCTCGCGACCGACGCATCGGTCCTTGGAATCTTCATGGTGGAAGACATAGTCAAATCGGAGGCGAAAGAGGCTGTTTCCAAGTTGCACTCGCTCGGTATGAAAGTGGTCATGTTGACGGGCGACGATGCGGATACGGCGAGACATATCGCCGATCAGGCGGGAATAGACGAAGTCGTGGCGGAAGTCCTTCCCGAGGGGAAATTCGCGAAGATCAGGGAGTTGCAGTCCGAAGGACATGTCGTGGCTATGGCCGGAGACGGTATCAACGACGCGCCGGCCTTGGCGGCCGCTGATATCGGCATTGCCATGGGCACCGGAACGGATGTGGCGATCGAGACGGCGGGTATGACGCTTTTGCATGGTGACATATCGAA
>JBAXFX010000079.1:0-3504 GCA_037139695.1 Candidatus Moraniibacteriota bacterium | reverse complement strand
AGCCGGCAAGCGGATTTTTTGCCTTATATAGGCGTTGAGATTTGAGAGAGATACTAATACCGAATCAACTTAATCAATGGGACGATTACCACACTGTCATTCCCGCGAAGGCGGGAATCTTAGCGGGATAAAAGAGTAATAGTTTAAGTTAATCTGGTATAAGTTGTTAGTTGCCCGCTCGTCATAGCGAGCGGGTCCGCTCACTCCGCAGCGGAGATGCAGCGGATAAATTGTCAGTTTTTGACTCGGAACAGCTCCCGCGCCCTATCCCAGACTGCCGGTTCACCCTTTGTTTCCTTGAGCCAGTACCACCACTCCACGCCCCATAGATACGCTTCCGAAAATCCGACACGGCGCGCATAGTCCACATACTGCGAGAGCATCTCCGGATTCATAGTCTTGTATTGTTCCCCGACGGAGGCGTTCGCCACCCATCCGTCCGTCCACGGTTCTGCCTGAAGCTCTGCGACGATAAACCGGCTTTTCCCCATGAAAAGCTTGATAAGCGCGGCCTTGAACCGGTAATAATTCGGTCCGATCGGATAGGTGACATATCCCTGACTCGGATTGTATACCTTCCGATACATCGTCGTCCCGAAGATATCCCCGCGCGATGCGGCAGCCATCCACGTGGAAAATTCCCCGCTGTCGGTGACCAAGATCGGCCGAGACGGATCCAATGCCTTTACATACGCGATTTCATGATCAAAGAAATCACGCGACAGTGGCGGACATTCCCCGAAGAACGTCACGAACGGTTCGTTCTCGACCTGCCATACGGTCACTACCGTGCGGTCGCGGTACCTTGTCACCGCCGTTCCGACGAAATCCGTCAGCCGTGCCTCGCGATAAGCATCGTTCCCCTCGTTCTTGACCCAGTCCGGAATATGACATTCGGGCCATCTTGGCTCCCTCTGGCCGACGACCAAAATCACCTCCGCGCCACGCTTCGCCGCCTCGTCGAGCATCCAGTCGGTTTCGGAAAAATCATAGGCATCCGGATTCTTCTCGGATCGGTTCCAGTAAATCGGGATACGAAGCTTCCGCACTCCCAGATCGTCGAGGGTCGCAAGATACGCCTGTTTCCAATCGAGACCAAGGCCCTCCGCATACGGAATGGAAAACGTGACACCGAGCGCGACATCCTCCTTTGGTGCTGGTCCCGGAAGATTGAAGTAGGTAAAAAATCCCATCGCTAGTGCGAGCGTCAGGATAAGGACTGTTCCGATGATCTTCAGGACGAACAGTTTTCGTTTCATAGACAGATTTCAGATATCAGTTACCATTGAACAGTAAACAGGTAACAGGCACCAGCGTGGAGAAGATTGAGCCTTCTCACCCCTGAGGATTACAAAAACCCGTCCAACCCGGCATTCGAGACCAGCCAGATGCCGAGCGCAAGCATGACAATCGCGAACATCTTACGAGCCATTTGACGACTACTGATATGTTCACGGAACACATGCGGGTATCGCGCCGATAGGATGGTCGCAAATACGAACACGAGTCCATACTGCACGCCACTCATACCCTGCACGAAGGTCGCCGAGCCGAGCCAAACGGCATAGGAAACCAGTATCGTCCCGATTCCGCCGAACACCTGCGTGAGCAAGAAATAGAGGCCCGTTATCGCCTTCCGTTTCCCGGGCGAGGAAAACCGGTCATGACTCGACAGGATCGCTTCCCGAAACGACGGTACGAAAAAGAGCGACATTCCCCCGGCGAACACACCGACCTTCGACCATACGAATCCCGTGGGAAAATTCGAAAAAAGATAGGATTCTTTCAGAAGAACCATCGCGACGGCCAGGAGCGCGCCGGAAAGTAGTACCGAACGGACGAAGCCGGGGCCATTCACCCCTTGTCCTCCGGTCGCGAGGAGTATCGCTCCTCCGACGAGCAGTCCGAGTGCCAGGATGTCCGTCATGGAAATCCCTTTTCCCGAAAAAAACACCATACCGAGCGAAAGCAGGAAGAGAAACCCGACCGATGCCACCCCGACGAGTGGCACCGCCCGCGACACCTCACTTCGTTTGATCGCCTGATACGACACGAGCAGTCCATAGAGAAACACGAAGCCGGATCCGATGCCGAACGCGATCGCGGCCGGAAAGAAGTAGACGAACCCGAACGGGATGAGCGCGAAAAACGGCAGGTTCGTCAACGACAGGAAAAACGCATACAGGGCCGGTGCCCCGATACGCTTTTCGGATAGCAGGAATTTGTCGAACACCGACGCGACCGCATTGAGCGCGTATCCACCGAGCGTCGCGAACATCCAGGTCATAGGTTCTTTTTCTCCAGTATACCCTGTCCTGCGGAAAAACAAAAAAGGCCCTGACATTGCAGAGCCTTTGAAAATACGGTTTTACTATCATACTGATTCGCCTACAGAATCGATGACGGCGAAATGACAGTCTGCACCAGAAAGGAACGTGCCCTGATAATGAAGCATCATGACCTGCCCTAGAGTATGATCAGCATATGCTTCAAGATACCCGTATTCCATCCAAGGAAACCCTTCATTCCTATTCAATGAGAGGAGATCTTTCTCATATGAGTGTTTTGGATTCAGAATCGGCACATGGAGTCCAATCAGGGTGAATATCCCCAATTTTTCCATAAGTTTCATCGGGAGCGTTTCCATCAATCGAGGCATGATTCCCGCACGTGGCCGAGCGTATCCGAAATGCCGAAGTCGCTCCTCATCGTGAAACTGGAGATACCTGCCGTCGGATGCCGGGATAAGTGCCACCCAATACCATTTCCCCTCTTCCAGAATATGGTCCTCATCGTATCCGTTCCTTCCGGTGCCTTGTTCATGACACGCAAGGACGGTCGTGGCGCCGTCTCCCACCGTCCCAAGACGAGAAAGCAAATCGTACTCCTTACATCCGTTTAATGCTTTCCCGACTATCGGTATGACATAATGCCCGTGTCGATTCTTCTGAAACGGGACTGGAATTTTTAATCTTCGAGTCATTTTATTCCTCCTTGCTTTTAATGATCATTATTCCTCGCTTCGGATGTTTTATGATCTTGCTGATTGCCCCCTTCTGCATCGCTATACTTCTGAATTTTGAAGTAGATCACGATCAGGGCTATTGTGGCTAATGCACATATAGCTAATAAACCGCCTAGTGCGAAATCTCGAAACTGGAAAGCAGACCCACCGATCCGAAATACGACCCATTCTGGGGTACCTAACAGGCAGAAAAATGCCCATATTCCAAGAATAATAAGGAAGACTACCATTACACCAGTAACCCTTGCCGCATAGTTCACAAGACTTCTCTTCCCATCATCTCCTTTTTTCATTTTTTCAATATTTAGTGTTGTCAAGAAACCATCCATTTATCAGAACTTGGCAGTATACTCCTTAATATTTATATTGTCAACTATTTCCGATGACTATTCTTGCATATTGACAGAAAACATGCTAAAATAGGCTTAGTATCTATCTCAAATCTTTTTTTAGGCGTATCATTTCCTCCAGAGGCTTTG
>JBAXFX010000078.1:0-3615 GCA_037139695.1 Candidatus Moraniibacteriota bacterium | reverse complement strand
TGGTTTGTAGCCGAAATTTTCGGATTTCAGCCGGCAAGCGGATTTTTTGCCTTATTATCGCGGTGAGATTTGAGATAGATACTAAGCCGTCATTCTTCCGTACTGTCCCTTCCCGCCCATTCCCACATTTTTCACTTTTCATTTTACGTTTTGCATGTTCGCTACATCTGCCACTTGTCCCGTTCCGACTGGTCCGACAGCGGATCATCGTATTCCGGAACGTCCGATTGTCCGGCAAACTTGCCGATAAGTACCGGCCGGCCCTTATTCGCGCCCTCCGGCGGGCCGACGACTCCGTTCTCCTCGAGGATGTCGAGGAGCTTGGCGGCACGACCATATCCGATCGACAACCGTCGCTGCAAAAAAGTGGTCGCGGCACGACCTGATTCGATCACAAGCCGCTTCGCCTCGTCGTACTTGTCATCCAGATCGGACGGGCTATCCGACGATGCCGAGAAGTCGACGTCACCCGTTGGCACAGAGTGGCCCGACGACTCCTCTTCGCCTCCGCCGAAATCGTCGTCGAGGTTCTCTTCCCCGAGGTCTTTCTTCTGATCGACGAAGAACCGAACGATTTCCTTCACCTCCCGATCATCTACAAAGACGCCCTGAATACGCTTCGGCTGGGACGATCCCGGCGCGGAATAGAGCATATCCCCTTTCCCGATGAGCTTCTCGGCCCCACCTGTGTCGAGAATGATGCGCGAGTCCATCTGGTTCGAGACCGCGAACGCGATCTTCGCCGGGATGTTCGACTTGATGAGACCGGTCACGACATCCGCGATCGGCTTCTGCGTCGCCAAGACGAGGTGGATACCCGCCGCGCGCGACATCTGCGCGAGCCGGACGATAGCACCCTCGACTTCCTTGCCATGCGACATCATGAGGTCGGCCATCTCGTCGATAACGATGACGATATACGGGATCGCCTCCAAAGGAAGCGTCCGCGGCCGACCGTCGGGGCCGTTCTTGTCCACATACGTTTCGCCACGTCGTTCCTTCGCGCGATACGATGCGAGATCGCGGACTTTGACCTGCTCGAACAGCTTGAGTCGACGTTCCATCTCGGCGATGGCGTACTTGAGCGCGTTCACCACGTGCTTGGAATCGGTGATGACCCGGCCGCCCTTCAGGTGCGGAATCTCGTTATAAAGCGTCAGTTCGACACGCTTCGGATCGACCAGGATAAGCTGGAGGTCCTCCGGCGAGTTCTGATAAAGCAGCGAGAGCAGGATCGAATTGATACAGACGCTTTTTCCGGAACCGGTCCGCCCCGCGATAAGGAGGTGTGGCATAGACTCGAGATCGGCGACCTCGTACGCCCCCGAGACCGACTCGCCAAGGACGAAGGAGAGGTTCGACTGCCGGCCGGTGAAAACCGGGCTCTCGATGATATCGCGCATGCGGACGCTCGCCTGCTTCGCGTTCGGCACCTCGATGCCGACGAGTGATTTGTTCGGAATCGGCGCTTCGATGCGGATCGGGTGCTTGGCCAAGGCGAGTGAAAGGTCGTTCGACAACCCCACGATCTTTGACAGCTTGGTGCCGAAAGCCGGGCTGAACGTATATTGTGTCACGGTCGGACCGACCGTCGTCTCACCCATCTCTCCCGCGATGCCGAAGTTCTTGAGCGTGCTCCGAATAAGTTGCCGGATCTGGTCGATGTCTCCCGAATCGCCCTTCCCGCTTCGGCCGTGAAAATAATCGGCTTCCGGCTGTTGCCAGACCGACGGCTTGCGCTTCCGATGAACCTTCGATGCCGAAGATTCCATTCCCCGCTCCTCCTCCACTTCGGACATCCGTTCCGTATCCAGGACGGCGGAAACAGGCGCTTCCTCCGATTCCTCTTCCGGAAAACTGATAGTCCCGATATTGCTTGGGATTTCCGGAGTAAGCGGTTCGGCATCCGGCACCGGTACCGCCTCTCGCGCGACTGGTTCGACCTCATGCATCGCTCTGGCTTCCACTGCTTCTTCCTCATCATCCTTGCGGGCCTCACGGATGGCAATGATCTTGGTTTTCAAAGAGGAAAGGAAATGGATGAGCGACACGTTGAACGCGGCCACCGCTCCCGAAAGGAAAAGCGCGGACAAGATGACCGTCGCGGCCGCACGCCCCGTATAGGTGAAGAGAAACGCCGCCACGCCGTATCCGACATACCCCCCGCCCGAGCCTTTCTTCGCGACCGATAGCATCTCCTTCGCGGAATCGCCGAGAAACAGGTGAAAGAACCCGAGGAGCGAGAGAAAGCCGATGCCGAGACCGATGAATTTTACGACGTCTGACAAGGTCGTGGTCCGTCGTCGAAGAAGGAACACGGCCGAAACGAGGAGCAGTACCGGAAAGAGCCATTTTCCCCATCCGAAGAGCACTCCGACGCCGGAATCAAGCAGTCCGCCGAACGATCCACCGATACCGAAGAACGCAAGAAAAAACAAAATGGAAAATGCCACGAGAAAAATCGCCGCGATGCTTCGTTTCACATCCCCGCCAAGCGCGTCTCCCCATCCCGATTCCTCCTCGATCTCCTCTTCGACGTCCATCTCTTTCCGCCGTCGACCCCGCCTCGGTTTCTCTTCCTGTTTTTTCCTGCCCATAAGGAGATGATTGAACATATCACGACGCCACGTCAGGAAAACTTCCCGCGTGCCGGAACACTATCTATTATACCACCGAAGAAACAGACGCGAAACCGCCCGAAGGAAGTCACCGATGTCGCCGGGGCCGGACCCTTGACACATCGTCTGTATTCTGGTACGATGCCCTCATTGTTTTCTTAATAATCTTCTTCAATCAAACAGGGACTACCATGCACAAAACACCGGATATCGTCCTAGTCGGGACGGAAGGCACGGAAGGAATACTCGACTTCCTTACAGACAAGATCAAAAAAAGATATCTTGTTCAAAGAGAACCGCTCATAGAATACGATTATCCCGTCTGCCCTACAAGAACCGCTTTCGAAACGGTCCGATCGCGCGCGCAGGAACTGGGAGCCGAAGCAAAGAAAGACTATCCGAACGCACCCGTCGTCGTGTCTGTCGTGATACGCGCATACTTTGACGACGAGCACGAAATTGTCGACCCATCAACGAACCAGGAACTTCAGGAGCTTCTTATGCTCCTGGACGAGGAGATGAATCGATACTCGGTCTGGATCGGAATATCGGTCCTGCATCATGGAGGCGTATGTGCCTCTTCCACATTCGAGGGATATCCCTTTGTTGATGTTGAGGAATACTCCGGGGATAATATCGACGGCTTATCCATCCCGGAAGAAGAGCTCGCCCGTTCCGGTCCGAATCGACTCTTCGTGAAGGATAGCTATTTCGATGCGTTTCTCAGATATCCGGAAGTTGACAGGGAGGCAATCCTGACAACGGTCATCAAAGAACTCTTCGCTATGAATATGGGTTGCGAAGACTGGCTGGTCACCCCAAAAAAGGAGGAGAAGGAGGTGTACCGCGGACCGTATCTCATCTGAATCAAAGTCCCGTAGCCACTCCAGGTTGCGGGATCTTTTTATTCGAAATATGCCATCAGCTTCTTCCCGAAACCCCTTTAGTATCTATCTCAAATCTCATGTCGAGCTGTAAATCCGAAAATTTCGATAGG
>JBAXFX010000077.1:0-4010 GCA_037139695.1 Candidatus Moraniibacteriota bacterium | reverse complement strand
GGTTTTTCACCCAGAGGGTGACCAACCTCTGGTTGGCGCTCCAACGAAATTTTCGAATTTACAGCTCGACATGAGATTTGAGAGAGATACTTACAAATAGGGGCCGTCCCTCCTACTTCCCAAAAATGACGACGATGGTCGACTTCGTCGTTTCGGTTTTCTTCTTGTCGGCCGGCTGTACGGACACGGACGGGTACTTCGTCACAAGAGCTTTTCGCACGGCTTCCGCCGCTATATCGTTCCCGTCGGCCTTATATACGACCAGCCCGGCATAGTCACCGACGGAATTCCCGGTCGTCACCTTGGCAAATCCTCCCGACTTGAGAATATCAGCCACGGCCGAGGCCGAACCCTTCGGACCGCCACCGTTCAAGACGAGAATGGGAAGGGTGTCTTTCTGAACGGACGCATCGCCTTGAGATGTCGGGGCAGGAGCAGGCGGTTCTGTTTTTACGGGTGTTTCCGAAGTGCTCATTGTTGCTCCAGCATCCTTTCCAAGCGTCGCGATGGAGGTCCGGTCGGACGAGGCGGATTCCTTCACCCGATATCCGAGGTATCCGAAAAAGACAATCGCAGAAACAATCACGATCACCACCACCGCGATGATCAGCTTTCCGAACAACTCATCTTTGTCTTTGTATGTATCCATAGCCGTTTCAATTATCTGTCCGAACGCATTATCCGCGGTCCGATTATATGGATTCAGTATATCACAAGTCAGAAAACCAAGAGAGAAAAACGGGTACCGGCAAAGCTGATACCCGATGGCTCACACATAATCGCTTCCAATTCCTACGCGTCCTGCTTCCTTGGCTGAAGCGTTCCCGGCTTGTGCTCCGGAGGCGCGTAAATCGTATACAGCTTCAATTCCCTGCCCGATGACGTATTGATGATATTGTGTCGCATACCGGCAGGAACGATGAGCACATCCCCCTCTTTCAGATCGTGAAGCGCCCCGTTAAGTACCGCCTTGCCCTCACCGGATTCGAAATGAAGAAACTGATCGTGATCGGCATGGATTTCTTCGCCGATTTCTTCGCTGGGATCGAGCGACATGACGACGAGCTGCATCTTCGGCCCCGTATAGAGCACCTCGCGATAATTGATATTATCGAGCGTTTTCTGCCTGATATTTTCCAGATAGTGCGTCATAATGATTTGTGATACTGCTTATATGAACACAGTATACCACGATGCTCGGCTTCGTTACCGGGTCGGAAGATTTCTCTCCCTAAGACCCTAGGACGGCTCATTTTCGCCATCCTAAAGACAGGGCTTGCCTTTTCCGCGTCTTTACGCTATAATGCCCCTGTAAGTTTTCTTTTTGGTTTTTCCTGATCCGGTTCGCCGGTAAGGGGCGCGTTACGGCCTGAATGACCTGATGCGCACCGGAAGAAGGTCGTCTTACGCGTAAATTCAGGATTCTATCGAAGATATGGCAAAGAAGCTTTACATTGGCAATCTTTCCTACAACACGACCGACGAGAGCCTTCGCTCTGCTTTCCAGCAGGCCGGAACCGTCGTCTCGGTTGCAGTCATCATGGACAAAATGACGGGCCGCTCCCGCGGTTTCGGTTTTGTCGAGATGGAAGATGCCGATTCCGACAAGGCTATCGACATGTGGAACGGAAAGGATCTCGACGGACGTGAGCTCGTGGTCAACGAAGCCCGCCCGCTTGAGGATCGCCCGCGCCGCGACGATCGCCCGCGCTACTAATACTGGTAGTCGGAAAAAAGACCCGCGATATGCGGGTCTTTTTTATTTTACTCACGACCGTCGTCGAATGAATCAACAGAACAGACCGGGGAGTTCTTCCGGGCGCGAGGTAAGACGGTCCGGATTCGCGGCCCGAAGTATCGCTTCGGCATTGAATCCCCAACAAACCGAAGCCACCCGTAGTCCCGCCTCACGGGCGGCCTCCACGTCGCGGACCTCGTCGCCCACATACCATACCGTCTTCGGATCAGCATCGAGACGGCGAGTGACATCTTTCAACGTACGAGCCTTGCCGAATACGTTCCTTTCCGACCGTATGATATCGAAACAACCGACAAGATTCTCCCGATCCAGGATCTTCTTGACGTTCGGAACACTGTTCGAGGTGACGATACCGAGCATATACCCGTTTTCGCGAAGCAAACGTATGGTAGCCGCCATACCCTCGATCATCCGAACGCTTCCCGCCACCTTTCCGAAATACCGATGGAATTTCCAGGCGAAAAAAGGGATCTTCCAATTCGGGATCTTAAGTCTTCGTACTACTTCGAGCATCGACAGGTTCCGGAGCTCGTCGATCTGGTCCGGGTCGGAACGAAAGCCCTCCTGGCTAGCGAATGTGAGAAAAATCGGGAACGTGTCCGCTATCGTCCCGTCGAAATCAAACAGGATAATTTTTTGTTCCATATATAATCAATAAATTCATGATACCGACTGATAAACCGGTCTCTTATCGAAAAATATGAGAACATTCCTCAATATCCGCTCTTACAGACAAGTGAACAGGCATCAATCCAGCCTGAAAGTGCCGCTTTCGATTGGACGTAACCGAGGATGTTCACAGCCGTTCCTTTATGCATGCCCAGGTGCAGATGTTTCCGCTCCCCGTCCGTCTCAGCGGAATACCCCGTACCGAGATACCCGAGAAAATCGCCGGGCTGAAGCGCCTCACCGACCGATGCCGTGATGCTTGCGAGTCGCATATGCCCATACACCACCGTTACCGGTTGGCCGTTTTCGACACATAATTGCACGGCGACGCCACCGTATCCGCTTGCGAGATGTTTCGAAAGAAGTTTCCCAGAGCAGACGGCCGATACAGCCACGTCCGCATCCGTCTCTTCCGGAAATATCTCGAAGTCTGTACCGGTATGATACCCCGAAAACCGTTCCGGTTGCACGGGCGACGTCGCTTTCGTGATATATATACCAAAGAGTTTCTTTGTCACGCGTTCATCCGAGCGCGGAAGTGACGGAAAAAATCCGCCCACCACGGTCCGAACATCGTTTTGTACCGGCTGTACGGCCAATGCTTCCGGTATCGGAACGGGCCCGGTTGATGGCGTTGTTACCTGCGACGTCACATTGGCAGGCAATATATCTATTTGCCTCCATAAAATGACACCATACACCGCCACGATGGCAAGAACCGAAACCAATATGACCATAGCCGTTTTCTTTCCCATATCATTGCTTTCGAATACGGCATGACACACGCTCAGTATCTATCTCAAATCTCATGTCGAGCTGTAAATCCGAAAATTTCGAGCGAAAACCATGAAAAAGGAGGAGGGCTACTATTGTAACCTGACGATTTTTGAATGGTTTGTCCGCCCGCGACGATCGCTTGGCGAGACGGTCGGGGCAGCCGAAATTTTCGGATTTCAGCCGGCAAGCGGATTTTTTGCCTTATTATCGCGGTGAGATTTGAGATAGATACTCAGATGGCAATCCGATCCTTTCCATCTTCTTCAATGTTCTTTTTTTCTTCTGGCTCGAAATCAAGCGAGAGGGAATTGACACAATGCCGGACATCCTTCGGTGTCATATCTTCACCTATAAAGACATGACCGAGATGTGCTCCGCATGCGGTACAAATTATCTCCGTCCGCCGACCGTCCGCATCAAGAATCCGTGTCACCGAACCTGCGATCTCGCCGTCGAAACTCGGCCAGCCACAACCGGAATCGAACTTGTCGGCCGAACGGTAGAGCGCGACACCACATCGGCGACAATGGTACGTGCCGGCATCGTGATGATCGTAGTATTTTCCCGAAAACGGGGCCTCGGTGCCCTTTTTCTCGATAACGCGTTTTTCTTCGGGAGTAAGCGTTGGATTCATAAAGCGGTTGTTTTTCGAGTGTACACTACTGATACGAAAACGACCGATCAGTGAGATTCATCTTCCTCAGTCGATGCTTTGCGTAAGTATCTCTCTCAAATCTCATGTCGTGCTGCAAATCCGAAAATTTCGTTGGAGCGCCAACCAGAGGTTGGTCACCCTCTGGGTGAA
>JBAXFX010000076.1:0-4160 GCA_037139695.1 Candidatus Moraniibacteriota bacterium | reverse complement strand
ATCAATAAGAAGGGCTTCTTCGGCATCGGCATGCGAACGGTCGGCGATCGCCCGCTCCCACTCCTTCAATACGATGAAAAAAGAAACGGGAAGCTTCTCACCAGAAAAACTGGAATGCCAATGACGTTCGATCTCGGGGAACGCATCGCGACCGACGGGATTCCGGACACATTCGACAAATGGATATCCGCCGAGAGAACCGATCGGAACGGGATGGAAAAAGCGATCGTCCGCAAGACATCCGAGGGATTTTCCCTGACGCATATTCTTCCGAATCCGAACGATACGACAAAAAACGATGTCGTCCTGATCTTCGAAAATCCGGTTGCGCGGATGAAAATGAACGCATCTCGTATGCAAACGGAAGAAAGCGAAGTCGCTCCGGCATGATGATACTAACGCGCTTCGCATATTCTCATACCATTTCTAAAAAACCCGCTCCCTCTATCTCCGTGAGTGCGGGCTCGCAAAGACAGCGATAGAGGGGGGTATATTATTGAGAAATAGTATCACCGCTTCTCTCGACGGGCCGAAGTGCGGAATGGAAGGATCACAATCTCACGAAATATTCGTCGTCATCATAGTCTTCTACCTCGAACGGTTTCGGTCCCGACGCCGTTTCCGGTCCCGACGCTTCATCAGCCGTTTCCGCCACGACCGTGCCTGCGGTTGTTTTTACACTCCCCTTTTTCGGTTTATGACCCGACAACTCAGCCGGGCCCGGTGCCTTCCCCCACATATACTCGAAGATATGTTTGTGAAGTTCGTACAGGAACGGGTCATGGATAATCACGCCGATCATCTTGTCTTTCGAGAAAGTCACATATGCGACTGAACCATCATAGATCTCCATCGCACTCTCGAGCATCGGAAATCCCTTATCCGACGGGATCAGTTTCGTATCCGTCACGGAAGGAGCGAGTTTTCCCATGTATTCGCGGGAAATCGCCGAGTCGAACAGGAAGAGTTTCTTTTCGATACCGAGTTTTTCCCGCTTTGCCATGTATCGGCGGTTGATCGCGTCGATATTCTTACGAACCGCTTCGATATCCGCATACGTGTAGATGACCGTCTTACTCGAAAGAGAGTCGTTCAAAACCTTTTCAATACCTTCCGGACCCTCATAAATCTCGATACCCGGAGCGCCGGAAACGAGATTGAAGCTAGAGATGAGCGACGGAAGTACGCTTTCCAGTGAAAGTTCGGCATCCTTGAGCGCCTTCTGGCGACTTTCGACCAATTCCCGCAATAAAGATGGGTGTTTTGGGGTGAAACGTGCGACTTTCCCCACTTCTTCTCCTTTCTCGACCAATCCCATTCCGACCAACTCATCCAATACCTTATAAACGAGCCCCCGTTTGAGGGTCGTTTTTTTGGCAAGCGATCCGGCCGGCTCTGCGCCATGCATCAACAAAGCCTCATACACCTCAGCCTGCGCCGGGGTCAGTATCGATTTTGAGAGGGTTTCTTGGTAGGACATAGGATTGGAGTGGGAAGTGTGAAGTGAGGAGTGTGGTAGTGAGGAGGAGCAAGAAGAAAGGCTCAAAATTGGGAAAAAATTTAGCCTTTTGGAGCCGTCCCTTCACCAGCAGATATTCTGTTTTTTGTAGATTGAATAAGACCAATAAGCAGTTTATGCGTAACGACGGCTTTATCCGCCAATAATGTAAAGTCCTTTAGCTCGAGGAAGTCGATATCACGCGCGATCAATAGCTGGCTTTCAAGTTCTCCGACTGATCCCTGAGCTATTGCATAGAAATTCACTTTTTCTTTTAAAGAAGTCCGATTAAAGCCTTCGGCTATATTGGAAGTGACCGATACCGCCGCTCGCCGTATTTGGCTCGTGAGACCGAAAATCTCATATTTCGGAAATAGTTCAGTTTTCCGATATATTAAAACAGCCAGTTTATGCCCTTCCTGCCAAGCAATAAGGTCGGTAAATGACTGTATTTTCTTCTTTTCTTCCATATTCTTCCTCATAATCGCCATTTCGTATCCCCGTCCCCGTCCCCGTCCCCAATCTCACTTCTCACTACTCACTTCTCACTTCTCACTTCTCACTTCTCACTCCTATTCCGATCCCCGTCCTCAACCTCACTCCACACTCCTCACTTCATACTCCTATCTTACTCCCATTCCCCTCTTTTGTCAAAGTATTGTGACATAATACACGCCATTTAAATACCATATTTCACTTTATAGCAAGTATTTAGAAATAGCACAGTCACACATTATTGACACTATAGCAAATACCTGCTATACTCTGCTGTTGAGATGAGAGAGCAAGAAGAGAGAAAACCAGCCACCGCTCAGAGCTACGGCTTGGTAAAAGAGAGACCATCCTTCGCTAAAGCTACGGCTTGGCAAGGCAGTACCTTCAAGAAACCACTAGAAAAGACCATCCTTCGCTAAAGCTACGGCTTGGCAAGGCCCGTTGTTTGAGAGAGTAACGGAGAGGAGTACAAGGTTACGGAATCCGCTTCGGCATCGCCTGGATCGGAAGGTTAGAGAGAGCCCCCTGGAAACCCAGGGTTCCATACCTCCCCTTCGTCCTCTTTCCAAGAACAAAAGATAGTTTGGAAAGCATAGTACCTTATTCAATCAGTGCGAACCGCCTTCAGGGACTGCCTCGCTCGGCAGACCATGAGCAGGGGATTAACCACCCTTTGAGCGGTATGTGGCCGACAGTCCGGAAGCGTATTCCCGAGCCTTTTCCTTCTTTCTTCTTCGGAAGAGAGCGGGAACGGACCCGGGAAGAGAGAGATTCCGGGAACAAGCCCTATTACTACCCCGGTTCGCCAGGAGCGAATGCCTCGCATTCATCGGAAAATCCGATCCATGAGGGGCATGAAGATCCTTGAGAGAGACTTTCTATGAGTAGTGCCCGCGAAAGCGACCACGAAACGGAAAGAACTTGAGGTGATCATTGACAACAGAATAGTCAGTAGCGATTCCCGGGTTCGTTTATGCCGAATCAGGATGTTATCAGCACGATACAAATACTGTCATTCCCGCGAAGGCGGGAATCCCAGTGTACGGATCGAGATGAATACATTCATCGGCGTTGACCTCTCCAGTCATATATCGGAGGCACTCAAACGTCATCCGCGGAATCGCATGTCAATGAAAGTACAATGTGGGCAAAAGATATGGTCCGTGACCGAAAGGTGGCGGACCGCTATCTCTGGCTCAGGGAACAGTAGTGAGCAGACAGCAGTGAGAAGTGAGGGCGAGAAGTGAGAAGTGAGGATTCAAAGTCTCTCCCTTTGGAAAAAGGGAGTACCGAGTCCTCGAGAGGAGGGATTTGTTCCCTGCTTCGCCAAGCCATAGCTTTAGCGAAGGCTGGTTCCATGTTGCCTGCTATCTGTTCACTGTTCCCTGCTCCCCTGCCTGAGGGGAGCTGTCGAGTCTTCGAGACTGAGGGGTGGGAGCAGAATCCCTCGGGACCGCGGAAAGGGAGGTGCGCATGTCGCCTTTCCTTCCGCCGTCCCACTCAAAAGGAGGAGCATATTCTCCTCCGGACGGCACAAATGTTTCGAAAAAATTTCAAATAACCGACCTGGGACCGAAAAATTCGGAATAATTCCGAATGGTTGCCAGGTGCAGAAAAAATAAAAATGAAAAAAATATTGGCAATAGCTTGTGTATGTGCCATTCTCGGGGCATGCACAAAAAACCCTGTCCGCCACCACGAGGCGGGCAGGGTTACAGAAAGGCACGGGTGGGTTTCCCGGGCCTTTCCGGGGACGTTCGTCATCCGCTTATCGGATGGCGCGACAGTGGTCGCGTCATCTGATAATCCCATCTGGGACTTCGCATCCCAGGTTGGTGACTCGGTCCGAGTCACCTTCCATGCGGATGGGAGCGCTTCGGCGCACACCATCCGCATGGAGCGGATGATGGACAAATAATTCCCCCGGCTGGAGCCGGGGGAATTGAAGGGAAGCGTTTGGTTTTGCTTCCCCTCTTTATCAGACCCGCGAACAGTCGTTGGTCTGTAGAGAAATTTTCAAAACCGACCTTGGACCGAAAAGTTCGGAATAATTCCGAATGGTTGCCGGGTGCAAAAAAAATAAAATGAAAAAATTAATAAAAAGGATAGGGGATTTCGGGTCATACGCAATAATGGGTTCTCAATAAAGATATAGAATCGAAATACT
>JBAXFX010000075.1:0-4331 GCA_037139695.1 Candidatus Moraniibacteriota bacterium | reverse complement strand
CGGCAAGCGGATTTTTTGCCTTATATAGGCGTTGAGATTTGAGATAGATACTTATACGTCGGTTTCCGGTATACTGCCGATATATGGATATCGAAGAAAAAAAGAGGAATGTCAAAGAGGTATTGTTGCGGCTTCGGAGGGCTTATCTGGTGACGGGGCCGTTCGTGGAGTGGTCGAACCCGCTCGAGTTGGTCGTGGGGACGGCGCTTTCGGCGCAGTGTACGGACGAACGCGTGAACATGGTGACGAAGGAACTGTTCAAAAAATATAAGACGGCGCGCGACTACGCGGATGCGGATCAAGGTGTGCTGGAGAAGGAAATTTATTCGACCGGATTCTATCGTAACAAGGCGAAGAACCTCCGTGGCATGGGTAAGGTCCTCGTCGAGCGCTTCGGCGGGAAAGTGCCCGATACGCTTGAGGGCCTGCTTGCGCTTCCGGGCGTTTCGAACAAGACCGCTTATATCGTGCTTGCAAAGGTCTTCGGTAGGCAAGAGGGGGTCGCGGTGGATACGCATGTCTTTCGATTAGCTCCTAGGCTTGGCTGGTCGGACGCGAAAACGGCTGAAAAGATGTCTCTTGAACTCGGGGAGCTATTCCCGAAGAAGGATTATCTTGATATGAACGAGTACCTTATCACGCACGGTCGGGCGGTCTGTTCGCCTCGGAACCCGAAGTGCGATATATGTGTTTTGGCGGATATCTGCCCGTCAACGAGAATCTGATACGAAGAGTTATTCCGTTAACAGGTTAACGAGTTGAAAAGACGATGACCACTGACAACTTATAACTGACAACACATCACCAGAAATCATTCTTGACGATTGTAAACGGTTAGTGAAAAATGATGAGAAATGTGGTATAGTATCGGGAGAAAGGGAGGGTTTGAAGGAAAGTCTTGTACCATAAATCGCATATCATCTCAGAATATGACATTCCTCCCGTTGTTGGTTCTCATCATCGTGCTTTTTTTTGTCCTCCTCTCCAGAATCCAGGCGCTTGAAAAGAGTGTCGCGTCGCTTTTGGACCGGGCATCTTTCGAAAAGACCCCGACCAGTGTCAGGCCCGGTTCTGTTCCCGCTTCCGTGGCGATACCTTCACTCTCCGAGCCTATGCGGATTGATCGCCAGCCCGAACCGGCTCGTGCGGTGCGACTTATGACTCCGACCGTCCAATCTCCCGCGGAAGAGGCGACCCGATTTGAGCCACACACTGTCGATGCGGCACCGACCGTAGAAACCGCGTCCGGTCAGAAGTCGCGGGAAAGTCTCGAATCGAACATCGGAGGCAAGCTGTTCACCGGCGTCGGTGCGGTCGCCGTCATCATCGGCGTAGGATTCTTTTTCAGGTATGCCATCGAGGTGGGATTGATCACCGAGCCGGTACGCGTGTTGCTCGGCGTATTGTTCGGTATCGCGCTCATCGCGCTGGCCGAACGGTTCCGGAAACGGTATGCGCGGTATTCACAGATATTGTCCGGTACCGGCATAGGCCTGCTCTACCTCTCGCTCTATTTCGGCTACGCCTCGTACGATCTGTTCCCGCAACTGCTCTCGTTTTTCCTCATGATGATCGTAACGGCTGCCGGCGTCGCCTTGGCCTTCCGGCATGATTCGGTCTATCTTGCGCTCTTCGCGCAGATCGGTGGGTTCCTGACTCCGTTTCTGGTATCGGACGGGGGGAGTGTCACGCATCCGCTCTTTCTTTATATACTCCTGCTCGATATCGGTATGGTCCTCGTCGCTTGGAAGAAAATCTGGACGGCTCTTACGTTCTCGAGTCTTCTCGGCACGGCGCTCCTGTATTCGCTCTGGTATTTCTCGTCGTTCGACGTTTCGCAGGCAGGGGTCGCGTTCGGATATGCGTCGCTGTTCTTCATTTTTTTCTCGATCGTGTCGGTGCTTCGGCAATTGAGGCATGCGGAGCCGGCACATTCCCGCGAAGCGGTGCTCACGCTCCTGAATGCCGGATTTTTCTTCGCGGTCGGTCTCCAGATACTCGATGCCGTCAATCCGCACTATCGTGGTGCGTTCGCACTCCTGTTCGCGATCATCCATGCATCCGCCGCGTTCCTGCTTCGTGAATCGGGGAACCGGTTCGGGACATTGTCGAAATTCTTCGCGAGCATTTCCGTCGTCGCCCTCGCGATGGGAATCCCGATACAGTTCGACCGCATGAACATAACCATCGGTTGGGCCGCGGAGGGTGCCGTCTTGGCGTACCTCGGCTATGCGCTCCGGTCGAGACTGCTTCGCACCTATTCGCTCCTGTCGTTCCTACTCGTTTTCTTTCATATCATCGCGTCCGATACCATAGGCGGTTCGGCTTCATCAGCCTGGTTGAGCGACCGGATGATAAGCCTCTTATTCTCTGTCGTCGCGTACGGCGTGGCGATATATTTCTTTCACAAGGGGCGAAACGACCTTTCCGAACCGGAATTCACGTCACTCTCGTACCTGTTGCTTTCGTGCTTCTTCGTGATCTTCTATTCTGGAAGCAATCAGATGTTCGACATGCATTCCGCCTGGGCGGTCATCGCGTTCTGGTCGCTCCTGGCGTTTTGCGCGGCCGCGGTCTCCTTCACACTTCGGAACCGGTCGGGCAGATACTTCGCGTTTTTCATGACGATGGTGATCCTGTTTGGCATGATATTCTGGGATTCTCTTTTCCGTTTCCCCCAATCCTCGGGATTTTTCGGGAGTCGCGTGTTTGCGGTCATCTTCGGCCTCCTCGCCTTCTCCGGTATGTTTCTGCTCTATCGTCAGTCCGAGGAAGATCTCGACGAGGAACGATCCTCCGCGACGACGGTGTTGCTGCTCGAATCATACTTTCTCTTGGTCTGGGTCGGAGCCTCCGAGATTCACCGTCTCTTTCCGTCGTATTGGGTGGCCCCGTATCTCGCGCTCCTCTCTGCCGGAGCGGCCTGGATCGCGTCCCGTCTCCGCGAACAGGCACTGCTCGTGTTCTCGTACCTGGTGCTTTTGGCATCGGGATTTTCGGTAGTGATCTCACATACCGAAGCGGCGCGAAACGGATACCCGGTCATCAATCTTCGAGTGCTCACGTTCGCGCTCGTGATCGTGTCCATGTTCGTATTCCGCAGGATTCTCCGGAAGGAAAATCCGGCATGGTCATGGGTCGTCCTGGCGAGGAAAGCGCTTTCGTTCGTGCTGCACTTCCTCGCTTTCTTTCTCGTAAACGTCGAAGTGTACGATATGTTCACGCTCGGCAATGTCACCGCCACGGCGCGGGCCGAGGCGATACACCGTTTACAGGGGATGCGAAACGTCGCGCTTTCGGTCGCGTGGTCCGTCTACGCCATCACGACGCTCGCCTATGGGATATTCAGGAAGAGCGCCCCTCACCGCATCGGCGCGATGATCTTGTTCGGGGCCGTCATTCTCAAAGTGTTCCTCTATGATGCGGCCGGTCTGGATACGTTCTATCGGTTCGTCTCGTACTTCTCACTCGGCGTCCTGCTCCTCCTTTCGGGATATGCCTATAACCGGTTCCGCGATCGGATTTCCGAATTCGTGCGCAGCGAGAGATAAGATCGGGAATCGACTTTCAACTCGCCGCTGTCAGTAGAGGAGAACCAATCGAGTCTATCAAGTCTGTAAAGTCCGAAAAGTCGAAAAGAAGAGCGTATTTTGCTTCATTCATGATTCTGTATTCTTGATTCATTCAGCCTCTTGATTCTTTTTCGATGGCATGGTATCCTTTGGAAGACCTCGATTCGGAGGCGTTGCTCCTGTTCAGTTTGAGCCGATTCTTCGGGCGATTAGCTCAGTTGGTTAGAGCGCGTCACTGATAATGACGAGGTCCCAAGTTCGAATCTTGGATCGCCCACACTGCCGCCGACAGGCGGCAAGTACCAAATAACAAGGACCAAACGATCAGTCTCAGCTTGGGATTTGGGTATTGGGATTTGGAACGCGTAAGCGTGATATAGCGGGGTAGAGCAGTCTGGCAGCTCGTCTGGCTCATAACCAGGAGGTCGTGGGTTCGAATCCCACCCCCGCAACAAGGAACGAAGTGACGCAGTGGAGGGGAGAACGCCAACGATTTGGCGTTCGGTGGGATGAGAAGGGATTTTGTAAAAAATCCCCGGCCCGCAGGGGAATCCCACCCCCGCAACAAGGAACGAAGTGACGCAGTGGAGGGGAGAACGCCAACGATTTGGCGTTCGGTGGGATGAGAAGGGATTTTGTAAAAAATCCCCGGCCCGCAGGGGAATCCCACCCCCGCAACCAGGAACAAAGTGACGCAGTGGAGGGGAGCGAGTGAACTGCTTCACTTGCGAGTGGGATGAGAACGGATTTCCCCTGAAA
>JBAXFX010000074.1:0-4343 GCA_037139695.1 Candidatus Moraniibacteriota bacterium | reverse complement strand
TTCTTTTCCGAATCGCTATGCTCTATTCTTAGAACCCACTATTGCGTATGATCCCAAATATGCTCTGACTTCTAATCACGGAAGCGTCCGATACGACAGCGCGACAACAAAACTCGCGCTGTTTTTATTTTTCATGCCTTCCTCCAAGAATGGCCATAAATAAACGTCTAATATGTCTTCACTTGAATATCATGCCATATGTACATCGCAATCATGCGATATGGTGACCATCGTCACGGAAATAAAATAAAGGAATCCTCTCCGAGGACGGTCCTCGGATAAGTTTTGTGTTTTTATGGCATAATAATACCCTCCCCGCCAAGGACCGTCCTCGGATTTTTACAGATACGGATATCACACATTCAACGATGCTGAGTCCATAGAAGTGACCTGCACGCCAGATTCGCTGACCTCCAATTTTATGATTGCTCCGTTACCGACTTCTTTGAACTCACCAAGCTTTAATACATCCCGAAAAATGGATCGGATCGGACCACCATGAGTGATTATGACGATTGTCGAATAGCCGCTTTTTAAAATTTCGGAAAACGCATTCCCTACACGATCCCTGAACTCCGAATAGGACTCAACGCCGGGAATGATTCCTTCACGATCCGCGAGCAGCTCTCCAAGCCGTCGATATTCTTCCTCAGGTAGATCTTTGGCAAGCTCGGGAAAGGCGCCATAAATATCACGCTCGTTCAATCCCGCTTCGAGGACGATCTTAAGGTCCCGGCCTTCATTCAGGATATCTGCCGTTTCTTTTGCCCGTATTCTCACACTCGAAAAAATCACATCGATTGGTTCGTGCGAAAGCTTTTCAGCGACCCTCTCGGCATTTTCCCTGCCGCTCTCGGTCAAGGAATCGTCGTATTCGCCATCGTATCTCCCCTTCACATCGGAAATACTCTCACCGTGCCTAATGAGGAATATTTTCTTATTCATGTCGTTTTATAAATAAGATAGAATCCTCCCATGATACGTCCCGCTCAGGTCGTCCTCCGGGAGTTCGTTATCGACCAATCCCCGTATCATCTCGGCATTCCACACGTCGGACCAGTTCTGCGACACCCACATGACGCCCTCGCTCACGGAAATCAGATTCAGCTTCCGTAGGAGGAATGGATCGGTAAAGACGTCCGGAAACGCCGATTCCAACAGCGGCAACAGGTGATGAAAGCTCTTTCCCTTGAATTTTGCGAAGTCCTTCGTACCCTCGACGAATTGCTGCGGATTATCGATGAATCCGATCAGTGAGTTGAGCGCCCGCACCTTCGGGGCCTTGAGCGATGAATCGAAATCCAACAAGGCGGTCAACTTCGTTCCCTCGTGCAGGATATTCCCCATGTGCGTATCGGTATGGACGAATACGGATTCGCCCTCATCGAATACGTGAATGTGACGCCTAAAATATTCCTCGATTCTTCCGATATCCTCGGTCGAGCAGAGATGTTCCGACCTGATTTTCCGGACATGCTCTTCGAACTCGGCCACAAGATATTCCGCATAGGTCGTGAACGACGTTCTTCCATCGAGATTGACCCGTCCGAAATCGGAAAAGGTGATCCCGAACAGGTGGCCAACCACATCCAACACCTGCCGAAAAAGTACTTCCCGATCTCCCTCACTCATTTCCAGAATATCCTCCAAGAGCATCCTCCCCTCCATTCTTCTCATGACCAGCGCCTCGAACGGGGTCCTTTCGAAATAATCGTACGCTATCACCCGAACGACCGGAAGCCGATCGGCAAACCTGTCGGAAACGATCGTATTCGCGAAATAATCGGGGTGGTCTTTCTCCCGATTCAGCTTGATAACCAGACGATCCGTCACATACGTCGCATTGACGTTCCCTGCGCCTGCCTCGGCTATCTCGTCCGCAGTCGGAACGTTCGCTATTTCCAACATCTTCAGGACTTCAACAACCTGCTCTCGGGAGAATTTCGAAACGCGCGTCGCATATTGTCGCGCTATTTCCCGCTGATACTCATCCGAATCCGCATATTTTCCGGGTCCGGAATATTCCTCGATGGTCATAGTGTTCGATATAACATAGAAGCGTTCTTCCCTGATTATACCAACGAAACAAAAATTCTCCACTTTCGTGACAACTCTATCCCATACTACACGACCGTGTATTTCAGGACATGCTCTTTTACGATATAAAACGAAAGAACGACCCTCCACCATCGCGGAAGGCCGTTCTCAAAGTCTCACTCCGTAACACCTCGGAACTTATTTCCCTGCCGAAGAGATAGAATCCTCCATAGCGGAGTTCAACTCGGAGAGAAGTTCCGTGAGAGAACGGAGCAACGTAAGCTTGTCCTCCTTCGATAGGTTCGAGTCAAGCTGACGGATCTGTGTGAGGATTTCCTCTTGTGAAAGCGTGGCCATAATCAAAATAACAAATGTGAATTATCGGTCATATCCTATACCGATTCCTGAGGTATATCTTCCTTTTTCTTCACAGCTTCGACTATCTTCAAGAGAACCGTCACAGCACCTTCGGCAAGCAGACCGTATATGCCACCCACACCCACGTTTATTACCCCTCGAACCGGGGCAAATGTTTGCTCGACCTTCGACACGGCAGGCTCCCCAATTTCCGCAAGTTCTTTTTGCGTCGGCCTTTCCTTATGATCCACGTAATCAAGCAATGTAAAATCCGATACGTTCGTAAGATTCAACGCCCCCAGTAATGCCCCGATAGTCATGCCGGTCGCAACGCCGGTACCCTGTGGAAGTTTGATTGTTTTCATGTTTTCAAAAAAAGAAAACAATGCCCTTCCGATCCGGTTCGATACTTCCTGCCGTGCGAAAGCATCGTCGGGAAGCGATCCGAACTCAGCGACGAGCGCTTCGGCTCTCGCAACCTGTTCCCGCAGTTCCCTTTCCACCGGTTCCAACTCCGGATCCGACTCACTCCCGGCACGAATATCAGATTCCTCCGGTTTCGACGTATCAACCTTTACCGTCGGCGTTTCTGCGCCCTTAAAAACAAACATAGTCTCTATAATTCACGGATTATTCCTCTTCTCCAAAGATATCAAAAAATTACACAAGGCGAAAGCTCCGTGTCAAGCATCCACATTCATCTCTTTCTGTTTCGCACTATACTTATCTTGATATAAAGATGCTCCAATATTCATCAAAAGTTCCCATACTACACGACCGCGTATTTCAGGACATACTCTTTTACGATATGAACAAAAAACGGGCGCCAGCCCGGTTCTTCGCTTTCTTTCGGTTTTCGTTTCCAGCTTTTTTACAAACCATTTTGACTGTATGGACTTTATACACTATCTCTTTTCATGACCGAAGGCTAAACCTTCTCCGAAGGTTTAGCCTTCGGAAAAAATAAAGAAAGCGATACCGACATATGGTCGATACCGCTCCTGACAAGCTTTCTCCTTTTCACACTTTTCTCTCGGAGAAAGCCACTGCCGTAAGCATTTGATTCAAAGAACACTGACAGGTTTCTGCAACCATACACACCGCTCCGATATGCGCGCGAAAAATATCAATGAAACCATAAATGAGCGCTTCGGACATGGTTTCTGCCGGAATAGATTCCAGAAACACGTCTCCGCGAACCACCGCTTCCAGAATGCATTTCGCCTTCATGGTTTCAATATTGAAACTTGGCTCGGGTGGTTGCTGGATTAATACTCTGACATCCCTACTATCAAGAAGGAACGCGCTTTCAGCAATCTCACGGGTCAGGTCGTCTTTGAACCGCACATGTTCACGGAATACCGCGAATCGCGGTTTCGAATCGTCGGGACGCATGAACGCATAAGCTTCCACGACCAAGGAATTTTCCCCGCTCATCGAAACGACCGCATCAAAAAAGTCTCGGCCCTCACCCACATCCTTATAACGGCCATGAGCGAGCATCGATCCCACAAACACCAAAAGATCGTTTGAGTCCAGGTCACCAAGAGATGCCTTCATTCCAGACAGGTGTTCATTCGCCTCCTTCGCAAGCATGCTAAAAGCTAATTGTGTCCCTTCGTCCGTCATCGCCATATTCCCCATGGAATACGAGGGTACGAGATCTGGATTTTGGATGTACCGGATATTCGTTTCACCGTTTTGTCCAAGACGTCTCAGTACCGTTTCGATAGTTTTCTCCATGATCGGAAAAAATGGCCTACCGAGAATATGGACATGTCGTAAAGGTTTCATGGGCTCCTCCATGTTTTGATTGTAAACAACACATTTTTGCGTACTAAAAATAGCACAATCGGATAAAATGTCAATAGGCACCGAAAAAACTAAGTATCTCTCTCAAATCTCATGTCGAGCTGTAAATCCGAAAATTTCGATAGGAGCGCCAACCA
>JBAXFX010000073.1:0-4604 GCA_037139695.1 Candidatus Moraniibacteriota bacterium | reverse complement strand
ATTTTGCGTAGGAATGGGATTTCATTTGGGGCTCATTCTGTAGTGTATAAGACTGGCGGTTGCTTTCCGGCTACTCTTTCGGTATACTGGTGGCGACGGACGTAACCCGTAAATGAACCAAGATATATGTTTATTATCATACTACTCGTTTTGCTCGCGGTGGCCTTGTGGGGAGTGCTCGTCTATAACCGCCTCATTACGCTCAAGAACCGGACCGACGAATCCTGGAGTGATATCGATGTCCAGCTCAAGCGCCGGTACGACCTTATTCCGAATCTCGTGAACACGGTCAAAGGCTATGCCTCGCATGAGAGTGGTGTCTTCGAGAAGGTGACGGAGGCTCGGACACGGGCGATGTCGGCCGGAAATTCGGGAGACCGTGCCGAAGCGGAGAACGTCCTTTCCGGAACGCTCAAGAGCTTGTTCGCCGTTGCGGAAAGCTATCCGGATCTCAAGGCGAACCAGAATTTCCTCGCTCTTCAGCAGGAACTGTCTGATACCGAGAATAAGATTCAGTCCGCCCGCCGATTCTACAATGCGAATGTCCGCGACTTTAATACGCAGATTCAGGTGTTCCCGACCAACCTTGCGGCACCTGCGTTCGGTTTCGCGAAGCGTGACTTTTTCGAGCTTGACGAGGAGGCGGCGAAGAAGCCGGTCGAAGTGGCGTTTTGAGCCTCCTTCTGACTGGAAAATACTTTCGGTTTGCGGTATAAAGGAGGGGCGGATGTCCGCCCCTTTTCTTTTTTTCTAAGTTATGCCATCCATCTATACCAGTTATGATCGCAATGTCCGCCTGACCTGGGTCTACTTGACCGGGTTTTTGGTGATTGCTATCGGGATCGGATACGTGTTCGCGACCGCACTCAATGCGCCGGGGATTCTTCCGATTGCGGTGATCTTCTCGGTCCTGATGAGCTTCGGTTCGTACTGGTGGAGTGATAGTATCGTGCTGTCGATGAGTCATGCCCGGCCAATTAATCAGGAAGATGATAAGGAACTGTTTCGGATCGTGGAAAACCTGTCGATTACCGCCGGACTGCCGATGCCACGGATTTATGTTATCGATGATACGGCGATGAACGCTTTCGCGACCGGACGGGATCCGGAACACGGGGTCATCTGTTTTACGACGGGCCTTTTGAACCGACTCGAGAAGTCCGAGATCGAGGGCGTGGCGGCACACGAACTTTCGCATATCGGTAATCGTGACACGCTTCTCTCGACAGTCGTCGTCGTTTTGGTCGGCTTCATCGCGCTCTTGGCGGACTGGTTCCGAAACTCGCTTTGGTTCGGTCGCCGTCGGAGCGACGATAATGAAGGTGGTCAGTTGCAGCTCGTCTTTTTTATTTTAGCCATCGTCCTTTCCATCCTCGCACCGATCGCGACGATGTTGATCCAGCTTGCTATCTCGCGCAAACGCGAGTTCCTCGCGGACGCGTCCGGCGTGCTCCTGACCCGCTATCCCGAAGGGCTTGCGTCCGCGCTTCGCAAGATCTCGGCCGATCCGGAACCGTTGGTCGAGGCGAACCGCGCGACCGCGCACCTTTATATCGCCGACCCCTTCAAGGGCCGCCGCATCGCCAAGCTCTTCATGACCCATCCGCCGGTCGAAGAGCGTATCGCAGCGCTTTTGGGAACTGACAACTGATAACCTACAACTAACAACACCTGCATATTAGTCTATTGAAGAGCGTGGTCGTTCGTTGTAAATTGTGAGTTGTGAGTGAGTGTTATGCCAAACTATCAGGATTTTTTGAAGATGGCGCGGGAACGGCAGGGAAAAAAGAAAACGTCGAGCGGGGGTATTCTTTTCACGCGCCATGCCGAGTACAAGATGAAGCAGTATGGCCTGTCGGCACAGCGGGTGAAGACGGTCATGCGGAACCCGAAACGTCGTGAAGAGGGGATTGCTAAGGATACGATTGCGGTTATGCAGCCGGTCTCGACGAGGCGCAGGGACGGGAAGGAAACCTGGAATCAGGAAATCTGGGTGATGTTTGTTCAGGCGAAAAGTGAAAAACGAAAGGTGAAAAACGGTGAATCGGACTCAAATTTCGATAGAGGGGATTCCCGTTGTCTGTTTACCGGTAACTGTTCTCTGAGAGTCATAAGCGCGTGGAGGTACCCGGGGGTGAGCCCGCAGGGAAATCCCATACCCGAGGAGATTTTGCGTGAAATCGAAGAAGGGAGTATGCTGGAGGAAGAAGGAATAATCTGGTAATCACACGAATATGACAGACGAAATTAAGTCAGAACCGATCGAAGTGGCACCGAAGGCAGAAGCACCAAAGACCGAGGAAAAAAAGACGGATACAAAAAATGCGCTCGCTCAGCTCGAGTCGATGCTCGACGAGTATCTGGTGAAGAAGGCTCCGTTCACGATTCCGGAAGATGGAAAGGAACTCATCGTCAAGATTTCCCCGTACATTACGCTCATTTTCGCGGTCATGGGTCTGCCACTCATTTTCGGAGCAATCGGACTGACGGCACTCCTTGCCCCGATGGCGTTCCTTGGCGCCCACTATGGTGTGACGGCGTTTCTTTCCGCTATTTTCGCGGCCATCTCACTTATCTTGGAGTTGATTGCCGTTCCGGGATTGTTCGCCCGCTCGAAGAAAGGATGGACCTTCGCCTTCTATGCGACCATCGTCAGCGTTCTCGGTAATATCGTTTCCTTCGATATCGTCGGAGGAGTGATCGGTGCCGTCATCGGCTGGTATATCCTGTTCCAGGTCAAGGAGAAGTACGTGAACTAGTAGTGTTCATTTCTAGAGAACGTCGTGACTCCTGTCGCGGCGTTTTCTTTTTGTCCTTGGCAGTCTATAATGAGGAAGTGAAAAATGTAAAATGAAAAAGGAAAAATCTTTTGGATATTCCGATTCTAGAATACGACGACTATGAAAAATACCAAGATCGTGACGACTATCGGCCCGGCATCGGAGTCCAAAGAAGTGCTCAGGGCGCTTGCGGAGGCGGGAATGAACGTCGTCCGGCTCAACTTTTCGCATAATGAGCATGCCTGGCACCGCAAGGTTATCAACCGTGTCCGTGAGATTTCCCTGGAACTTAGGCAACCGATCGGTATCCTGGCTGATCTGCAGGGGCCACGCATCCGTATCGGGAACGAATCCGAGATTCCCGTTGTGGCAGGTCAGTCGGTCCGTGTGAGTGACATTTCTCATAAAGAGAAGCTTCCCGATTCCGACGTGCCTACGCTTTTCCTTGATATCGCCGGCATTTCCGACCCGCTCGAAGTAGGACATCAGGTTCTGATCGAGGACGGCACGATCCGTCTGACCGTCACCGGCCGGGAGAATAGCGCCGCAATCGCGATGATGGAGACGGATGGACTCATACGACCACGAAAGGGTGTCAATCTGCCGGATTCCAAGCTCGACCTCCCGATTCTTTCCACCAAGGACCGTAAAGACCTCTCATTCGTACTGAAAGAGGGAGTGGATTTCGTCGGACTCTCGTTCGTCGGTTCCGCGGCGGATATCGAAAGCGCCCGCGAGGCCATGCGGGCCGAACTGCCGGAAGGTGCACGGCTGCCCGATATCGTCTCCAAGATCGAACGCAAGGAGGCGATCAAGAACATAGACGAGATCATCAAAGCGACGGATGCGGTCATGGTGGCGCGTGGTGACCTTGGTATCGAGATGCCGGAGTCCGAGGTGACCCTTTTACAGAAGGAAATCATCCATAAGAGTCTTATGGCGGTGAAGCCGGTCATCGTTGCCACACAGATGATGAAAAGCATGACGGAATCACCGATCCCGACGCGGGCCGAGGTGAGTGACGTGACGAACGCGGTCGTCGACCATGCCGATGCGGTGATGCTTTCCGAGGAGTCGGCCATGGGCAAGTATCCGGTGGAGACTGTCGCCATGATGCGCGAGATCATCACCAAGACCGAGGAATCACCATTCGACGACGTATTCGGAGCGCTCGACCTCTATATCCATTCCGAGTACGTCGCGCTCATCCGGAGCGTGTACGAACTTGCCAAGAGCTTCGAAACCAGAGCGATCCTTCTTTTGTCCACAAGCGGCTATACCGCGAAGCTCGCCTCACACTTCCGGCCGGATACCGGCATACTGGTCGCGACGAACGACCGTCGGACCTATGATCGGCTCGCCCTTGTCTGGGGCGCAAAACCATACCTTTTCGAGGGGGATGCGCACCTCGACACCTTCATCGACCGTATGGTCGGCCTGGCCAAGGAAGACGGGAGCTTGACTGCGGGCGACAAGACGGTCGTCTTCCTCGGGCGCATTCCTGGCGAGCGCGACATGATGCGACTTGTCGGAATCCGGGAAATACGGTAGGCTTGATTCTTAGGGGAGAAAAGGGGTTCAAATGGGAGAAATGGGAACAACCCGAATTTTATCGACGACGGTCCGCTCCCCTTTCCGAGGGGAGCTCCTGAGTCTTCGAAGGTGAGGGGTGCCGAAGTTAGTATTGTCAGTTGTTCGTTGTCAGTCGTCAGTTACTATTGGAGAGGTGGCCGAGTGGTTGCCAGCCAGAGGCTGGTCACCCTCTGGGTGAAAGGCGCGCGCCTGTCCGAGTTCGATTGTTAGTGATATGTTGGTAATTGTCGG
>JBAXFX010000072.1:0-4633 GCA_037139695.1 Candidatus Moraniibacteriota bacterium | reverse complement strand
CGGCAAGCGGATTTTTTGCCTTATATAGGCGTTGAGATTTGAGATAGATACTTAGGACATCAAAGAGCTTCGGGTCGGTCAGACCGTCGATCTTGAACAGGCTGATTCCCTTAAGATGCAATTTTTTCGCGATATCGATCTTGTTTCGTACCGATTCCGCATCATCGACCGTCACGATATGAGTTCCGTCCGAGGCTTGATACGTAAAGGAAAGCTCACCTCCTTCGGTCCGCGTCGGCGTGATATCGGCTGAACGAGCCTCTACTATCGCGTCGGGATAGCTGATACTTTTCACTCTGGCATATCGATACCCGTCGGATATTTTCTCGACACGGAATTCCCAGCCATAGGTCGGGACACCGAGGATCAGCTTGTCTGGCGAAACGTATCGAAGCGCGTATCGCACGACTTCTTCCGCCCACCGGCTATCGGCATTCGGAGCCGTCGGAATCGGATTGGACGCCGTGAACGTATTCGCGCGATGAACCTGAAGCACCTGATCATACGCCATGACACGCACGGTATCACAGACCCGATCGAGCACGGCATAGTCGTTTGCGTAGCTCATCGCCCTCGTTCCTGTGAATCCATCCGGCGGAGTGTCCTGCGTCCTGGCCTCGACCGTACAGTTCAGTGTTTTTCCGCCGTCAGCCGACAATTTCTCGTGCAGTTTCGTGAGAAATGAGGAAAATCCGTCCCGATCAGCGATATCCTTGCCCTCGTAGTCGATATCCACGCCAGAAAACCCGTGATAATCAAGCATCGCGACGATCGAGGCAATATGGCGATCGGAAAGCGTTTCGTCCGAGAAGATCCGGTGCATCGCAACCGCGTCACCCCACAGTATCGTCGGAACGATACGCACGTCCGCTCTGTCCGCATCCGCGATCAGTTCGGGCCAAGGAGCCATGCCCAGTTGCATCGTGTCGACAAGCGTCCCGTCGACATTCACGCCGTACGCGAACGGATTGATTTCGGTGAAAGTATTCATATTCCCCCGAAGCGATGCGGCACCTGCCTCCTTCGCCCAGTACGGCAGCCATCCCGAAACGAAGAATTTCCGATTTTCCGGCCCTGTCGACGTATTCGGGATGACTCCTGCTGCAACTCCGTTTTCAGAAACTTTCGCAGTATCATCGTTCTTCCCAACAGTCGCTCCGTTCGTCCACAAAAAAAATGCGCCCACAAGAACTACGGTGGCCATCATGGCGATATATCCAACGATTCCGTATGTCCGCGTATTCATAGACGGATTCTATCACGTTTTCATTGTCATGTGCATACGAAAAAACCCTCTGAGAGAGGGTTTTATGGAAATAAGATGCTGATTTCATCACGCAGTACCACCATCCTTCTTCACGATATACGAGTGGATCTCCTCCGTCTGGGCGTTGTTGACCTCGATTAGCCGATGGATGTCATCCTGGATCTTAAGAAGCGCTTCGGTGTCCTTGAAGGTCTGAAGCGCCTGCTTGTCGGACGCGGCGGCGGCGACCTTCTGCCCTACCATGATCACCGAGAGGAGGACCAGCTGGAGGAACGTCTGTGCGATCCACGAGATGAGTGCGGCCGTCCCACCCTGGATGGCCGAGGGCAGGCTGATGAGCGCAATCGCGGCAAAGATATATGCACACCACATCGTACTCACCATGTTCGTGATATGAACCGCAAGCCAGCCGTTGAACCCGACATGTTCGTCACGGGTCAGGTGCGGACCGGTCTTTGCGCGCTCAGCGATGCGCGGATGGGGAACGTGCTCCTGTTCCATACTCATATATTCAAAAGGATTATTCTCTTCCGCACTCTATCACCAAAACAGCCTGCCATCAAAAAGACCGACCCTGTTATCAAAATGCATATAAAAAGGAGGCATGCAGATGAACTAGCGACCGACCATCACCGTCCGGCCGGTGGATCCGCGTTCAAAATCGGAAAATGACAGATGCCTGGCGTCCCAGTTATACTCTTTCCGAATCGAAGTGTGATGAACGATAAACCCCGTCTCGTCGTACCCGATAAGGAGCGCCAAGTGTCCTCCGAATCTTTTCCAGAACAACAATCGCTCACGAACGGTTTTCACGTCTCGAAACGCCCACTTTATGGAAACGATCGGGAGCCGACCCATATCCAGAAACCTCTTCAAGTCGTCCGTTGAAAGCGTTCCCTTCGAGACTGCCTCAGCTCCGTAGTGTTCCGCCAAACGGCAAAGACCGTCATGCGACCATCCTTTCTCATGCGTATAAGCGCCCATCCCCACCCCGGTACGCGCCAAATCGATGATCGGCACGTTCGGAACTATCCCCAGCCCTTCCAGGGCCATACGAAGACACAAAATCCCGCAGCTCGATTCTTGCCAGTATTCCGCTTCTTCGCGATCCTTGAATCCCATTTCCGCCCACTGGTCCAAATCCCAATGTTGCGGATAAAACGGTATCCGGTGTCCCTCAGTCATAGAACACTGTTTGAATATGAATCAGAAATAGCCTCTTCCCTTTCTTCGAACATCTTATCCCGGCAATAGGAACGGACACATATCATTTCCCTGTTCTTTACGAGAGGCATTGTATCACGAACACAAGGCACAAGGCGATATTTAAAAGAAAAAACGGCTGAACTTATAATTAGTTCAGCCGTTCCATTGTACCGACAACGGTCATGGTCGCGTGATGAGCGTCCACCTCCGCTCCGGTACGAGCCATTGGAGAGCGTTCCGGATATCGTTCATCGTCACACGTTCAAATTCTCTTCCGTTTTCCGCAAGTGAAATAATCCGCTGATAATCGGCCAGATCATCAAGCGCGTTATTACGGATACCTTGGCCCGTCATATCGATCATGAGGTTACTGGCAAGTATATTGCGCTTGACTCGCTCGAATAGATCCTCACGATTTCCTATCGAAATGATACAGTCCTCGATGACTTCCTCGATATCGTCGATAGCCCTGAGTTCGAACGCCCCGCAGTATATCGAAAATTCATGAAAGCGTCGGAAGTCATGTTGGGAAATGTCGATGTCGTACGTCCAAGCACGTTTTTCCCGCACCTCTTCGTTCAACGTTTCGCTGAGCATCTGTTTCATGATACGAACCGTGTACCCGTTGATATCGCCCGAAATCTTGGCCGTGCTGGAATACGAACCTGCCTGAAGCGGAGCCTTGATATGCTCCGACATCTCAAGGACATGGCGGAATTCGGCGGGCAATGCGAAACCGGTCGCCACTTCCGGAACCGGCGTCCGAACCCCCTTCTTATCGATCGAAAAAACGCTTTCGGACAACGATTCAAGAAGTTCCGGGAGCCGCATACCGCCGACCGCAACCACGCTCATATTCGCCGGCGTGTAGTGTGCATCGTAGTAAGACTGCAGGTCATGCGCCGCTATCCGACCGACCGATTCCGGATTTCCGAGTGGCCGAACGAATCTCTCAAGCCAATAACCCTCATACAAGGCCCTTTGTTTACGCATACTCAGGTCAAAACCAAGCCTGATAGGATAGCGCTGATTAAACTCACCGATAATGACCTCACGTTCATGTTCGATCTGCCTTTCAAGTTCGGACGTGAGGAGCATCCGGCCGAAAATCGAGAAGGCGCTCGCGATAACCCTCCTGTCCATCGGAACAAAGAACAAGTACTGCGTGTACGGATAGCCGGTAATACCGAGGTTAGCCATCCCGCCACAGTCCTTAAAAAATTTTTTCAGCTCATTTTTCGCGATGCCGGCATTTTGAGAGACCGCATGCTCGACAAAGTGCGCCAGTCCTTCCAGGCCGACCGGATCGTGCTCGGCTCCGCTATGAACCAAACATCCTACGGATTCCCATGGACGTCCCGGCCAGTGTGCCGAATACACCGTCAGACCGTTCGAAAGCCTCGCTGATTCGAATTCAGCATATGGATCCCACATAAAAGCCTCCTTTTCTACAGATTTGCAATGTTAAGAGTACTTATTCGTCGGCCATAAGATGGCTTATTTTTCAAGAATTGTCAACCCAACCATCTTTCAATCCCAGTGCGCAAGATACCCTATTGACGAAATAGGCTGACTTTTGTACAGTCAGGGTATGGATATACAGAAAATCTTCGAGCATCTCGGAATGCCTAAGTACGCCGACGCGGTTTATTTGTTGTTGCGACAAGAGGGACCGATGGGTTCGACACATATCAGCAAAAAGCTAGGCATTTATCAACCGTCGACATATCGCGTCCTCCCTGCGCTTCTCGCATATCGTTTCGTGTACATAACAAAAAAAGGACGTAGGAAAGCCTATCATGCAGTCAACCCCCGGTTTGTTGAAAAAACATTCCTAGAGAACCCGGACGCGATTACAAAAATCATCGAGAAAAGAACCCGCCGCAAGCGATCCCATAAAAAGGTCCCTTCCTAAGCGATTTCGAGTGCCTCGGACCACATTCGATTGAAGCATATCAGCCTCTCGCACCCCGTACTCCAGACCAACGCAAAACCACCCCGACGGGTGGTTTTTATTTTTACAAGTAAAAAATGCTCAATCCGCAGTCAGAAATCCCCCTTGCCCTCTCTTTTTTGGAGAGGGCAATCCCCCTTTCCGAAAGTGGGATATCGATTACAGTACAAGCGAAAAAAGAACGTTCTCTCCCCTTATCCTAAGGG
>JBAXFX010000071.1:0-4899 GCA_037139695.1 Candidatus Moraniibacteriota bacterium | reverse complement strand
TTCCGTCTTTGCGAGGAGTCTTCGACGAAGCAATCCAGTTCTGTCGCTTGCGAGCGACAGAACCAGAAAAGTCACCAACCCTCACCTCGCCCACGGCATACGCGTGGCAAGCCGCTCCCAGAGGGGAGAGATGGGAACAGGGACGCCGGTTTCGGAATGTAGTCGCGGAAAAACGGATAAAAAAAATCACCACCTCATCCGAAGGAAGAAGTGGTGATGCCTGTATACAAAAGAATCAGGACTTCTTAACCGCCCAACCGAATACGTCGCCGACCGCGCCGGCGATAAGCTCGAAGAGTGAGACAACCTTGGCACCGGTATAGACCGCGTACGGGTTTGACTGCGCGACGCCACCCCACTTATCCTTGACGGAAATCACGTACACATACGTCGATGCCGGCGTGACGTCCGGGATGATGACGCTATGTGTCGTTCCGTACTGTGATTCGTCGATGACGGCTTCGGCCTGGCCGATACCCTTGCCATACGAGATCTCCGACCGGGCCGGCTTGTTCGTTTCCCAGGTGATGACCAGCTTGGAACCGTTTTTTCCCGTCGCGGTAAATGCCTCGCCACGTACGGATCCGATCGCAAGTGGGGCGGGATTCGCGTCCGAGACAGAAAGCGTCATATCACCACCGACCGCGATGTCGCCGACCCGGAAATTCTCACTCTTATATGGGGCGGTTGTACCGGCTTCCAGCGTCGGTGTCGCCTGAACGGCCGGTGTCGGATCGGCGGCGGGATCGGTAGGAGTGGAATCGGGAGCCGGATCGGAAGGGCTCGTCGTCACGATGACGGGAGCGGACTCGGTCGGGCCGGCAGGAGCCGGCTGACGCGAACGGATCCACGAAAAAACACCGCCCACGATCAAGACCGCGACAGAAAGAACCACCGTCAACACGATCCGACGACGGGGACGGTCGGCTATGCCACTACCACGAGAAAAGATATTCCGAAACCATGAGAAATCCATACTAGGAAGTGATCAGAAATGAATCCCCATTATCATATCATAAAAAATCATTTTCCAAAAATCCGATAAGCGTACGCCGCTGATTTCGAACCATACCGATTGGCACAGGGTAAGCTCCTCCCCTAAGTATCTATCTCAAATCTCAACGCCTATATAAGGAAAAAAATCCGCTTGCCGGCTGAAATCCGAAAATTTCGGCTACAAATCATTCAAAAATCGTCAGGTTACGACAGCGGGATCCTCATCTCCTTCGGATACCCGTCCTCATTTTTCATGATTTTTCACCCAGAGGGTGACCAACCTCTGGTTGGCGCTCCTATCGAAATTTTCGGATTTACAGCTCGACATGAGATTTGAGATAGATACTAACTTGTACCGGAAGGCCGTTCGTCGTATGCTGTATCCGTGAAACATAACCGGAATCACTATGGAAACACGCAGTGAGAATCTTGCCATCGTCATCATGGCCGGCGGATCGGGAACTCGTCTCTGGCCGCTCTCGCGAAAGAATACGCCCAAACAGTTCCAATCGTTCGTCTCGGACAAGACTCTGCTCGAGGAAACCTACGACCGGGCGAGGCACATCGTTCCGGCCGATCGGATCTTTGTCTCCAGCGTGGAAAAATACCGAGACCGCATACTCGATTTGTTGCCGGGCATCACCGAAGACCGGCTCTTGCTCGAACCGTCACAAAAAGGAACGGGTCCGGCGATCGGTCTCATCGCGACGCTGCTCGAGACGAGGCTCCCCGGCGCGACCATCGCTACCATCGCGTCCGATCATGCTATCGAGAACGGCGAAGCGTTCGTCTCGTCACTCCGTCTGGCCATGGAGACAATCACAAAGAACCCCGACAAGCTCGCGGTTATCGGCATCAACCCGACGGTCGCCGATACCGGCCTCGGCTATATCCGCATGGGCGAGGAATTCGGCGATAACACGGGATCGGAACGTATCTTTTTCGTCGATGCCTTCAAGGAAAAACCTGACCGGAAGACGGCAGAGACCTACCTCGCCGACTGGCAATATCTTTGGAATGCCGGATATTTCATCTTCTCGGCGGAAAGCATGCTTGGCTGGATAGCCGAACACTCGCCAGACCTCTCGGACATCCTGCAGGAAATCAAAAGTGGCGCCCCGATAGAAGCGTCGTATGCGAAGGCTGAAAACGAGGCCATCGAACCGATCATCGTGGAGAAACTTCCCACGATGTCACGCATCGTCATCCCATCGCCTATCCAGTGGAGCGACATCGGCACCTGGGGGTCGCTCTTCGACTTCCTCGCGCATCGCAACGGGGAAAAAAGCTTCGGACTCGGCCGGACCGTCGAACTCGAAAGCTCGGGTAATCTCGTCTACGGCAGTGAAAACCGAACTATCGCCGTCTTCGGCGTCGACGACCTTGTCATCGTCGATACCGACGATGCCCTCCTGGTCACCCGCCGCGACCGTGCCGCCGATATCAAGACCCTCATCGCGGAACTGAAGAGGCAGGGACGTGAAGATCTGTTGTAAACGGATAGCAATGACTTGCCGACGAAGCCGGAAACAAAGGCAGTTCGCAGGCAAAGAAAAACGGGCCGTGTCGGTCCCGTTTTTTATTCCGATCCTTTCCTGTTTCCCCGCCTCCCATCCAATGCTGTCCTGCTTATTGTTATCTGCTCACTTATTCCCGTCCAGCCATTCCTGCAAGATGATTCGCGCCGCTTCCTGATCGTCGAAGCGGGCTATGTTCCTGATACCGCGCTCACGCAGGTTCGCCGAGGCCATCTTCGTCGTGAACATCTCGTCTTGATATCCGACATGAATCGAAGGATGTTTTCTTGTTATCACTTCGCCAAACTTTTCCCCTTCATATACCTCGCCCGAACGACTCGTATGGCCAGGGATACCGATGACCACCGTGCCGATTTCGCGCTCGGAAAAGAGCTCTTCCAAGCGAAAAAAGAGTGTCTTATCGTTTTTCAAAACGCATACGGAAAACGCCATTCGCGTCTCCGCGTCGGCGAATGCGATGCCAACCTTGGACATACCCCAATCAATCCCGAGATAGTTTTTACCGAAGTCTTCTTGCATATCAAAATCTTTTTCCCGCCGTTGTAAGTATCTATCTCAAATCTCATGTCGAGCTGTAAATCCGAAAATTTCGTTGGAGCGCCAACCAGAGGTTGGTCACCCTCTGGGTGAAAAACCATGAAAAAGGAGAGAAGGCTACTGTCGTAACCTGACGAGTTTTGAATGGTTTGTAGCCGAAATTTTCGGATTTCAGCCGGCAAGCGAATTTTTTGGCTTATTATCGCGGTGAGATTTGAGATAGATACTAAGTCGTAAGTCGCCTTTTAACTTTCGACTTGCGACTATCGTAGTCTCGTCACGATTTCCGTTCCCCGCTCCGTCACGATGACCGTGTCCTCGAAGTGCGCCGAGAGGCTCTTGTCGCGCGTGACATAGGTCCACCCGTCCTTCGCGATCCGGATCGCGTGACCGCCCGCATTCACCATCGGTTCGAGCGCGACCGTCATCCCCTTCCGGAAGGAGAAATCCGGGAGACCGGAACCGGTATAATTCGGAATTTGCGGCTCCTCGTGAAGTTCGCGCCCAACGCCGTGACCGACCAGATCGCGTACCACCGAGAACCCGTCCCGTTTGATACGACGCTCCACCGCGCCTGCATAGTCGGACAGTCGTGCCCCTGAACGAACCTTCGCAATCCCGCTATCAAGTGCCTCACGGGTAGCGACCAACAGCCGCATCGCCTCGGAAGAAACCGTTCCGATAGCCTTGGTCCGGGCCATATCCGAGACCATGCCCTGAAACATCATTCCCAAGTCAAGCTTCAGCAAGTCGCCTTCCTTCAGGATACGATCGGGAGACGGTATCCCATGCACGACCTCGTCGTTGAGCGACACGCAGACCGCGGCGGGAAACGGCTTTCCCCATTCCGCGCCATAGCCTTTGAAGACCGGTATGCCGCCCTGTTTGCGGATCAACTCGTCTGCCAGATTTCCGATGGCAAGCGTCGATATGCCAGGCACGGAAAACGACAAGAGTTCCTCCATGACCATGGCAAGCCGGGCCCCCGATTCACGAAGGTTCTCAAGTTCAAAATCGGTCTTGATATGTTCATTCATAAGTGACATATTCTTCGAACAGGAATCATTTGTTCCCAAAGTCGGTCATAATTTCCGAAAAAATCCCGTCCGCGCTCCGGTCGCCCGAGACACGGAGCAGTTCGCCACGTCCCTCGAAATACGCGATGACCGGAAGGGTCTCCTCCAGAAAAATCCGATACCGCTTTCGTACGCCCGCTTCCGTATCGTCCTCCCGACGGGACACGGCCCCGCCACAAGATGGACACACGGCTGTTTCCGAAGAAAGGCTGGCACCAAGAATCAGTTTCCTGCCGCACGACCCGCACGAGAACCGCTTCGAGATACGCGCGATAGAACCCTCCTCCGAAAGGTCTATGAGAACCGCTTTCCGCAGTTCGCGACCCGATCCGGTAATCGCCGAAAGAACGGCCTGAATCTGACTTTCCCGCCGAGGAGCACCATCGATGACAACCGGACGTGACGGACCGACCTTATGCAATTCGTTCTCAAGAATCGACCGGACGATGCCGTCCGGAACGAGTTCCCGGCGCTTATTGATGATGTCGGACAGCGCCTCGCCGAAAGGAGTACGTTCCGCGGCGGAGGCCCGCAGAGCCGCGCCCATATCGATGTGCGCCGCACCGAACTCCCGGCCGAACAGATCGGCCTGCGTGCTCTTCCCGCTTCCCGGTGGCCCGAGAAGAATGTAGGCGTCCGGATGAGAGTCCATAAGATTCGTAAAGTCCCTAAGTATCTATCTCAAATCTCAACGCCCATATAAGGCAAAAAATCCGCTTGCCGGCTGAAATCCGAAAATTTCGGCTACAAAC
>JBAXFX010000070.1:0-5732 GCA_037139695.1 Candidatus Moraniibacteriota bacterium | reverse complement strand
AATCCTTGAACGGAGCCTCTGATACCTCGGGGCTCTGCCCCGAGGTGATTCATTTTCAAGGAGAAGATCTCATGCTATACTGTTTTTCGTGGTTATCTCGTTATCTTAAATGAAACCGTATGAATAAACTGTTTCTCGGGTTGGGGGTGGTCGCGTTTGTGTTGGTGGTCTGGTTCCTGATCGGAACGCCGGGGAAGGACCGGTTGTTTCCGGATAAGTCGCGGGCTACCGGGTCAGCGATCGACGTGAAGACGGACGGGAAGTCGGCTCGGTCACTCGGGGCCGCGTCGGGAAGCGCCGGTACGACCGGGGCGGCGGATGTCGGGCAGGACAATCGGGTACCGGCTAGCAGTGGGAGCGGGTCGAGCGGACAGGCCGCTCGGCAGTCGTCCGGAAGCGACCCATCCGGATCGGCTAATGGAAGTCAGGGAACGACGGCATCAACTAACGACACGAACGCTATGGCTACCGAATTAAAGATCGAGAAGACGGCGGAGGGGACGGGAACGCAGGTAACGAAAGACGGCGATACGATTACGGTGAATTATACGGGGACACTTACGGACGGGACAAAGTTCGATTCGAGTCTGAATCCCGGACGGACGCCGTTCTCGTTTACGATCGGACAAGGAATGGTGATCAAGGGGTGGGATCAGGGATTGCTCGATATGAAAGTCGGGGAGAAGCGGAGGCTGACGATCCCGGCATCCCTTGGCTATGGCGCAAGTGGCCAGGGTTCCATTCCGCCGAACGCCACGCTCATTTTCGATGTCGAGCTCCTGTCGATCAAGTAATTGTTGTCGTTTGGTACGATCCGGATCGGGAAGTTCCTGGTCCGGATTTTTTGTATCTTAATCATGCTATACTGGTACGGTAACATCAGAATCAACTTCCGATGCGTCGCGGACTCGTTATCACCTATCTCGTCTTCGTCCATATCTTCGCCGTCGCGGGACTTGTCCTGGTCGGTGGTTTTTTTGCCATCCGCCTGCACCTGACGGACGTGAAGGGCACGATCGATCCGAAGAGCACGGAGTACGGAACATCCGTTCTTGGTGCCACGACGGAGAAATCGGGAACGGCTGTTTCCGGATCGTCCGATTCCTTCGCTACACTCGATCGGAAATTGGCCGACCTTTCGCATGCGAAGGAACTGCGGGCGGGGAATCTGTGCGCGATCGGCGTCGTCTCGCGGTATGCGCCGGTGAATGCGAAGG
Source organism: Candidatus Moraniibacteriota bacterium (assembly GCA_037139695.1). Lineage (GTDB taxonomy): Bacteria > Patescibacteriota > Minisyncoccia > Moranbacterales > UBA1568 > JAAXTX01. The sequence goes on along the minus strand of JBAXFX010000070.1, from coordinate 4,515 downwards.
ACATACTGTCGGTCATGACATCGACCGGTTCGGACGCGCTGGTCGCCAAGATGCTTCTGGCCACGAAAATCCGGCTCGAGGGAGCGGGCCACGCCGATCCCTTCCACGAGTGTCAGGGATCCTTGGCAACCATACCGAACGAATCATCCCTTCAGGCGTCGCTCGCTTCCGCCTCGGGCGCGAATCTGTTCCCATGGATGAACGACGAGGAGTGGGTGGCGATCCGCTCCGCCATCGTGAAGGATAAGGATGCGATCGACCGTGCCGCCGCGCTCGCGGGCGTGGAACCGCGGCTCCTCGTCTCGTGCGCGATCGTCGAGCAGGTCCGGTTGTTCCATTCCCAGCGCGAACTCTTTAAGAAGGTCTTTGAGCCCCTGAAGATCCTTGGGAACGCGAACAAGATCTCGCTTGGGGTCATGGGCGTGAAGGAAGCGACCGCTATCGAGACGGAGGCGCACTTGTCCGATCCGTCCTCGCCGTATTATCTTGGGTCCGACCGTGCGCATGTGCTTGATTTTCCAGCCGGGACGGATGTCGCGACGGAGCGCTACGGGCGGTTGACGGATGAAAACGGAAATCATTACTATTCCTATCTCTATGGCGGACTGTATCTGAAGCAGATGCTTTCTCAGTGGGAACATGCCGGATATGATATCAAGTACCGGCCGGAAATCGCCACGACGCTCTTCAATGTCGGCTTCCCACAGTCCAAACCGAATCCGAATCCGAAAGTCGGTGGTAGCGAGATCAATGTGGGAGATGCCAAGTACAGCTTCGGCTCGCTCGGCTATGAGTTCTACTATTCCGGCGAACTGCTCGACGCGTTCCCGTTCGTGACGGGGAGCAAGTGATAGAGAGAATAGTGAACAGATAACAAGTAACGGGGATTTGATACGGATAATGAAAACAGGGAGATAGTCCGGTTATAAAAACCGCCAAGCATGCGCCTGGCGGTTTTATTATGCCGGATTGATTGAAGGGCTAGGCTTCCCGGGACGTTTTCACCAGTAAAACGGGAGAGGAGATCGTCGTGGGAGAGTTCGCCGATTTTTCCATCGGCACGGCTCTCGAAGGTGACGGTCCGGTTCGTGATGTCCATGTTGTATACCTGAAGCGCATGTTTTCAAAGCATTCTTTTCATGAAAGATGTAAACAAACGCTTGATAATGCGATTATTGACAGAGAGTCAAGAATACTATATGCTGATATTAACGCTAAAAAAGAAAGTATAGAGTAATAAATAGCGATAATACAATATGGCAGAAATGATTAAAAGAGCTCTTTTGGAGCCAATTATAAGTAAAATGACGACGAGCGACAAGATCGTTATTATTTATGGTGCCAGGCAGGTCGGAAAAACGACTCTGGCCAATCAGATTATTGATCGACTCGGCCTGAAAACATTGCGTATCAACGCGGATGAGAAGAAATATACCGACGTGCTTGGTAGTCGGGATCTCGATAAGATGAAATCTCTCGTGAGCGGATATGAACTGCTGTTCATCGATGAGGCGCAACGCATCGAGAATATCGGTATCAATTTGAAGATATTGGCAGATGGAATGAAAGGTTTAAAAATTATCGTGACCGGATCATCATCTTTCGAATTGGCGAATAAGATCAAGGAGCCGTTGACCGGCAGGACGTGGACCTATACGCTCTATCCTTTGTCATTCCTGGAACTTTCCGAGAGTAGGAACGATTTCGAATTGAACGGACTCCTGGAATCCTCACTGGTTCAAGGGGCGTATCCGGAAGTGTTTTCCACTGAGAATGTGAATGACAAACGGAAACTGTTGGAAGAGATTGCCACCTCGTATCTCTACAAGGACATACTGGAGCTTGATTCGGTCCGGAAGTCGGAAAAGATATATAAGTTGCTCAAGCTGCTTGCTTTCCAGATCGGTCAGGAAGTTTCCATCAACGAATTAGCCAATACGTTGGATATGGGGAGCGCGACCGTGCGACGATATCTCGATCTGTTGGAGCAATCATTCGTCATTTTCCGCTTGTCTGCACTCGCGAAAAATCCACGGGCGGAAATTGCCAAGAAAGACAAGATATATTTCTGCGATCTCGGTATTCGGAACGTGCTGATCGATAATCTTAATCCGCTCGAGAATCGGAATGATCAAGGTGCGTTGTTCGAGAATTTCCTGGTACTGGAACGGACGAAAAAGATCCGTTATAAGGAGATACTGGCGACAAGCTATTTTTGGCGTGCCTATACAGGCAGCGAGATCGACTATATCGAGGATGAAGGCGGGACATATCGCGCCTATGAGTTCAAGTATGGAAAAGGCTCGGCAAGACGCCCCCTGAAGTTTTTCGAGACCTACGGCGAATCGGAATTTGCGATTGTAAATCGGGAAAACTTTCTTGAGTTCGTGACCGGGGTCAAATAATCGGTATCGTCTTTCCGATTTTTTGGTATATACGGTAGAGACGAGAACAGTCTGTCTCTACGACTTCTTTTGGTATGTGTGGATGTCAGGCTCCCGGGACGTTTTCCTTTGAAAATCGCGCGAGGAGGTCGTCGTGGGAGAGCTCGCCGATTTTGCCGTCGGTGCGGCTTTCGAGGGTGACGGTCCGGTTCGTGACTTCCGCGTCGCCAAGTACGATACAATATGGCACCTTGCCGACCTTGGCATTGCGGATGCGCTTGCCGAGGGATTCGTTCTCGGCATGGAGCTCGGCGCGGATGCCGGCCTTCTTGAGGAGTGCGGTGACTTCGGCGCCGTATGCCTGATGAGCCTCGCCGATCGGCAGGACGTCGACTTGGATGGGGGACAGCCAGAAAGGGAACGCGCCGGCATAGTGTTCGATCATGATGCCCATGAAGCGTTCGAGCGAGCCCGAAATGGCGCGATGAATGACGACCGGTCGTTCCGAGACGCCTTCTTCGTTCGTGAATGAAAGGTCGAAACGCTCGGGTAGATTGAAGTCGCACTGGATGGTGGCGAGTTGCCACTGCCGACCGATGGCGTCCTTGAACATGAAGTCGAGCTTAGGTCCGTAGAAGGCGGCCTCGCCCTCGACGCGCCGGTAATTGAGGCCATTTTCCTTGGCGGCGTTCTCGAGCGCGGCTTCCGCCTTGTCCCAGGCGTCGTCGCTCCCGAGGTACTTTGTCTTGTCCTCGCCACGGACCGAGAGCGAGACCCAGTACCCGTCCATCATACCGAAAATCGTGTAAAATTCCCGGATGATCGAGACGATGGTCGAGACTTCTTCCTTGATCTGTGAGACGCGACAGAAGAGGTGTCCGTCGTCTTGGGTGATGGCACGCACGCGCGTGAGACCGCCGAGCTGGCCGGACTTCTCGTCACGATACACGGTCGCCGGTTCGAAATAGCGGACCGGGAGATCGCGATATGAGAAGCGGTTGTCCGCGAAGATCTGCATGTGGTGCGGGCAGTTCATCGGCTTCATGATGAACTGCTCCTCCTTGCCCGAAACGCGGAAGAGCTCGTCGCCGAATTTAGCCGCGTGCCCGGACATGATGTAAAGTTCCTCTTTGGCGATATGCGGGGTCCAGACGCGCGAGTATCCCTTGTCCTCGTGCAGTGTCCACAGGAGCTCCTCGATCTTCTGACGGATGATCATGCCCTTGGGCTGCAGGAGCGGAAGGCCTGCACCGACGAGCGGGGAGACGGTGAAAAGATTGAGCTCCTTTCCAAGTTTACGATGATCGCGCTTCTTGGCTTCTTCGAGTAAGGCGAGATGTGCGACGAGGGCGGCCTTGTTCTCGAAGGCGAATCCCGAGACGCGGACGAGCATCGGACTCTTCTCATCGCCACGCCAGTACGCGCCGGCAAGACCCTTGAGTGAGAAGGACAGAAGATCGATGTCGCCCGTGTTCTCGACGTGTGGTCCGGCACACAGGTCGACGAAGTCGCCCGTCTCGAAGACAGTGATCGCTTCACCTCGCGCTTCGGCTTCACGTATGATCTCGAGCTTGAAAGGATTGTTCTTGAAGTGCTCGCGTGCCTCGTCCGGTGAAACGGTTCTCTGTACAAACGGGAGTTTCCGCTTCACGATCGCGCGCATGTCGTCGACGATCGACTTGAAATCGTCGGGAGAGACGCCTTTCCCTTCCGAGAAGAGGATGTCATAAAAAAATCCGTCCTCGGTCGCAGGGCCGGTGCCGAGCACGGCGTCCGGGTCGCGCTTGAGGATAGCCATCGCGAGGATATGTGCGAGTGAGTGTCGGACAGTGGAGAGGTCGTTTGACATAATTCTTGAAACTTACAACGGACGACTTACAGCTGGATACAGTATAGCGAATATGCCGTATCTTTGCCACTATTGGCTCATAAATGACTAATAATCAGAGAATCCGCTCATTACCGGGTGCTAAGTATCTATCTCAAATCTCAACGCCTATATAAGGCAAAAAATCCGCTTGCCGGCTGAAATCCGAAAATCTCGGCTACAAACCATTCAAAACTCGTCAGGTTACAACAGTAGCCTTCTCTCCTTTTTCATGGTTTTCGCGCGAAATTTTCGGATTTACAG
>JBAXFX010000069.1:0-5943 GCA_037139695.1 Candidatus Moraniibacteriota bacterium | reverse complement strand
ACCTTAGGACGATTATAGTTATCGCCGACGTTCACCGGCGCTTCGGGGATTGGCGTGAACCGCTCCCGTTAACGTTCCGGCACTGGTCAGGCGTCACCCCCTATACTTCCCCTTGCGGGTTTGCAGAGAGCTGTGTTTTTGATAAACAGTCGCTTGGAAAACTTTCGCTGCGCCCAGCCGTAGTTTCAGTCCGCGAGCATACTTCCGCTGATTCTGTCGAATAACCAGCGTTTGTTGCTCCCGTGTTGCTTCAATGCCCGTTCCCGTCGATCAGCATCGGATTTTTCCCGGTATGCCTCGGCATATACCAGAATCCACCGACCCTGCAAACGGTTCGTGGCAGTCTGTCCACCTGTGTTGTGCTCCTGCAAACGTCGTTTCAAATCACCGGTCTTCCCGATATAGACTTCTTTCGAAACGTCGTTTTGAATCACATACACGCTGAACATATATTTTCTCTCAAGACTGAAACTACGGCTGGGAAGACATCTTGCGAACGTACGTCTAGCTTTTTTGCCGAGTTCCTTAACGAAGACTCTCCCGTTCACCTTAGGCTACTCGCCCAGTTCACCTGTGTCGGTTTGCGGTACGGTCGGATATATACGAACCTTAGAAGCTTTTCTTGGCACTCCGCTCCCCCTTCTTTCCCCGCATTGCTGCGGAAATCGGATCGTTCCTCGGACTATTGCCCCGTGGATTTGCCTGCGGGACATCCTCGAAACGCTCACATCAATCCAATAAGATGCAAGAGGTACAGGAATGCGTCACTCCATCGAATATATACCCGGTGCAGAAATATTAATCTGCTGGCCATCGACTACGCCTTTCGGCCTCGCCTTAGGACCGACTAACCCTGGGACGATCAACGTGGCCCAGGAAACCTTGAACTTTCGGTGTGTGAGGATCTCACTCACATTGCGGTTACTCATTCCAACATTCTCACTTCCGTACGCTCCACGGGGGGTCACCCCGCCCGCTTCGACGCATACGGAACGCTCTCCTACCGACCGGCACAAGTGCCGGTCCCGCAGCTTCGGTACCATGTTTGAGCCCCGTTACATTGTCGGCGCGAAGTCTCTTTACTAGTGAGCTATTACGCACTCTTTAAAGGATGGCTGCTTCTAAGCCAACCTCCTAGGTGTCAGAGAAACTTCACTTCCTTTCCCACTGAACATGGATTTTGGGACCTTAGCTGGCGGTCTGGGCTGTTTCCCTTTTGAGTTCCGAGCTTAGCCCCGGAATTCTGACTGCCCTGATAACATACCTCGGCATTCGGAGTTTGGTTGAAGACCCTACGGCAAGCCGCGAATCCTCATCCAGTAGCTCTACCTCCGAGGCAGAGTGTCAGGACGCTAGCCCTCAAGCTATTTCGGAGAGAACCAGCTATTGCCGAACTCGATTGGAATTTCTCCTCTACGCTCAAGTCATCCCCGAGAGTCGCACGACTCGTGGGTGCGGGCCTCCACGCGGTTTTACCCGCGCTTCACCCTGCTCAAGCGTAGCTCGTCCGGCTTCGGGTCTTGTCCACGCGACGATCGCCCTTATCAGGCTCGCTTTCACTATGTCTCCGGAGTTTTTACCCCCTTAGACATGCCGCGTAGAACAAACTCGTTGGATCGTGCTACAAAAAGCACGCCGTCACCCCGGCTTGCGCCGAAGCTCCGACTCTTTGTCAGCATGTGGTTTCAGGTCTATTTCACCTCCCTTTCGGGATACTTTTCACCTTTCCCTCACGGTACTAGTTCGCTATCGATCTTGAATGATATTTAGCCTTGGAAGTTAGTGCTCCCTGATTCAAACGGGATTTCTCCGGTCCCGCCCTACTTGGGTACGATTACATCCGACACCGTTTCTTTTCGCGTACGGGACTATTACCCCCTCTGGTGTATCTTTCCAGACACTTCCGCTAAAAAACGATGCTGGACCCCGGTCAACCGAGTCCAATCGCCCCGCAACCCCGCTGCACAGCAGCGGAAATCCCAAATCGCAATTCTCAAATCCCAACAAATCCCAAATCGCAATTCTCAAACCCGAAACGCAGCCGATTCGGATTTCAGTCATCGTTCAGTGAAATTTCTTTGGAAATTGGAAATTGGAAATTGGTCATTCCGATGCTGTGCATCGGTTTAGGCTCTTCCGGTTTCGCTCGCCACTACTCCCGGAATCTCATCTGATTTCTCTTCCTCCTGGTACTAAGATGTTTCAATTCCCAGGGTGCGCTACACGACCCTATGTATTCAGATCGTGTTTCCCGACACAAGGTCGGGAGGGTTTCCCCATTCGGATACCCCCGGATCAAAGCTTGCTTGGCAGCTCCCCGAGGCTTTTCGCAGCCTGCTACGTCCTTCATCGCTCATTCAAGTCAAGGCATCCACCACATGCGTTATGAACCTTCTTCTTTCCCTCACTTCGTCCGCAAACGTCCCTGCCCGCACGCTTTGCGAGTTTGCACTCGCAAGCGAAACGTTGCAGGCGGGCGACGAACCGTTACTCCCGTTTTAAGGCGAGAGAAACGATTGTCGACACCACCATTGAGGGACGGTCACGGACAGAAGCGGTTGACAACAGGAAACTTCCGCCCCCTGTCGTCGTCTTTCTCCTCTTCTTCATCCGCATACGGACCGCTTCATCGTGGGCGATCACATACACGTCTGATAACATTTGCTTGACCTCTCCGGCCGTTTCCCCCGTTCCCGTTTCCGCGGGCGTCTAGGTTGGGTTTCAACTGCCGGAATACTAATTGTCAAGATTCATTTGCGCGGAAATGAAAATCAGGGAACGTTTCCCGGATTGGTATCTCATCGCAAGAGACTGTTTGTTGGACCGACCGATTCCTACTATTTCCCTCATTCTTTCCCGAAACTTTTTCCCGAGACAAGTGATTCCCATGATAGGCAATCAAAGAGAACCTGTCAAGTGCCGAACTCCGACACCGCGTGAAGTGACAGGAAGGGCGTCCCAATCGGACATCGGGACGCCTCCTGATAGTCATTTTTTCCCTAGTTTCCGGTAGCCGGAGCGTTCGTCGGAACGGTCGGCGCCGGGGTCTTGGCAGCCGGGGTCTTGGTGGCCGGGGTCGGAGGAGTCGTCGCCGGCGCAGCAGGAGCCAAAGTCGGTGTCGAGGTTTCCGTTCCCGAAGAGACCGGAGCCGGTTCGACCGCCGGGACCGGAGCGGACGCCTTAGCAAGATTACTGCCACCATTCTGTAGCGTATCGATGAACGTGTTTATCTGCTTTCGGATCGCGTCGCCCTGGTCACCGTCCGGGAGATAGGTCAGGATCTGCTTGTACTGGGCAAGCGCCTGATCCTTCTGTTTCTTCTCCTCGAACAGTAATCCGAGCGCGAGACGGACATCCACCAGCTTCTCATTCACCTTGAGGATATTCTCGTACTGGGCCTGAGCCTTGTCGAGATCGCCATCGTTCTTGCGGAGCTGATAAAGCGTACCAAGACTATACTGATACGTGACATTCGACGGTTCGAGCGCGACGGACTTATTCGTCTCGTCTATGGCCGTATCGTAATCCTTGAGACGGGAAAGAACGACGGAGAGATTATAGTGCGCTATTCCGAGATCCGCTTTCTTCTGTATCGCCTGTTCGAAATACCCCTTCGAGTCCTGATAGTCGGCCGTCTTATCCGCTCCGTCGGCCTGGATCTGATCGCCCATCGAGCGCTTCACCTGACCAAGCTTCACGAGCAGCACCGGATTGTTCGGTTCGAGATCAGACGCCTTCTTGTAGTATTCGAACGCCTTCGCGAGCGCATCCGAAGCATAGAGCGAGCTGTTCTCATAAATGAGACCCGCTGCCTCCGCCGTACGGACATCCTCGGGAGCCAACGCATAAGCGCTCTCCGTCATCTGGACCGCGGCCTTGATATAGCTGGCGACCTTGTTCGTATCACGTTCCCCTTCCGGTTTGGCGGCCTCCTGGTTGGCAAGCGCTATATATGCCTGTCCGAGACTGATGAGGTACTGCCCTTCATGCGGATTGAGTGATGCGGCACGATCAAGCAGCGTGACAGCCGCGTCGTTCACCTCGGTCTCCCGGGAAGCCATACCTGCCGAGATGTCCGCGACCAGCGCCTTGCCAAGGAAGACGAACAGGAACGCTACGCCGGCGGACACCACCATGAAGACGAAGGCGAGCGCGAGCGCAAACTTCGGCGAGGCCTTGAGTGAGAGCGTGAGGTAGCGCTCCGCCGTCCCGCTTTCCCAAAGCGCCGTCACGATGGCAAGCGACGCGATAAGGGAGGCGAGAAGCAGGATCGGTCCGTTGAAGGCTGAAATGAAACTCGCGATGAAGAACATGACCGCGACACTCCAGACCCCGAGCGAGTAGAGTTTATTCCGACTCTTGTCGTTCGAAAGCAGGTAGATGCCGACGCTCACGAACGAGAGAACAAGGACGAGATAGGCGATAGTACCGATCGCACCGATCGTGGAGAGTGCCTCGAGGAAGATTCCCGGCGTCTGGTCGAAACGGAGCGTAAAGAGCGAATTCTGGTTATATTCGACCGGGCGATAGAGTGAGAAGATCGAGCCATACGTCGCCGGACCACTTCCAAGGAAGAACTTCTCCGCGACCGCCTTCTTTGCGATGTCGAACGCGAACGTGAACTTGGGAATAACCTCGACCGGAAGATTCATCCGGGCGAGTGGTACGCTTCCGAACATAAGGAACGCGAGGATGGCCACGAAGACGACCATCGGAACCCATGCCCACCGCTCGGCGGGACGAACGATCTGCGCGAGAATGAAGATAAGGAAAAATCCAAGGCCTCCGATAAGTACGGGCCAAGACACGAACGAATAGAGTGTGAGGAGGAGGAACAGATTCAGCAGAAGACCGACTAGGATGAATCCCGCCGGAATCCACTGTTTCCATGCCGCCAAACCGGAGCTCTCCTCACGGAACAAAGCGAAGAGCGACGTCATGAAGATGATCGGGACGACGGAGAGGAACAGGGCGAGCGTTGAAACCGTCCCCAGAAGCGAGAGCGGGGCATACGCCTCGACCGATGTCGGAAGAAATGGAATCGCCATGATCACGAGAAAACTCCAAACGACCACAAGGAAAGATGCCACCGACAGTCCTCCGAGCATGAGCATCAGGCGCCTCCGGTTGAAATGGCTCACGATAAGAAAATAGGCAAGCGTCAGGGCCGCAACCGAGAGGAATCCGCGCGACGGATCACCAAAAGTCCCCCAAAAGGAGTCCCAGCGGTTCGTCGAAAATATCGTCGCGAGCCCGTAGACGCCGAGGAACGCGAGGACCGGTATATCGAGCGGGGTCCGACGGATTTTCATCTCCCCTAAAACGACGCCTTTGGAAACCCAACCGACTATCCCGATAAGAATCCAGAAGTAGAAATAAATCTGCTTCTCGAACGTGATCCCCTGCAGGGACAGCCCGGTGAAGAATATCGGGAGCCCGAAAAAGAGCGCTACCAGACTCGTCGTGATAATACCGTCAAAAATCCCGATCAGCTTCGAACCCGACGTCTTTCTTTGATCGGGAGACGGGACCCGGACCGAAGGCCCGGCACTTCCGACCGACACATCCACCCGCTCCCTCGTGACCGCTTCCGAGGGTCCGGAAAATTCATTTTCCATATCCATAAGAGACACACTGATTATATACGAATACGATTCCTTTTTAGGATAGCAATTTTTTCCCATTTCGCCAACAGGCAGAGGCTACCTTGTCAACCCGCCACTATCCGGACGCGACATGAATCAGGATACATACTTTGCAAAAGCAGGGTTGTACCCTGCTCCGGATAGTCTTTCTCCTTTCAGAACCGCAACTTTAGTAGGGGATACCGAGCTGACAGAAAGATTGTAAACAGCATGGTTCAGGATGCAACCCTGAACCTTAGTATCTCTCTCAAATCTCATGTCGAGCTGTAAATCCGAAAATTTCGTTTGAGCGCCAACC
>JBAXFX010000068.1:0-6190 GCA_037139695.1 Candidatus Moraniibacteriota bacterium | reverse complement strand
GACTTGAGGGGTGACTTGAGGGGTGACTTGAGGGGTGACTTCCGGGGTGACTTCCCCGGTGACTTCCCCGGTGACTTCCCCGGTGACTACGGGGGCCGGAAAGGTGACGGTGACGCCGAGTTTCGGATCGGACTTCCAAAATGGGCGGGGTAGCCCGGCGGCGTCGCATTGCTGGACCATGAGCACACTGCCCCGGCCTGCCTTTTCCATTAGACCGCGCAGGTAAAGAGCGTGAGCGATGTCGGGATTTCGCAGGACGGAAATATGGCCCTTCGGGAGGTTTTCCTCGGTGACGCCATCCGGTAACGGGCCGGAATTCCAAATCTCCAAGCTACGAGGGAAGACGTGAATGCTCACGCCACCGGAGGCGGCGCTGTAGTCGCGGTGGGCCAGCGCATTGATGAGTGCCTCACGGACAGCCTCCTCGGGATAGAGGGGAGAATCCTGCCGCTTGGGGTTGCCTTTGATGAACCGGGAGACACTCGGCGTGTTGCGAACGATGAAGGTGTAAGCCTCCTCGAAGATGCTGTGAAGCGGTCCCTCGAAGGACTTCATGTCGCTAAACTTGTCGCCGGCCTTGTCCGAGTTGTAGCGCATGGCGCGGATGCGGATCTGCGGCAGACGGACGGCAGGATTGCGGGCGAAGAGCACGTCGCCGCCGTTGGTGAGGCGTCCGTATTTGGCGACGGCGAAGTCCTCCAGCACCATGAGCGGCTCGGCGGCGTCGCGGAAATAGGCACGGCGGACTTTCTGGGCATCTGCCACAGCGGACTGGATTTCCTTCACGTCAACATCGGCCTCCAAATCAGCGAATGAAAAACGGCGCTCCCAGCGCTCTGGCTCGATCTGGCGGCGCATGACAATATCGCGAATCGTGGCGGCATCGGCCCGCTGATTAGAGTCGCCCACCCGCAGGTAAATCACATCGCGGAACGCATAAGGGACGTCTTTCCCAGCCGGGACTTCGATCACAAGGACAGATTTTCCTTCGAGCACGTGGGCTTGAATGGAAACCATTGATCTGGGAGAAATCCCTTCGTGCATCTTGCTGGCCAATTCCGCCACAATGTCCTCCGAGAGATTGAGTCCAACAATTCTGCCTGGCTCCTGAATCCCGCAGATGAGATAGCCTCCGGTCGTGTTCAAAAAGCCGCAGACAATCCTGCCAAGAATATCCACATTCTTGATGCTGGATTTGAACTCGATGCGCTGTCCCTCGCCGAGCGAGAGCATGTCCTGAATTTGCCTGGAGGTCATGATTCACCTCCTTTCGGAGGCAGCGGCGAACCGCTGGCGAAGTTTTCTTCGATGAACTTCTCGACTTCCTGATACCGGAAGAACTGGGAGCCGACGAAAAGCGAACCGTCCTCGGTGTTTTGGAACTTCTGGACCCAATTGCCGTCGCGGTCCGCCAACGGTATATCTTCTGCGTCGAAAGTCGCCTCCTCGTAGAGGTCAAGAACCCGCAAATCATCGAGGATCGGCTTCTTCTTCAACGTCAGCTTCTTCCTGCCGTCCTTGCCTTTGAAACCCAAATTTGTGAGAAGGCCACGAGTGAATACGACATGGTCGTGTGCGAGAATCCAACGGGGCTTTTTCAGTTCGATTGCCCGACGCATTTCCTGATGAACAATCGAAGGCTCATCCGGCTTCTTTGGATCCTGGCCGCTGCCATAATAGGGAGTGATGATGCCAAGAAAGAGATCGCACTTGTCCACAGCAGCAAGGCAGTTCTGAAATGCCGTGCGATCCGAGCGAACCGGCAAGGTGCCTTTATGGGACATCCACACGTCATAGCCGTAGCTCGTGAGCAGGGTGTAAACACGATCCAGCAGTTCTTCGATGCCGTAAACGGTCGAAGAAACAAGGATGGTGAGTTTTGGTTTTGCTTTGCTCATTTTGCGGGGGCGGTGAGGAGAGTTTGCAACGAATCACGGACTTTACGCGAGCTTTCCAGCCAGCCCGTGAGAGCATCGGGCAACGCTGTGGTGGCCGTTTTGGTGGCGGCGTCCGTTTGCGCCTGCGTTTCCCCACCGACATACAGCGGGATACTCAGGTTCCCTTCCTTCGCCCGGATTTCCTCAATCGGCACGACGCGGGTGAAGCCGGGCTCGTCTTTGAAGTCCTGATAGGCGCGGACGACGCGCTGGAGATGCTCGTCGGTGAGGAAGCTCTGCGCGCGTTCGCGGGTGACTTCGTTCACCGCATTGATGAACAGGATTTTGCCTCGCCGGGTTTTGGGCTTTTGCGTGCGGCAGACGACGACGCAGGCTTCCATGGGTGAGTTGTAGAAGAGGTTCGGACCAAGGCCGAGGACACATTCGATGAGGTCGGCTTCGATGAGTTTGCGCCGCATGTCCGCCTCCTCCTTGCGGAAAAGGACGCCGTGGGGCCAGAGGACGGCGCAGCGCCCGGTCTTGGGCTTGAGACTTTGCAGGATGTGCTGCTGGAAGGCGTAATCGGCCCTACCCTGCGGCGGGACACCGAAAAGATTGCGCCCCCAAGGGTCGGCGGCGAAGGCTTCGCGGTTCCACTGCTTGATCGAGTAGGGTGGATTGGCCAGCACGACATCGAAGCGCTGGAGTCGGTCGCCTTCGACGAGCTTCGGTTCGGCCAGGGTGTCACCGCGCTCGATCCGAAAATCCTCGATGCCGTGGAGAAAGCAGTTCATCCGGGCGATGGACGAGGTCATCAAATTCCGCTCCTGGCCGTAGAGTTTCACATTGCGCCACTCTTTGCGATGCCGCCGCAGGTGCGTGATGCAGGACAGCAACATGCCGCCGGACCCGCAGGTGGGGTCATAGACCGACTCGCCGGGCTGCACGTCAAGCATCTCGGTCATGAGGTGGACGACCGTTCGGTTGGTGTAGAACTCGGCAGCCGTGTGACCGGAGTCGTCGGCGAATTTCTTGATGAGATATTCGTAGCCCTGGCCCAGTTCGTCTTCGGGCAGGTTGGCGACGGTGAGTTCCAGCGTGGAGAAGTGCTCGATGAGGTCGCGCAGCATGGCATCGGACAGGCGGTCCTTGTTTGTCCACTGCGCATCGCCGAAGATGCCAAAGAGTTTGTCAGGGTTGGCGGTCTCGATGGCGCGCATCGCCTGCTGCAAACCCCGGCCCACATCCCGGCTGACTTTACGGATCTCCCGCCAATGCGCGTCTGTCGGAATCTGGAAACGGTGATTTTCCGGGAACATCGCAAAATCCTGGTCGCCGCCAGAATCGCGCAGCGCGGTGACGGTCTCCTCATCGAAGACATCGCACAAGCGCTTGTAAAACAGCAGAGGGAAGATGAACTGCTTGTAGTCGCCCGCATCAATCGTGCCCCGGAGAAGCACGGCGGCTCCCCAGAGGTAGGATTCGAGTTGTTGTTGGGTGATGCGGGTCATTTGACGGGATAACGGTGGCGAGCGAACCGCTCCATGCGTTTATTGAGTAGATTGTTGGCGAAACTGCGGACCAGCAGAGCCTCTACATCTTCAATCATTTTATCATCTACCTCATAGGCGCTGAAATAAGAAGCTATGCCAGAAAGAGGAACTTGTTGATCCACAATCTGTCGTGATTTTTCGTCACTCGTTCGGTATGCCATTTTGCATACCGGATGCTTCACACGTTTGATCATCTGCACTTTTCCTCGGTCTCTATTTAGTGCGAGATTCATTTCCTTCCAAAGACTCTGGCGTCGTGCTTTACCAACATAAATCGCTTGGCCTCGACTGTCGAAGAAAAGGTAGACTCCGTGAGTGATGTCTAATTCCTCCTTCAATCCGAGGAAATAGGGATGCGGGTCCCCTTTCTCGTCGCAACAGTCGAACAGTTTGTCATTGGCTCCGTGCATAGAATCACAGAGTTCAATTTCAAAAAATTCCACCAGGGGGCGAATCGCGTTTTTGCGAAATCGGACGGCCCCCGACTTGGAAGCGGAATAAACCAGTCCGGCGACTTGAAGCGGAGTGCAGGTCGTCCGATTTTTCCAGTTTTGAATCGAGGGGATAGAAAGTCCGGTGACATCGGCCAAGCTGCGGTCAGTTGTTACCTTGAATTTCTTTTTCAGCGCTAGAATGACTTCGGTCCCTTTCAAATTAATATGCCCTCCCTTTTAAGTATTCCTACAAGCCTTTCCTCTGCCGCACACGCCGTCTTTGCGCTTTCTTGCAAACGCTTCATCGCGTCCTTCACGGTAAGCACGTCCTGATCGACCGTCGGCTCGATGTAGCGCGGGATATTGAGGTTGTGGTCATTGGAAGCGATTTCATCCAAGGTGACGACGCGCGCGATGCCTTCGACATCGGAGTAGGCGCGGACCCAACCGTTGATGCGCGCAACGTGCTCGGGTAACAATTCGTTCTGAGCGCGGCCGGATTTGAACTCCTTGGAGGCATCGACGATGATCACCTTGTTTTTCCGGTCCTTCTTTTTCTTTTGCCGGAAGACGAGGATGCAGGCGGCGAGGCCCGTGCCGTAAAAAAGATTGGGACCGAGACCGATGACGGCTTCCAGCAGGTCCATGCCGAGGAGTTTCCGGCGAATCTCGCCCTCTTTACCCATGCGGAACAGGGCGCCGTGCGGCAGGACGACAGCCATGCGCCCGGTTTTAGGGGCCATCGACTTGATCATGTGCTGCACGAATGCGAAATCGCCGCTCTTGGCGGGTGGCATGCCGGCAAAGTTGCGGCCATAGGGATCGCTGGACCAGACTTCATCGCCCCATTTTTCCAATGAGAACGGTGGATTGGCGATGACGCAGTCGAAGGTGGCGAGGCTGTCCCCCAGGAAGAATGCGGGATTCCGCAGGGTGTCGCCGCGCACGATCTGGAAGTCAGCGGCGCCGTGCAGGAACAAGTTCATGCGGGCGATGGCGGAAGTGGTGAGGTTTTTCTCCTGACCAAAGAGCTTACCCCAGAGCGTTCGGACATCGCCCCGGGTTTCCTGCACATGGTGGATGGCCTCCAACAACATGCCGCCGGTGCCGCAGGTCGGGTCGTAAATCGAATCGCCCTCGCGTGGATCCAAGATGTTCACCATGAGCCGGACGACAGAGCGCGGTGTGTAGAACTCGCCGGCCTTCTTGTTGGTGACGTCGGCGAACTTCTTGATCAGGTATTCGTAGGACTGGCCGAGGATGTCCACCTTGGCATGGGTGTTTCCCAGGGAAATCCGGGAAAAGTGCTCGATCAGGTCGCGCAGCAATGCGTCCGACAGCCGGTCTTTGTTCGTCCATTGGGCATCGCCGAAAATGCCGTAAAGCGTGTGCGGATTCGCCTGCTCAATGCCGCGCAGGGCAGTCTGGAGCGCCTGTCCGACATTCTTGGCGACTTTTCGCACGTCGCGCCAGTGGCTGCCATCCGGCACCTGGAAGCCATAGTTTTCCGGGAAAAGCGCGGCTTCCTCGTCGCCATCGAACTCTTTCAGCGCCGTCGTGTGCTCCTCGTGATGCACGTCCGAGATGCGCTTGAAAAACAGAAGCGGAAAAACGTAGGTCTTGAAGTCTGCGGCATCGACCGGACCGCGCAGGATGTTTGCGGCTTCCCAAAGGTGGGATTCGAGTTTGGCTAGTGTGAGTGGCGACACGCGGGATAGGAAGGTTTCAGGCGAGCAAGTTGCGGCCCTCCGGGACCCGATTCGTTCCGGCACTCAGGTCGTAGAGGCGTTCTTTGGCGACGGCAAGGAGCACAGGAGTAGAAAAGCGCGGAATCTGATAGCTGGGAAGGGTAAAACGCCGGAGCTGGATCATTGGATTTGGGGAGTCTGGCGGAGTGCTGATACGGCCATGAAACCAGACCCTTGCGTTGAAGGTCTCTTGGTGGAGCAAACCTGCCTTTTCCAAGAAGGTGCGCACGGCGGCGAGGACGCGACATCCGGGCCGAGCGCGGCGCAACCATCGGTGACGTAGGGCTGGATGGATTTCGTTTCATGCGGGGACGCCCGATCCAAGGGGGGGACAGATTGCGCGTCACCGAGGCGATGTGTCAGACCCGCGCGAACACTAGCCCGGTGCGTGACGGGTAGGCCCAGGGGAGGGAGGGGATGACAAGGTGGTCAGACCCGCGCGAACACCAACCCGGTGCGCGACGGGCTGTAGATCTTCATCAGGCCGTGTGCGTCCACCGGGAAATGGACGGCGGGGTCGACCCGGCCGTGGCCGCCGAAGTCGGGCGCGTCGGTGTCCAATAACAGTTCGCGTGACT
>JBAXFX010000067.1:0-6332 GCA_037139695.1 Candidatus Moraniibacteriota bacterium | reverse complement strand
AGCCGGCAAGCGGATTTTTTGCCTTATTATCGCGGTGAGATTTGAGATAGATACTAAGTAGTGAGTTCTCTCTTGTTTACGCTATTATGGATTTCCTCAAGAAAATATTCGGTTCGAACGAACGGGTCATCGGATCACTCGAGCCGATGGTCGAAGAAGTGAATGGATTCGCCGAGGCGGTCGGGGCGCTGTCCGACGACGCGCTTCGTGCTAAGACCGACGAGTTTCGAAAACGTATCATCGAAGGTGAGACGGAAGACGATCTCCTGCCGGAGGCGTTTGCCGTGGTGCGCGAGGCGGCACATCGAGTCATTGGCGAGCGGCACTACGACGTGCAGCTTATGGGTGGAGCTGTCTTGCATGAGGGCAAGATTGCCGAGATGAAGACCGGTGAGGGAAAAACGCTCACGTCGACGTTGTCGATTTATCTCAACGCGTTGTCTGGCAAGGGCGTGCACGTGGTCACCGTAAACGATTATCTCGCGTCGCGCGATTCCAATTGGATGGGGCGGGTGTTCCATTTTCTCGGTCTTTCGACCGCCTGTATCCTGCAACAGGGTATCTCATACCGCTACGAGCCGAACGTCCTCGATTCCAACGAGGTCTCGGTTGAACACGAGAACCTGATTCCGGTCACGCGTCGCGAAGCCTATGCGTCCGATATTACTTATGGAACCAACAATGAATTCGGGTTCGACTACCTGCGCGACAACATGGTCGGCGAACTGTCCGACATGGTCCAGCGGGACTTGCACTACGCGATCGTCGACGAGGTCGACTCGATTTTGATCGATGAAGCCCGCACACCGCTTATCATCTCGGCCCCGGACGCGGAATCCACCAAGCTCTACGAGCGTTTCGCCAAGATCGTGCCCCGGCTCCGCGCGGAGGCGGACTATGTCCTCGACGAGAAATTCAAGACGGTCACCCTGACCGATGACGGCATCACCCGCGTCGAGGAACTTCTCGGCATGCCGAACCTCTACGACCAGGGGAACATCCAGTATGTGCATCATCTCGAACAGTCGCTCAAGGCGCAGTTCGTGTTCCATCTCGACCGCGACTACGTGGTACGCGACGGCGAAGTGCTGATCGTGGATGACTTCACTGGTCGCATTATGCATGGACGCCGGTACAGCGAGGGACTGCACCAGGCGCTCGAGGCCAAGGAGGGCGTCGCCGTGCAACGCGAATCCCGCACGCTCGCGACCATCACGTTTCAGAACTATTTCCGCCTCTACAAGAAACTTGCCGGCATGACCGGTACCGCCTCGACGTCGGCCGAGGAATTTTCGAAAGTATACGACCTTGACGTCGTCACCATCCCGACCAACAAGATCCTTATCCGTGAGGACTTTCCGGATATCATCTACAAGACCGAAGAAGTGAAATTCCAGAAGATCGCCGAGGAGGTGAAGCGTATCGGCGCGACCGGCCAACCGATCCTAATCGGTACCATCGCCATCGAAAAATCGGAATATCTGGCGGCACTGCTCGAGCGTGAGGGAGTGAAACACAGCGTCCTTAATGCCAAACAGCACGACCGTGAGGCGCCGATCATCGCCGGTGCGGGCCAAAAAGGCGCGGTCACGATCGCGACGAACATGGCCGGCCGCGGGACCGACATCAAGCTTGGCGAGGGTGTGCGCGAGCTCGGCGGACTCGTCATCATCGGGACCGAACGGCACGAGGCGCGGCGTATCGACAATCAGCTGCGTGGCCGTGCCGGACGGCAGGGTGATCCGGGACAGACCCGCTTTTTCATCTCGCTTGAGGACGAGCTGATGCGTCGGTTTGCGGGTGATCGGCTCAAGAACATGATGAACACCATGGGTCTTCCGGACGAGGAACCCATCGAGAGTGGGGCAATCTCGAAGATGATTGAGAGCGCGCAGACCAAGATCGAGGGATTCAACTTTGACATCCGCAAGCACGTTCTCGAGTACGACGACGTGATGAACAAGCAGCGTGAGGTCGTCTATCGACGGCGTCGCGAATCGCTCGGCACGCCTTCCATGAACGATATGACCCGGTCACTCCTCGATGAGGAGTTCGACAAGATGATCGCGTTCCACTGCGCCGGGCACGAGGCCGAATGGGAAGTCGGCGAGATCGCCGTCGAGGCGAACGGGCTCTTTCCGGTACTCGACGAGCAGGCGGCACTTGCGCTCTTCGACGGGGTCCGCGACGACCGTTCAAAAGACGAGGCGGAGAAGAAACTCGCCATTCGCGAATACCTCGCGACCGAGGGCGCGAAGGTGCTTGCCGCGAAGGGATCGTCTATTCCGGCGGAGGTATGGGAGCGTATCCAGCGTATCCTCTACGTGCAGGCGCTTGATCAGTTGTGGATGAACCATCTCGACGAGATCGAATATCTGCGGCAGGGTATCGGACTGCGCGGTTACGGTCAGCGCGATCCGCTCGTCGAATACAAGCGCGAAGCATATAGCCTCTTTACCGGCCTGCTTGATGCGGTGCGCAAGACGTATCTCTTGACCGTGCTCAAGATTGAACCCACACACTCGGCCCCGTTAACCGCGCCGGCCATCAATCAGAACATCATCCTTTCCGGGGCCTCCGACACGCCGGCGCAATTCGGTGTGGCAGACGCTTCCGGTAGCGACAAGGGCGAGACGGTCAAGCAGGAGCCGATTTATGCCGAGCACGTCGTCGGTCGCAATGACCCCTGTCCATGCGGAGCGGTCAATCCTGCGACTGGTGAAGTCTATAAGTACAAGAAGTGCGGGATGATAAACGCGCCGTATCACAAAATGTAAGCGAAGTCCCGTACCGTACGATATGCCACACCTTCTCGATGAGATCGAAAACCGGCAGTGGATTGAGGCGGCGATAGCTGTCGCGCGTCGTGCGACCTGTGAGCGGTCGAAGTGCGGATCAGTCATCGTCAGCAATGGGATGATCATCGGGGAAGGATATAATTCCCCGCCGGGCGGTCGCGAATCGCGTCGGCGATGCCGGACCGAGAAATCTTCATACGACCGGAAGGTGACGGACAAGACGTGCTGTATGCATGCGGAGGAACGCGCCATCATGGACGCGCTGCGGAAATATCCGGACAGGATAGTCGGATCACGACTGTATTTTATCCGGCTCGATGAGCGTGATGAACCGAAGCGGGCGAGGGAACCGTACTGCACGATCTGCAGCAAGATGGCGCTCGATTGCGGCATCGCGGAATTCATCTTATGGCACGAGACGGGATTGGTCGCCTATCCGACCGACGAATACGATGCGCTTTCCTGTCGATACGGATCAGCGTGAGTAAGTTTTGAGTATAAACAGGTCCTCATTTCCGTTTTCCGTGGAAAATGGTATACTGGGATCGTTATGGAAGAGCTCAAAGAGATTATCGTCGCGCTCAAGGAAAAACTCCCGCATCTGCGGGAATATCTTTGACGTATCCGCGAAAGAACGGAGGCGGGAGGAATTGAAAGTGGAAAGCATCCGCCCGGACTTATGGAACGATCCGTCGAACGCCGCGAAAATCCTCAAGGAACTCGAGGCGATCGAGAAGGAGCTTGGTTCTTTGAATCGGATAGACGAGGAGCTTCGTGACCTCGACGAACTGTCCCGGATCGGGGATTTTGATTCCGCCGAGGAAAAGGATATCCGCCGGCAGGTCGAATCGCTCGGGAAGGAAATCGACGGATGGGAGTTCCGACTCCTGTTCTCGGGTCAGCACGACCGGGGCGACGCACTCGTATCCATCCATGCGGGTGCGGGCGGTGTGGATGCCCAGGACTGGGCCGAGATGCTCCTGCGAATGTACCTTCGGTATGCCGAACAGCAAGGGTTCAAGGCACATGTCATCGACGAGTCGCGGGGTGGCGAAGCGGGCGTCAAGAGCGTGACGATCGAAGTCTCGGGCGAGTACGCATACGGATACCTGCGGACGGAGGCGGGCGTGCATCGGCTGGTGCGACTTTCCCCATTCAATGCGAACCAGTTACGGCAGACGTCGTTCGCACTCGTGGAAGTCCTGCCGGTCCTCGAGGATACCGCCGAAGCGGAGATCAGACCAGAGGAGCTTCGTATCGATACGTATCGTGCCTCGGGCGCCGGTGGCCAGCATGTGAACAAGACCGACAGTGCCGTCCGTATCACGCATTTGCCGACCAATATCGTCGCGAGTTCCCAGAGCGAGCGTTCCCAGCTACAGAACCGCGAACAAGCGATGAAGCTGCTTCGGGCGAAGCTCTATCAGCGGATCCTCGAAGAGCGGCAACAGGAGACGAAAGAGCTCAAGGGCGAGCATAAGAGCGCCGAGTGGGGGAATCAGATCCGCTCTTATGTGCTTCATCCGTACAACCTCGTGAAGGACCATCGGACCAAGGTGGAGACCGCGGATACGGCGAAGGTGCTCGATGGAGGCATCGGAATGTTCATCGAAGCCGCTCTCAAATCAAGTATCACTCCGAAAGAATAAACAGGAAACGGAACACGAATATGGATATCATGGACAGAACGACATCGTCACGACGACGCGCCAAGCCGGATACGGAGCCGGTTCTTGAATCGTTGAATGACGAGAATCTTTCGGCGTACGAGTCGACCGAACCCGCTGAGCCGGAGTTGACGGAACCGGATGCGTCGGTCGTTCCTATCATCACGCTTGATCATGTCTCGAAATCGTTTCCAGGTGGCTACCCTGCGCTCGACGGCCTGCATCTGACCATCCTGCCGGGCGAATTCGTGACGCTCGTCGGTGCGTCCGGAGCGGGTAAATCGACGCTGCTCAAGCTTATCTATGCCGAGGAGACGCCGACGTCCGGAGCGGTGTTGTTCAATGGTCGCGACCTGACCGCGATCAATCGCAAGCACCTCCCATACTACCGCCGGAACATCGGGACGGTGTTCCAGGACTTCAAGCTGTTGCCACAGAAAACCGCGTACGAGAATATCGCCTACGCGCTCGAAGTGTACGGCAAGCCGACCGAAGACATCCAAAACGAGGTCCCGCAGATCCTCGAACTTGTCGGCCTCGAGGGCAAGGCAGGCAACCTTCCGAAGCAGCTTTCCGGTGGCGAACAGCAGCGGGTCGCGATCGCCCGGGCCCTCATACTGCAGCCGAAGATCATCATCGCGGACGAACCGACCGGTAACCTCGATCCGGTCTCGGCGGAGGGGATTATCAGCCTTCTGCTCGAGATCAACCAGCTCGGGACGACGGTCATCCTTGCCACACACAATCAGGGACTCGTGGACAAGATCGGTCGCCGCGTCATACTGCTCGACCGCGGGCATATCGCGAGCGACGAGATGGTGGGTCGCTATGTCACCTCGGA
Source organism: Candidatus Moraniibacteriota bacterium (assembly GCA_037139695.1). Classification (GTDB taxonomy): domain Bacteria; phylum Patescibacteriota; class Minisyncoccia; order Moranbacterales; family UBA1568; genus JAAXTX01. The sequence continues at coordinate 1,026 of JBAXFX010000067.1, read as the reverse complement.
TGCGGAGCCCAAGCGGAGAACCATCGTCTGAAAACATGAACAAGCCTATGAAAACGATCAAACTCTGGCGGACCTTCAAGGAAGGCGTGGACAACTACCAGCGAAATGGCTGGCTGACATTCGCGACCGTCTCCGTGCTCACGCTTTCCCTCTTTATCATCGGTCTTACGGCGCTCATCGGTTTCGCGGGAAGCCTGGCTGTCCGCAACCTCGAGGAAAAGATCAGTATCAGCGTCACCTTCAAGCCGGATATTTCGGAAAGCCGTATCCTGGCTATTCGCGACGAGCTTTCGAAATACCGGGAGATATCCTCCATCACCTACGTTTCCAAAGAGGATGCGCTCAAGCAATTCTTAAGCGATGGGAACCAGGTGAATGCCGATGCCGTCACTGCTATCGGGGAGAACCCGCTCCTTTCCTCTCTCATTGTCCGCGCGGTCGATCCCAAGGACTATGACCTCATCGCGAGCAAGCTCCAGGATTCGACCTATCAGAACGAGATCGATCAGGTGAACTATGCCCGCAATAAGAAGAAAATCGAGGGCCTGAACGACTATACCGCTCGGGCACGGGCTATCGGGCTCACGCTCGGCATCGCGTTCACGCTCATCGCGGTCCTCATCACATTCAATACTATCCGCCTTACCATCTATTCCCATCGGCAGGAATTCGAAGTCATGCGGCTTGTCGGCGCGTCGAACCTGTATATCCGGATGCCACTCTTCTTCGAAGGCGTCTTTTACGGGCTTACTGCCGCTACGTCCGCGGTCGTTTTTCTTACGGCCGTCGCGTTCGCGTTCTCACGTAATTCCGGCCCGTTCCTGTCCGAGATCCTGGGCGGAAGGACATTCTTTCAGGTATACCTCTCGTTCCTGTGGGCGTTCGCCCCGGCGACGGTCATCACGGGCGTGCTGCTCGGCGTGGTCTCGAGCTTCATCGCCATACGGCGGTATTTGAAAATCTGATCGAGACCTACATTCTAGCTTGAAGTGCAATCGCCTTCCCTTCCACGAAGACCTCGTGCGG
>JBAXFX010000066.1:0-6463 GCA_037139695.1 Candidatus Moraniibacteriota bacterium | reverse complement strand
TTGGATGAAGGAGAAAAATCGTTACGGAGCAGGTTGTAAACCTGCTCCTGCAAAAGCATGCCCCACCTCTGCGGGCTAGATTACAAGAAATAAAAAGAGCAGCCGTCACTTTGGTAGGGGAAAGTGAAGGCTGCTGGTTTGGAACCGGTTTTATTCGCGGTACAGACTATCATTTGGTATCGCCCGAATGTATGCGAGATATGTAGGTAAGACCTCATCCCTCCAATGCTCCGGCAGCTTTGTTAGGGCATCTTCTATTTCCGCAGATATCGATTTAAGATACCGATTTTTTGAAAAGTCGTAATGATTATCGGGATCTGGAATTTGAGACAAGCTGAAAATCGGATTTACTAATCCTATATCCGGCGTATAAGACGGGAAATTATCCTTGAAGGAAAGAAACCAGTAGATCTTTCCGGTATCATTCTTTATGGTTCCTGAGACGCCGAGTTCGTATTTTCCGAACCTCCCTCGGTATTCATGTCCCGTGAGCGTCCATCTTCCTTGTGTTCCTTGTGGAATTTTTTGAATGAAAAGCCAGGGAAAGAATTTCTCCAGGAGTGCTGAGATTTTCATGATGTCCATCCTTTGACCGTTTCCGGCCGGAAAAGTTGAAGAAAATTGTTAATTGGTACTTCAGAGGAATATAGCATCTTTCAGCCGTTGTGTCAACTCTTCACAAGTGGAAAGAATGCGTCTATACTAGGGCTATTATATTTCCCATCATGAGGCAGAAAGAAAAAATCCGCTGGCAGTTCGCCGGAGTGCTTATGCTTGCGCTTGTTTCGGGCGTCATCGCGTATCCGAAGGTGTTTTCGTACCTTCATATTCCGAACGCGGCGACGATCGAAGGCGCGCTTAAGGTGAACCTCGGGCTCGATCTACAGGGCGGTATCCACCTCGAATATGCCGCCGACACCTCGCAGGTGCCGGTCGGTAAGAAGGCGGAAGCACTTCAGGCGGCGCTCTCGGTCGTCGAGCGGCGAGTGAACGCGTTCGGCGTGGGTGAGTCGGTCATTCAGCTGTCCAAGTCGGGATCCGAAGATCGGATTATCGTCGAGCTCCCGGGTGTGAAGGATGTCGAGGAAGCCAAGAAGATGCTCAAGGAAACCCCGTTCCTTGAATTTCGCGAGTCTAACGAGGCGACACTCACCGCGCAGATCGCGAAGCAAAACGACGCGTCCAAACAGCAGGCAACCGATGTGCTCGCGCGTGCCAAGGCAGGCGAGGATTTCGCCACCCTCGCCAAGACCTATAGTCAGGACCCCGGTTCGAAGGATCAGGGTGGCGATCTCGGATTCGCGAAGAAGGGGGCGTATGTTCCCGAGTTCGACGACGTCATCTTTAAGACGGATTTTGTGGCTGGGACCGTCTATCCCGACCTCGTCGAGAGCCAATACGGCTGGCATATCATCAAGAAGATCGAGACGCATGGCGAGGGCGACGCACTCGAGGTGCACGTGGCACATATCCTGTTTCCCAAGGAATCGATCGACATGGTTCCGGATTCGGTCAAGTACAAGACGACGGGACTGTCCGGCAAGAATCTTAAGAACGCCTCGGTCGACTATCAGTCGCAGGGGTTCGGTACACCGCAGGTCTCGCTTCAGTTCGACGCCGAAGGCTCCAAATTGTTCGCGGATATCACCAAGCGCAATGTCGGCAAACAAGTCGCCATCTTTCTTGATGGACAGATCGTGAGCGCACCGACGGTCCAGAACGAGATTCCTGACGGTCGCGCTGTCATTACGGGTAGCTTTACATTGCAGGAGGTGAAAGATTTGGTCCAGCGGTTGAACGAAGGCGCGCTCCCGGTGCCGATTACGCTCGTCGGCCAGCAGTCGATCGACGCGTCGCTCGGGGACAGTGCATTACAACAGAGCCTCTTTGCCGGTTTCATCGGCTTGCTTGCCGTGTCGATTTTCATGATCTTGTACTACCGATTTCTCGGACTTGGTGCGGTCTTTGCGCTCCTTGTCTACTCGGCGATGTTGCTGGCGATTTTCCGCCTGTCGGGATTCACGCCGTTCCCGATCACGCTCACCCTGTCCGGTATCGCGGGATTCATCCTGTCTATCGGTATCGCGGTCGATGCGAACGTGCTTATCTTCGAACGAACACGTGAGGAACTTTCCTACGGCAAGACGGTTGCCAAGTCGCTCGAGGAAGGATTTAATCGTGCATGGCCAAGTATCCGCGACGGACATGTCTCGACGTTGATCACCACGGTCGTTTTGATGATTCTTGGCACCGGGTTCGTGAAGGGCTTCGCGGTCATCCTCGCTCTGGGCGTACTCCTCTCGCTTTTTACCGCGGTCGTCTTGGTTCATACCTGGCTCCGGTTCGTGGTAGGGGACTGGGCGGAGCATCATAAGGCACTCTTAGTCGCGCCGAAGGCGGCTCCTGAGGAAGGTGAAGAGAAAAGTAGGTATACGGAATCGGGAACCAAGGAAGAAAGAGGGTACGTTGTATTGGGAATCAAGAATGAGGAGAAAATTCCATCTGTGAAAAAGAAGAAACCGAAGCATAAGAAGCGATAGTCGTAGCGTTTCCCGTTTCTTGTCCCATGTTGTTTAGTATCCCAACCCGTTAACCCGTTAACACGCTGACGATCCCGTTCCCGGTCATCAGTTGTAAGTATCTATCTCAAATCTCATGTCGAGCTGTAAATCCGAAAATTTCGGCTGCAAATCATTCAAAAATCGTCAGGTTACGACAGTAGCCTTCCTCATTTTTCATGATTTTCGCTCGAAATTTTCGGATTTCAGCCGGCAAGCGGATTTTTTTCCTTATTGTCGTGGTGAGATTTGAGATAGATACTAAGTTTCTCCTATGATTCAAATCATCCAGAAGCGGAAATACACCTATTGGATATCGGGCGTGCTGGCCGTGCTTTCGATTGTGGCAATCGCCGTGTTCGGCCTGCGGCTCGGACTCGATTTCAAAGGTGGCACGATGATCGAGGTTCGATTCGCGAAGACGCCGGCTCCGCAGGTTTCGGAAATAGAAGGTGCGCTCGCGACACTCGATCTTCGGAGTCTCACCGTGCAGGCGACCGGAGACAACGGCGCGATCATCAAGTTCCTTGCTTCCGACGATGCGGTGAATGCCCAAGTGCTCGACGGATTGAAAACGGTTGACCCGGGTCTCACGGTGGTCCAGTCGGACTTCATCGGTGCTTCCGTGTCCGGCGATATCCGGACGAGCGCCATCTGGGGGACGATTATCTCGGTCATCGCGATTGCGGCCTATATTGCCTTCGCATTCCGGAAAGTCTCCCTCCCGATCGGGTCGTGGGAATACGGTTGGGGCGCGGTCATCGCGCTCGCGCACGACCTTCTTATCACGACCGGGTTTTTCGCGGTCTTCGGGAAGTTTTTCGGGGTCGAGGTCGGCGTGCCGTTCATCGCGGCGCTTCTGACGATTCTCGGTTATTCGGTGAACGATACCATCGTCGTGTACGACCGGATCCGCGAGAACCTGCTCCGGTCGCGAGCCAAGTCCGACTTCGAGGATATCGCGAACCGTTCGGTGAACGAGACAATGTCGCGTTCTATCAACACCTCACTTACCGTGCTCATCGTACTTGCCGCGGTCGCAGCCTTCGGTGGCGAAGGTATCCGTTGGTTTGCGATCGCGCTCTTGCTCGGTGTCACCTTCGGGACCTATTCCTCGATTTTCGTCGCCTCCGCGCTCCTTGTGACGCGGTACAAGATGAGAGAGAACGGATAACGGATAGCAGGGAGTAATTAACGATAACGAGTTCACGGGTTAACGCGCTAACTGGTTGAGAACGGCGAAGCGGAGGATACGATTTTCAATGATTAATTTCCAATGTTCAATGAGAACGGGGAGCATCGATAAAGGAGGAAAATCTTTTCGACCTTATTCCTGATTCTTATTCCTTGATTCCCTATTCATTATTCCATTCCGATTATGTTGAACATCTTCAAAGGCAAGGGGAAGGACAAGGAGAAGAAAGGCGACGAGAAGAGCTTCGAGGAACAACTCGCGGCGTTTCCAGGCGCGCCCAAGCCCGAGGATATGAACATGGCTGAGAAATTCGCGATGAAACGCTTTCTCAAGATGAGTCCGGAAGAACAGAAGAAGACGATCGAAAAGACCATGACGCCGAAGAATATCGAGAAGAACAAGGCGCATATCATCGCTTCGATCGAGGAGATGCGTAAGAACCACATGATTTCCGACGACCAATACCGACTGATGAAGCGGAAGTACGGGATCAAATAAATGTAAAGCGTAAAGCGAAAAATGTGGGGGATGGTATATGGTAGATAGAGAGCAGCGAGCACCGAATGGATACTCAGAAAGGTACGGAATTAAGAGTGTGCAGGCGAAAGTCGCAGATGAAAAAAAGCGTGTATTCCATGGTCGCATTTTTGCGATTTTACGGGGTCGGGAATGAAAGACAAAACACGCCTCTGTCATTCCCGCGCATGCGGGAATCTTACGTTCATGGCGTTGTGATACAATAGAGACAGAGACGAATCCTTTTGCCTATCTGAACCACTATGAATGAACGAGAATCGAAAATCGACGAGCTCCTGACACGTGGCGTGGCCGAAGTGATCGACCGGGAGCATTTGAAGAAGCGACTTTTGGCGGGTGAGAAGCTTCGCGTGAAACTCGGTATCGATCCGACAAGCCCGAACATCCATCTTGGTCGGTCCGTCGCACTGCTCAAGTTACGCGATTTTCAGGAACTCGGTTGCCAGGTGGTGTTGATCGTCGGTAATTTTACGGGGCTTATCGGTGATACGAGCGACAAGGAGGCTGAGCGGCCGATGCTCGACGCCGCGACGGTGGAATATAATATGGGTTCGTATTTCGATCAGGCGGCCAAGGTGCTCGATATGGATTCCGTCGAGCGGCATTTCAACGCCGAATGGCTTCGTGATCTCGGATTTCTCGAGATCGGCGAACAGGCCGACGCGTTCTCAGTGCACGAGTTCATCTCACGCGAGAACATCAAAAAGAGGCTCGATGCCGGAAAGCGGGTGTCGCTTCGGGAGGTGCTCTACCCGCTGATGCAGGGGTACGACAGCGTGCAGGTGAGGGCGGACGTCGAGATCGGCGGGACGGACCAGCGGTTCAATGTCCTGGCGGGGCGGACGCTTCAGTCGAAGTATGGCCAGGAACCGCAGGACATCGTGACGGTGAACCTTATTCCTGGAGTCGACGGACGAAAGATGAGCTCGAGCTGGGGGAATACGATCAATCTTTCCGATGAACCGACCGACATGTTCGGCAAGGTGATGAGTATTCCCGATGAATTGATTGAGACCTACTTCGTCCACGCGACGCGCATCCCGATGTCGGAGGTGGACGGCATGCTCGAGGGAATGAAGGCCGGGACACTCAACCCGCGTGACGCGAAGATGAGACTCGCCAAGGAGATCGTCCGCATGTATCACGGCGAGGAGCCGGCCGAAGTCGCGGAAGAATATTTCGTCACGGCGTTCTCGAAGCGGGAAGTGCCGAAGGATATCCCGGAAATGTCTCTCAGTGGCGATTCGGAAGGCCTTGTCGATTTTATCGTCCGGTCCGACAACGCGACGAGCAGGGCGGATGCACGGCGCAAGATCGAACAGGGCGGTGTTTCGATCGGCGACGAGAAGATATCCGATTGGGGGCTCGTACTGGCCAAAAGCGAGCATGACGGCAAAGTTATGAAGATCGGCAAGACCGGCTTTGTCCGGATCACGTTCTGATATTCACATAGAGAATCCCGAACAGGCCGGTTCCTTGATAGGAATCGGCTTTTCCCGTATCCTGGAAACACTGTGTCTTTACCAACGAAAATAAACGAAGGAGGCTATCATGATGCCGGATATCGAAATCAGGATAGAACGACCGAATAGGACGGGAAGACCGGACGTACATATCGTCGACCGGTGCGAAAAGGGTGAGACCGTAGGGTTGTATTATTCGTATGTCGGAATACATTCCCGATTCAAGCGATGGATAGAACCGAATATGATACGTTGTATCGTATGTTCGCTCTTGTCGGATATGACGGATGAGGTATCTGGACCTGTAAATCAGACGCATGTCGAAGTGAAGGCGACGGAATTCGGTACCTCGGGTATCAGGCGGGTCGGGACCATCTATCGTGATGTGAATGGGATGCTAAATCTTGCCGTCAGGACGGTGGGAACCGATCACGGATATTATCATATGAGTATCGGATACGGGGACGTGAAATGTTTCCTGTACGAAGTTTTTACGACCGGACGGGTTCCGGAACTTGGAAATAATAGTTTTGGTGGTTCATGCGTTGCTCTTTGTCGGCCTGGTTGCCGTGGCCTGCCGTTCCTTCAAAAGGCAAAAGCGCCCTCATAATGAGCGGCGTTTTTTATTTTCAGGCACCGGCTCCCGATGAGGTGGTTTCTTAGTATCTATCTCAAATCTCATGTCGAGCTGTAAATCCGAAAATTTCGAG
>JBAXFX010000065.1:0-7052 GCA_037139695.1 Candidatus Moraniibacteriota bacterium | reverse complement strand
CGTAGGGACTCCTGGTTTATAGGGATCATACGCAATACATGGTTCTGTGTCTTAAGCATCCTTCATATTCCAACCCCTCCTGTCCTCCCCTTAGGATAGGGGAGAGAACGTTCTTTTTTTGCTCTGAAAATGTACCTGGCCTTTTTTGTGTGTCCTTGCGTGAAAGGGCGCTTTACGGGTAGAGTACAGATATGAAACCTCCCGTTTGGAAACCACTCTATCTTTTGCTTCGCCTGTTTGGCGCGCCGGTCGCGTGGGAAGTGTCCGCCGGCGCGGCGGTGTTTCGCATCGAGAATGGCCGACGCTTGTACCTCGTGCTTCGGTATCCGAGTGGCCATTTTGATTTTCCCAAGGGACATGTCGAGGCCGGCGAGACCGAGGAAGAGGCACTCCGGCGCGAGACCGAGGAAGAGACGGGGATCAACATGCTCCGTATCCTGCCTGGCAAGACGAGTATTCGATATTTTTATTCTGCCAGGGGAGAAGAGCGGGAGTGGCGGGTCCGTGAGGGGCGCGGGCTGTGGATTTTTAAGGCGGTGCATTTCCGTCCGGCGGAGACGGCTGAATCGGTGGTGCGGATTTCGCATGAACATACCGGATTCGAGTGGTTGCCGTATGACGAGGCACGCCGGAAACTAACCTTCGAGAATGCGCGCCGGGTGCTCGATATGGCGGAAAAAGCTTGACTGAAAGGAAAAAATAGGGGATAGTGGATGGATATCAGTAAGTATCTATCTCAAATCTCATGTCGAGCTGTAAATCCGAAAATTTCGTTGGAGCGCCAACCAGAGGTTGGTCACCCTCTGGGTGAAAAACCATGAAAAAGGAGAGAAGGCTACTGTCGTAACCTGACGAGTTTTGAATGGTTTGCAGCCGAAATTTTCGGATTTCAGCCGGCAAGCGGATTTTTTTGGCTTATTAACGCGGTGAGATTTGAGATAGATACTAAGGAGAACCCTATGAATTATCAAAAGCCCGCGTTTCACGAGGACTCCGTTCAGTCGCTGTTTGAGGAGCTGTCCAATCGCGTGCTTGATGAGGGGATCGAAACATACGGGGAATACCGCGAACTGGTTCAGGAATTGCTTCAGGAAAAGCTGAACGAAGGCATTTTCGACGTCAATGAGGACTTGCCGACCATCGAAAGTGACCTTGAGGGTCGCTGGCCGGAGATCGAGGCGACCCTCCGATAGGATCAATAATAATTTTTTGTTTGTCAGTGGTGAGTTGTGAATTCAGAATCCTTATGTTGACCGTCCGAAATCTCTACAAGCGCTTTGGTCCGATCCGTGTCCTGCTCGGGGCGGAATTTTCGGTGGCACGCGGACAGAAGGTCGCACTCGTCGGTTCGAATGGCGTTGGGAAGTCGACCCTGCTCAAGATCATCGCGGGTCTGGACAAGGAAGACCGTGGCGAGGTGATCCGCGAGAAGTACGCGTCTATCTCATATCTGCCACAGGAACTATCGGACGACGTCGTTGACGATACGGCATTCGGGTACCTGCGCCGTGTCTCGGGCATCGCGGAACTCGAGACGGAAATGGCCGAGCTCGAGCCGAAATTGACGGACGAAGAGTCGCTTGAGCGGTACGGCGAGCTTCGCGACCGGTACGATCGGATGGAAGGGTATTCCTTCGAGGAAAAGGCGGTTACGGCACTTTCCGGACTCGGCTTGCCCGAAGGGTGCCTCTTACGGAATTTGTCCGGAGTGAGCGGTGGGGAACGGCGGCGCGTGGCGCTCGCGGCGGCACTCCTGTCAGGGGCGGACCTCCTGCTCCTCGACGAGCCGACGAACGACCTCGATCTGTCGGCCATCTTGTGGCTCGAGTCGTTCATAAAAAAGAGCGCCTCCGCGGTACTGATTGCGTCGCATGATCGCGCGTTTCTCGATGCGGTCGCGGACAAGGTGCTCGAGATCGACTATCACTTCCGCACGACGCGGATGTGGACCGGGAACTACAGTCTCTATTTCAAGGAAAAATCGGAGGAGCTCCGCCGCGGTCGCGAGGAATACGAACGGTCCGAGGAAGAACGGGTGCGGCTGTATGAGACGGCGGACGAGAAGCGTGAATGGGCGAAAATCGGCGGGGCACAGATGATGCCGGATAAGGACCGGATGTCGCAGGGTTATCACCGTGACCGTTCGGAACGGAAGTTCGGTGCGGCGGCACACGCGCTTACGACCCGGGCTGACCAGGTGAAACGGGTGAATATCGCCGCGGTCCGTGATCCGCTTTCGGTTTTTTTCGAGCCGTCGGAGGGCGAAGGGCGCGACATCGTAGTCGCCGGCGCGGTCGCCGGATACGGCGGGGACTTTTCCGCCGGGCCGATCGATCTGATTGTTCCCTATGGCGCGCATGTCGGACTGTTCGGGCGCAACGGCTCCGGGAAATCCACCATTCTCCGGATGATTTCCGGGACACTTCCTCTTTCGGCGGGGACGGTCACGCTCGGTGAAGACGTGAAGTTTGGTATTCTCAGCCAGGAAAACGATATCCTACCGAAGGAAAAGTCGGCGCTCGAGTGGTTTGCGCAGGAGACTCCGATCGAAGAGGAGAATGACATCGTCCGGTTCTTGCGGAAATTCCTCCTGATCGGTGACGTGGCCTCGTTCAAGATGGGAGAGCTTTCGCCGGGAGAGCGGATGCGGCTCTCGCTCGCGTTCCTGATGGCGACGCGCTCGAACGTGCTTATCCTCGATGAGCCGACGAACCACCTTGACCTCGAGGCGGTCTCGGCGCTATCCGAGGCGGTAGACCTTTTTCCCGGAACGATCATTCTTGTTTCGCACGACCGGGCATTCCTTTCGAACCGGAAATTCTCCCAGGTCCTCTCCGTCGATCACGGGAAGCTCGTCACCGAGAAAGGCTACGATGCCTATCTCGAAAAGGCCATAAAGGAAGCCGAACGCGGGATGTGATTCGGATCGTAAGGAGAAACCGGAACGTCACATAGAACAACCTCATGTGGGGGTTGTTTTTCTTTCTCATCAAATCTTTCTTCGGATATCGCGTGCCTTTGCGGTCAGACCGTTGCCGGGGTAGAATGGCACTGTGTTAGGCGGGCTAGTCAACTTGTTTTTTCGATGGTATCTATGGCGGAACGGGAAAATACAAATGGGAAAAAAGTGACATCCGGCATCCAGACGCCGGGCCTGTTCGGCTTGCTTGCCGGATACAAGGGAATGATCGGTTTGCTGGTGGCGCTCACGATCGTCGCAAACGCGTTGTCCGTCGCGGTGCCGAAGATCATCGCCGGTGCGATCGATACGTACGCGAACGGAAATTTCATACTCACGCGGTTCGTCCTCGAGTTTTTCGTCGTTGCGATCCTGATCTTTCTCTTCACCTACCTGCAGAACATCGTACAAGTATTCGCTTCCGAGCGGGTCGCCCGCGATATGCGTGGCGATATCGCCACCAAGCTGTCGGTGCAACCGTACGCGTATATCGAAAAGGCCACGCCGGCACGACTCCTCACCAACCTTACCTCGGACGTCGACGCGGTCAAGTCATTCGTCTCGGTCGCCATCGCGTCGATCATCTCGTCGGCCTTCCTTATTATCGCGGTGGCTGTTCTCCTCGTGCTGACCGACTGGAAGCTGGGGCTTTCGGTACTTGCCGTGATGCCGTTCATCGGCGTGACCATCTACCTTGTTCTTCGTCGCGTACGGAAACTCTTCGTGGAGTCGCAGGAGGCCATCGATTGGCTCAACAAGGTCATCAGTGAAAGTATCCTCGGCGCGGCACTCATCCGACTGCTCGATTCCCGCGATCCGGAATCCGTGAAATTCACCGCTGCCAACACCGAGGCGAAACGGATCAGTCTCCGGATATTGGGACTGTTCGCGAGTCTCGTCCCGATCATCACGTTTTTTACCAATCTCGCGACACTCATCATCGTGCTTCTTGGCGGTCGGTTTGTCATCCAAGGGGAAATGTCTTTGGGCAACTTTACCGCGTTCAACAGTTATCTGGCTATCCTTATCTTCCCGATCCTCATCATCGGGTTTATGAGTAATGTCATCGCGCAAGCCCAGGCATCGTACGGACGAATCCTGCAGATCCTGAATGCGCCCGTCGAAAAGAAGACCGGCGGCCTTCGGGCGACGCTTCGCGGGGACATCGAGGTGAAAAATGTCTCGGTCGACTTCGAAGGGAAGTCGGCGCTTCGGGATATCTCGTTTTCCGTTCGCGCCGGGAGCAGGACCGCCATCATCGGTCCGACGGCCGCCGGTAAGACGCAGCTCCTTTACCTGCTGACCGGGCTCCTCGCACCGACATCGGGCGAGATCCTGTATGATGGCAGGCTTCTCGACGAGTACGACAAAGAGAGCCTGCACGGTCAGGTCGGCTTCGTGTTCCAGGACAGCATCATGTTCAATCTGAGCCTGCGCGAGAATATCGCGTTCTCCGGCACGGTCCAAGACGAGAGTCTGGAGAAGGCGATCGCGACCGCCGAACTCGGTGACTATGTCGACAGCTTGCCACGGCATCTCGATACCGTCGTCTCGGAACGGGGGACAAGCCTGTCCGGAGGTCAGAAGCAGCGCATCATGCTTGCTCGGGCGCTCGCGCTTGATCCGAAGGTGCTCCTGCTCGACGATTTCATCGCGCGCGTCGATGCCGATACCGAACGGAAAATCCTCGGCAATATCGCGCGCGACTATCCCGGACTCACGCTCATATCCGTCACGCAGAAGATCTCGTCCATCGAGCACTATGACCAGATTATCCTGCTCATGGAGGGGGAGCTTCTGGCGAAGGGGACGCACGAGGAACTCCTCCGGACGTCGCCCGAGTACGTGCAGATTTACGAGTCGCAGCGGAGCACGAGTCAGTATGAATAGGCAGAGTGATTTTTGAATATGACAGCTATCGGAGTACTCTTCACCCCTCACCTTCGAAGACTCAGGAGCTCCCCTCCGAAAGGGGAGCAGGATAAAGAAAGAATACGTAAGTAGGAGTTCGACTCCCTATAGGGAGTCGAACTCCCGGATATAGCAGTGATGGTGACCTTGGTATATGAACGCCTTATGAACTATTCCCTCACGAAAACCGACCTGGCGAAGGAGAAGGAGAAGAGTGTGCTGTTCACCGCGTGGAAACGGCTGGTTCCGCTTATGCAAGAGGAAGGACGCGCGGTGTCGATCGCGATCGTTGCGATCCTGGTCAGCTCCGCCGTGACGCTTTCGGTGCCGATCATCATTGCCCGAGCCGTTGATGATTTCATGGTCAACAAGGAATATGACGGGGTGCTCATGCTTTCCTCGGTGTTGCTTGCCGTGTTTCTCGTGGGGCTTGTCTCGAACTACCTGCAGGTGAAGACGATGGGCGGGGTGGGACGGCGCCTGCTCTTCAACCTGCGTAACAAGATCTTCGACAAGCTTCAGGATCTTCCGGTCGCGTTCTTCAACCGCAATAAGGCGGGCGATATCGTCTCGCGCATCAACAACGATACCGACAAACTCAATCAGTTCTTCGCGCAGGCACTGATGCAGTTCGTGAGCAATACCATTCTCATCGTCGGTACGGGTGTCTTCCTTCTGGCGATCGATATCCGGCTCGGCCTGGTCGCGCTCGTGCCGGCGGCGCTTGCCCTTGTCGCCACGCAGGCGCTTTCGCCATGGGTCAAGCGGACCAGTCTGGCGAGTCTTCGGGCACTCGGCGCCATGAGCGGGGAGATCCAGGAGAGTATCAACAATTTCAAGGTGATCGTGGCGTTCAATCGGCTCGACTATTTCCGCGACAAGTTCCGGGAGGCCAACGAGAAGAATTACTCCGCGTCCGTTTCGGCCGGGGTCGCGAGCAATATCTTCAATCCGATCTATGTACTTGCGTCGTCTCTGGCACAGCTTGCCGTTTTGGCCTATGGGATTACCCTTATCGACTCGGGCCATTTTACGGTCGGGCTCCTGATCGGATTTTTGCTCTACGTCAACAGTTTCTATACCCCGCTCCGGCAGCTCGCGTCCGTGTGGCCGTCCCTGCAGCTCGCGCTCGCTGGGCTCGATCGTATCTCCGAAATACTGGCGCTCGAATCCGATATCGCCGCGATGCCGGAATGCGCGATTCTTCCGGATGTCCCGTCGACCGCCGTCCTCGAATTCAGGAATGTCTCCTTCCGGTACGAGGAGGGAAAGGACGTGTTGCATGATATCAACTTCGCACTCGAAGCGGGGAAAACCTATGCGCTCGTGGGGCCGACCGGCGGCGGCAAGACCACGACGGCATCGCTTATGGCCCGACTCTACGATCCGAGCGAGGGTACGATTTTTTTGGAAGGGAAGGATATCCGGTGCTACGAGGCGACCGAGCGGGCGAAGCGGATCGGATTCATCCTGCAGGAGCCGTTCCTCTTTACCGGTACGGTGCGCGAGAACATTCTCTACGGGAACAGGGACCATCAGGGGTATACCGTCGAAGAACTTTCCGCAGTCTTGGAATCGGCACACCTGACGACGCTCCTCGCGCGGTTTCCCGACGGGCTCGAGACTCGTATCGCATCGGGAGGGGACGCCATCAGTCTGGGCCAGAAACAGTTGATCGCGTTCATCCGCGCGGTGTTACGCGATCCGGACATCCTCATCCTCGACGAGGCGACGGCGAATATCGACACGGTCACGGAACAGTTGTTGGAGGAAATCATCGACGCACTGCCCAAGAAGACGACCAAGGTCATCATCGCACACCGGCTCAACACGATCGAGAACGCGGATGATATCTTCTTCGTGAACGCCGGCACAGTCACGAATGCCGGATCCATGCAACACGCGGTGGATATGCTGCTCCACGGTAAACGCGCGAGCTAGGATTCTCTACTCGCAGGTTCAGGGGTTGTACCCTGAACCACACGGTTTACGATAGATGTTTATATTTCTTTTTAGCGAAACCAACCCCAACCGTTGCCTTGATTGGATGAAGGAGAAAAATCGTTACGGAGCAGGTTGTAAACCTGCTCCTGCAAAAACGTTCGAGCTAGGCTTTCTGCAGGTTCAGGGTTGTACCCTGAACCACACGGTTTACGATAGATGTTTATATTTCTTTTTAGCG
>JBAXFX010000064.1:0-7057 GCA_037139695.1 Candidatus Moraniibacteriota bacterium | reverse complement strand
TCCATTTTCAGATCCTCGGGGCAGAGCCCCGAGGTATCTTACGAATAAAAAGCGCGCGGGAAGATTCGATCTTCGCGCGCGTATTCGGTTTCACGAACCAGAGACACCGCTTATCGCCAGCGACTCATACTTGTATCGCGAGTTCCTGGTGACATTCTGGATGGTCAATTCGGCGATTTTCTTCGGTAATATACCGATAACATCGCTGTTTTTCAATATGACCTCTGCGATCACGACATCCGCCAACGGCCCAAGATACCGGTCGACGTACCACATCAGCCCACCGCCGTTCGGACCGGAGTCACACGGAACCTCGTACCGAATCTTCTCGATCCGCTTGCTTCTGGCAGCTTCCCACAGGAACTCGAAGACCGCTTCCGATATCGCCACATCCCCTTCTTCCGGCGCCGATCCCTTGCTCGGATTGCGGTTCAGGAAGCGGACGCCACCAGTATCCTTGAATCGGACTTCCTGATCAGCGATGACCAGCTTTCCTTCATGTATTTTCGCCTCGAGATAGGTTCCTTCGGTAGGAACCGTCGTTTCGTCGACCACCCATGTCCGACCGACATCCCGGCTCGTGGCATACCGTATCGCCTCTTCCCGAACGCTGTTCCGTGCAAGAATGAGCAGATCGTACGCATCGACGGCGATTTCGATTTCCCTCCAAGTGGCATTCGTCCCATGTGAAAGGGCCACAAAACGTCTGTCTCCGTCTTCACGGAATCGGAAGGCACCTTCGGTCACAGTCACATATCCGAGACGAACCGGCACCCCGTTGGACAATCCCGTCGGGAGTTCCGACAAGAGGTATTTCTTTCTGACCTTCGGCATCGTGTTATCCGACATTTCAGTCCTCCTTCCGTTTACGAATTGATAAAGAATATGTCATTCATTCCGAACCCCTCTCCCTCTGACTACGCAGAGTAAAGCGAAATCACGCAAACGTCAAGAAAAAAGCGGGCGGAAGCAACGAGAATTTTCCTCCCCCATCCAGAAACCGGATTCCTCCGGAGCCATGGTTTTTCAAAAGCAAAATCATTTGCTTTTTAGCACTGGCTCCCGATGAGGTGGTTTTTTAAAGATATTTTACTCGATATATTCTTAAAAACGATATGCTGACCTCGACCGATCAAACACAAATCCCTCCCCTCGAAGACTCGGTACTCCCTTTGCAAAAGGGAGATATCGATTACAGTACAAGCGAAAAAAGATATGTCTCCCCCTTTCGGAAAGGGGGATTGCCCTCTCCAAAAAAGAGAGGGCAAGGGGGATTTGTGACTATGAGCGTGGCATTTTTTACAAATATATAAAACATCGATTCTGTGCTTATCTTAGCGCCAAAGAGGGATTCTCAGCCACCTCATCGGGAACCAGTACCTGCTTTTGAAAATACCCTTCGATTCCCATCACCGTAAGTACACAAAAGAGAAGTGGTGATGGGAATGTCGCCCTCGACACCTGCGAGTGTCTCGCTGTCCGGGGCAGCGCTGAATGCTTCCTATCCGGTCGCATTCATCGACAACCTCCTTATGTGTACCGCGGGCCGCCCAAGAGGGGCGAGCCTCGTTCAAATTTTCTCCAAAAATTTGAGCGGGTGATGGGAATCCTCCTCCCCCGTTTTGCTTCTGCAAAACTCCTCCGGAGCCAGGGTTTCTAGAAAGCGAAATCGTTCGCTTTCTAGAATACCCTTCGATTCCCATCAACTTAGACAACAGAAAAGGACCCCTCAGAGGGGTCCTTTTCTGTTGCTGAGCGGGCCGCCCAAGAGGGGCGAACCTCGTTCAAATTTTCTCCAAAAATTTGAGCGGGTGATGGGAATCGAACCCACCTCTCGACCTTGGAAGGGTCGCATAATAAGCCACTATACGACACCCGCTTCTTTTCCCAGGCAAACACTCTCCTATGCAACACGATACAGGGCACAGGGACCCGCCACTACGCCCGTTTCTCCCTTTACACCCCATTTCTCCCTTTTTCCGTTCCCTGGTATCACTCCTATTCCCTGTTATCTGCTTACTGAACTCGCTCCCGGTCCGGTCAGACCGGAAAACGGATCGATATGGATGTTCTCCGGATCGATACCGATACCGAGCAAAAGTGCCTTCATGGCATCCGCGAACGCCGGAGCGCCTATCACATAATAGAGCGCCTTCTGCCATTCTGGCAAGTATTTCTCAATCATTTCTGCGGTAATACGGCCCCGTTCCTCACCGGGAAAAGTGGCTGACGTGCTCTCAGCCGATAACGTAAACACGTACGTGAGATCGGGAAGCTGAATCTTGGTAAGCTCCTCGTGAAAAGGAATATCCGCAAGATACCGGTTCGACGCGAACAAGGCATAGCTCCTCGAATCATGTTTCGCCACGGCTTCGATCAGCATCGACCGGGCCGGGGCCATCCCGACTCCGCCGGACAGGATCGCGACCGGACGAACATCGCCCTCGGGTATAGTCGCATGGCCGAGCGGGCTCCCGACCGAAATGACGTCTCCGACCTTCAGGTCCCACATCGTCTTCTTGAATCCCGTCACCCCCTCGCGCATGACGAATATCAGCTCGGGCTCGCTCGGTGCGGATGCGATCGAGAGCGGGCGCACTCCGGCACGGATATCCGGCTCAACGAGCCGTTCCGCCGGAATCCGGAGCATGGCATACTGCCCCGCCCGGAACACGAACCCTTCAGGCTTCGAGAAAAAGAACGCATGCGTCCGATCGGCGACCGTCTCGACTTTCTGGAGTGTGATGGGGAAGAATTCCATACGAATGTCTTTTGACTGATAATAATCCGCTCTGAACGAACGGACCCCTTCAATACGCGAACGAAAAAATTTGTTTTCGTCGAATCAAAGGTCTTGTCGGGGCACTCGGAATCGAACCGAGACTACCTACTCCCAAGGCAGGCGTACTACCACTATACTATGCCCCGATAAACAGAGCGAGGCTCACCAAGAGCGACCCGCCCTTTCCAGTCTACGGTCTTCCTGGGAAAAAGCAATCCCGCTCCTCGTGAGGGGCGGGACGGCCCTATCTTTTTTGTTTCCGGTTCAATGGAACCGGCCGTCGGAGCTTTCCTCAGGCCGATTCCCCCGATACGGAACGACTACTTGACCGCTTCCTTGAGGGTCTTTCCGGCGGTGAATTTCGGAACGGTCATGGCCGGGATGGTGATCTTGGCCTTGGTCTGCGGGTTGATACCTTCGCGGGCCGCACGAGCGGAGACGCGGAACGTACCGAATCCGGTGATGGTCACCTTGTCGCCCTTGCGGAGCGAATTAGTGATCTCATCGACCATCGTCTCGATGACGGCCTCGACGTCCTTCTTCGAAAGGTCGATTTTGCCGACGATCGCGGAGACGAGTGCGTCTTTGTTTACGTTTGCCATTGTTGTTCACCTGCCTTTCTAGGATCGCGTCCCGACCGGAGCCGGGAACTGTGTAGGATTACCTCCACGTACCATTCTAACTTTTCGCCAGGAAAAAGCAAATCTTGGAATTTCTGTCAATGGTCCCATTTCCCCATCCTCCCCTACCGTGCGAACTCGATCGCACGAGTCTCGCGCATCACCACGACCCGGATCTCGCCCGGGTACTTGAGCTCGTCTTGGATGCGGTCGGCGATCTCACGCGCGAGCTTCGCCGCACCGAGGTCGTCGGTCTTGCTGGGATTCACGAACACACGCACCTCGCGGCCAGCCTGGATGGCATACGACTTCTCCACGGCCGGGAACGAATTAATGAGCGCCTCAAGCTCCTCGAGCCGCTTGAGGTACTTCTCCGCGGTCTCCTTACGCGCACCCGGACGGCCGGCCGAGATGATGTCCGCGGCCGTGACGATCGATGCCTCGACCGTGGTCTGCGGATACTCGTCGTGATGGCTTTTCATGGCATCGATGACTTCCTTCTGGACATTGAACTTCTCGAGAATCCGGATGCCGATGTTCACGTGTGTCCCCTCGATCTCGTGGTCTACCGCCTTGCCGATATCATGCAGGAGCCCGGCTTTCTTGGCTACGGCCACATTCGCCCCGAGCTCGGCTGCCAGGGCGCCGGCGATATAGGACACCTCGAGGGAATGCAACAAGACGTTCTGCTTATAACTGTACCGGAACCGAAGCCGGCCGAGGATGTAGAGAAGTTTCGGATGAAGCCCCGCGACACCTGCCTCGTATGCGGCCGCCTCGCCGGCCTCTTTGATCTTCTGATCGATGTCTCGGCGCGCCTGCTCGACGGTCTCCTCGATGCGGGCCGGGTGAATGCGTCCGTCAGCGATCAGTTTCTCGAGCGCGACGCGAGCCACCTCGCGACGGACCGGATCAAAACCGGAAATCACGACCGACTCCGGGGTGTCGTCCACGATAAACTCCACGCCGGTCTCCTTTTCGAGCGCGCGGATATTGCGACCCTCCTTGCCGATAATCTTCCCCTTGATATCGTCGGACGGGATGGTGACGGTCGTCGTGGTAAATTCCGATACGTGCGAACGGGAGTATTTCTGAATTACGGTCGCCATAAGATTGAGCGCCCGCTCCTCCACCTGGTCCGCGCCCTCCTTTTCAAGCTTCACGATCCGTGCCGCGACCGCGTCCCGACTTTCGTCCTCGACGATGCGGAAGATTTCCTTCCCGGCCTCTTCCTTCGAGAGACCGGCGATCTTCTCGAGTTTGGAAAGCTCCTCGCCACGAAGTCGTTCGGTCTCGGTCTGGATGACGCGAATCTCGTCCGCCTTCTTCAAAAGAGACTGCCGTTCGCGGTCCGTGTCCTCGAGCCGCTTCTCGAGCTGTTCCTCGCGCTTCTCGACACGCCGCTTCTGTTCACGGAACTCCTCGTCCTTCATCTGCGATTCCCGTTTCGCCTCATCAAGAATCCCGACCGCCTTATTCTTGGCGTCGAGCGTGATATCCGCAACCTTCTTTTCCGCCTCCTTCATCATCTTCTCCGCCTGCCCCTCGGCGGTGGCAAGGCTTCCTTTGGCCATCGATTGCCGGGCATAATACCCCAAAACCGCGCCTACCGCGAGTGCGGCGGCCCCGATCAAAAATGTGCTCGTCATACGAGAGAGGGCTCCCAGGGGGACAGCGCCGAAAAGAAGGCTTGATAAAAGAAAACGGGATCAGGCCATTCTCATCGAAAAACATGAAGAAAAGGAATCAGGGAGATGCCCTGGAAAGTTTCGAAGAGTCGAACGATGTGAGAATCCGCTTCCTTTCATACGCTTCCGTCCGCTACCGCAAAGGGAGGATACAAATAGTTAGATGCGGATTCATGATAGCCGATAGGAAGCCTTTTGTCAAAGCGGAACGTACAATGATATACTGTGAAACGGAAGCTCGACAAGGCTATAAAATTAAGAAAAATACTGTGTACCGACCATTCGTACTCGTCGTACTCGACGGATGGGGGGTAAGCAACGTCACCCAGGGAAATCCGATCCGGGAAGCGAAACTGCCCACCTTCGATAAGCTCAACCGATTCTACCCGCTCACCACGCTCCAGGCTTCCGGCATCTCGGTCGGTTTGCCGTGGAACGTGGTCGGCAACAGCGAGGTCGGTCACATGACCATCGGCGCCGGCCGAGTCATCTATCAGAGCCTTCCCCGTATCGCCCTGTCCATACAGGACGGAAGTTTCTTGCGGAATCCGGCTCTCATCGGAGCCATAGCGAACGTCAAGGAGCGTGGTGGGCGTTTCCATATCATGGGCCTCCTCAGCTCCGGATCCGTCCATTCAAACAAGGAACATCTCGACGCCATCCTCAAGGCACTGGCCGACGAGGGTATTTCCGAGACCTTCATGCACGTCTTCACCGACGGCAGGGATTCCTCCCCGACCGATGGGGCGACCCAGATTCCGATACTCGAGAAACACATGCAACTCCTGGGAACGGGACGCATCGCCTCGATCATCGGCCGGAACTGGGCCATGGACCGGAACAATAACTGGGACCGCATCGAGAAAGCCTATCGCATGCTCACCGAAGGGACGGGCGAACACATCACCGATGCGTCCCTGTATCTCGAGCAGTCCTATGCCAAGGGCGTGACGGATGAATTCATCGAACCAGGCATCGTCTGCGACGAACACGACGAGCCGATCGGGCTCATCCGTGAAAAGGACACCGTCCTCTTCTTCAACTACCGCGAGGACCGTGCCCGCGAGCTCACCAAAGCGTTCACGCTCCCGGGATTCCAGAACTTCGAACGGACAAAATCCCCCGACATCCATTTCGTGACGATGACCGAATATGAGCGGGATCTTCCCGTGTCAGGCATCCTGTTCCCGCCGGAAAAGGTATCGAACTGTCTGGGAGAAATCCTCTCGAACGCGGGCAAGAAGCAGCTCCGGGTCGCCGAGACCGAAAAGTACGCCCACGTCACGTACTTCTTCAATGGCGGCAAGGAACGCGCCTTCCCCGAAGAGGACCGTCTCCTTATCCCCTCTCCGATCGTCTCGAAGTTCGACGAGATTCCGGAAATGAGCTCCGGCGAGATCACCGAGACGCTCGTCCACACGATAGAGGAAGGAAAATACGATTTCATCCTGGCCAATTACGCGAACCCCGATATGGTGGCCCACACCGGGAACGAACAGGCGACCATCGAGGCGGCCGAATCCATCGACCGGTGCCTTGCCCTTCTTATCCCCGCGATCTTACGGGCGGGTGGTGCGCTCATGATCACTGCCGACCATGGAAACGCCGAAGAATTGAAGAACTCTTCCACCGGCGAAGCGGACACCGAGCACTCCCTCAATCCGGTCCCGCTCTGGTACATCACCCCGGACAATCACCGCGAAAAAGATTCCGCGATCATGATGCGCGAGCAGAACGAGGTCCGAGGGCTCCTTTCCGACATCGCCCCGACCATCCTCGACGTCATGGGTATCCAGCAACCGCCGGAAATGAACGGCTCGAGCCTGCTGTCGATACTGCAATAAAAAAGTCACGATTCCAAAATCGAAAGTCTGAAATGAGGACTTAGTATCTATCTCAAATCTCAACGCCCATATAAGGCAAAAAATCCGCTTGCCGGCTGAAATCCGAAAATTTCGGCTGCAAAC
>JBAXFX010000063.1:0-7093 GCA_037139695.1 Candidatus Moraniibacteriota bacterium | reverse complement strand
GCTGACTTCGACCGATCAAACACAAATCCCTGCGCCTCCGCTAAAAGCTTTGGCGGCACGCGGTCCCCTCGGCACCGTCGTTCGTAAACGACGTGTCTCGAAGACTCGGTACTTTTCGAAAGGGAGATATCGATTACAGTACAAGCGAAAATAAGTGAGTCTCCCCCTTTCGGAAAGAGTGATTCTCAGCCACCTCATCGGGAACCAGTGCCCAAAAAGAAAACAAGCCCTCCCGCTTCAAGGAAATTTCTGCTATGATGGCGGTACGTATCGAACGGCTATGAACGGCAGGACGGCCACCTTCATTCCGACCCTTCTCATACTCTCTTTTCTTGTTTCCTCTTTCCCCTCTTTCGCCGATACCGCGGACCCGTCCGCAAGCGACATGCCCGCGGCGGACTCGACAACGGACGGCAGTGCCACGGACACCGAAACGGCCCCACCGGAAAAACCGGCCACACCCACAGCGGAAGCGACCGAAGCACCGACCGCTATTGATGAACCGCCCGTGCCTCAGGCATCACCTGAACCAGCACCGGTGAACGACATCACGAAACCGGAGCCACCGGTGAATCCGCTTCCCGAATCCCCCACCGAAACGTTCCCGACGGAAATGGATCGAAGTCCCGACACGCCCTTCGGCACCTCGGCCTCCGAACCGTCAGGATCATCGTCTCCGGTAGGAGAGGCGACCGCGACGGATACCCTGCTCTCACCAGCCTTACCTGAGGCTCCGGATACAACGCCACTCTTTGGAAGTCCGACTTCCGCAGGAATCGGGCTCCTTCGAGGTGCTATCGGTCCGATTGACTCCGCATTGCCGATCACGATAGGAGCGACGCCGATGATGCTCGCAGAAGGTTCCGTCGACGCTCCGACTATCATCATAAGCGAGGTACAGATAGAAGGTACTGATGCCGGAGGAAAAATCATCGGAGCCGATGAATTCATCGAGCTCTACAACCCGGGAAACGACGCCGCTTCGCTTGCCGGACTGAAACTCTGTCGCAAGACGTCCGGCACCACCACTTCACAGATCAAATCGTTTTCCGAAAGCGACACCGTTCCGGGAAAAGGCTTTTACCTCTTCGCCAACAGCGACGGGAAGTTCGCAACGAAAGCAGACGCCACGACGAAATCTTCGCCCCTTGCGAAAGATAACGGCATAGCGCTCACGGACAGTTGTTCATCCCCGACCCGTATCGTCGACAGTCTCGCATGGGGATTGGGAAAGCCGTTCGATACGAATACGCCGAAACTGGAAAATCCTCCCGCGGACAAGAGTTTCGTCCGTGGCCTGGAAATGCTAAAGTGGTCGCTTTCGGATTGTCCGACCCCGACGAACAGCCACGGGGAAACCATCACTCCGATTGATGCATGCTCAGAGCCTGTTCCGCTTCCACCGATAGGCACGATCGTCATAAACGAGTTCCTCCCGTATCCGAATGTCGGCGAGGAGGAGTGGATTGAGCTTCGCAATATCGGCGACACGGAAGTGCCGATTGCCGGATGGCGGCTGAAAGATGCCTCTTCAGGTGCGGGGTATACGTTCCCGACAGGAACGACTATAAGTGCGGATGGTTTCCTGGTTCTCGGCGCGGAAATCTCGCATATAGCGTTGAACAATACCGGCAACGAATCCGTCACGCTATTGTTCCCGAATAATACCGTTGCCGATACGTACTCGTACGAAGGTACGGAGCAAGGCACTGCATACGCGCGTACCGATACGGAAACATTCTTCCTCACGCATACCCCGACACCGGGAACCGTCAATTCCTTCGACCCCGAGGAAAAACCGATTCCCCTTCCCAAAGTCGGCACGATCGTCATAAACGAGTTCCTCCCGTATCCGAATGTCGGCGAGGAGGAGTGGATTGAGCTTCGCAATATCGGCGACGCGGAAGTGCCGATTGCCGGATGGAAGTTGAAGGACGCATCCGTAAGTGGAGGGTATACGTTCCCTGCGGCAACGACGATCGGTCCGGACGGCTACTTCGTTATCGGTGCCGAAGTATCGAAAATCGCCCTCAATAATACCGGGGCGGAAAGCATCACATTATTGTTTCCCGACGGGTCCGTTGCCGATATGTACTCGTACGAAGGTACGGAGCAAGGCACGGCATACGCGCGTACCGATACGGAAACATTCTTCCTCACGCATACCCCGACACCGGGAACCGTCAATTCCTTCGACCCCGAGGAAAAACCGGTATGGATCCCGCCTGTCGGGACCGTCATCATCAACGAGCTTTTCCCGAATCCGGTGCAAAAAGGCGAAGGGAACGAATGGATAGAACTGCGGAATACGGGAAACGTACCCGTCTCGCTTATCGGATGGATGCTGCAATCGGGATCCGGGAAATTCACCTGGACAGCGGATCTGTCGGCGGTGCAGAGCGGGATTTCCGCGGGCGGGTTCCTCGTCATCGAGCGGGCGCTCTCCAAGCTCGCCCTGCGCAATACGGACGGCGCCGTGAGGCTCTTCGCACCAGACGGCAAAGCGACAATGGATACGGTCACTTACGACAAGACGATCGAGGAAGCCTCGTACGGGCTCTTCGAACCCGGTCGGTTCCGGTGGAGCGAAACGTTGACGCCCGGCTCGGAAAATATCTTCGGGACGGAACCGAAGGTGAAAAAATCCTCAATCCCAAAAAGCGGGTATGTGAACATGCTCACTTCTTTTTCCGCGGACGGGAACAAGGAGGATATGAAGTATGTCTGGGACTTCGGCGACGGACACAAGAGCTACCTCGACAAGACGAGCCATCGCTACACGAAAACCGGGACCTACCACGGGACACTTACGGCAAGCGACGGAATCGAAGAAGCCATAAAGACGTTCACGATACGCATCGGGAAGTATCCGAAACGAGACCTGCACCTGACGGAGCTTTCCACCAACCCGACCGGAACGGATACCGGCGTTGAGTGGATTAAGATCCGAAACGACGACACGAAACGGATCGACCTCTCCGGTTGGATCGTCGCGACCGGAAGCGATACGGGGAAGCTCGTGAACCATGTCATCCTTTCGAAACGATTCATCGCCCCGGGCGAGGAGATCGTCCTCACGCACGACGATGCGAAGTTCACGCTCCCAAACCGGCAGGCCGCGATCGAACTCAGGCGACCCGACGGCAAGACGGTGCAATCGGTCTCGTATCGAATGGACAAGGATATTGAAGACGACGCCGTCTATACCGACACCGGAAACGGATGGACGTGGATACTGCCGACAAGCGACTCGGAAACCGTGCCTGCGGGGATATCCGCCGCGAATACGACCGAACCTGACGAATACGAGACGGGCATCACCACGAATCCCGATTCCGACAAGCTCTCCTTCGGCGAATTCGTCTCCCTCGGAACGCCGTACGATCCCGCTCTCCCCGAGTCCCTTCCCCGAGTCCTCGGCGCATCCGACGAACGACTGCGGAGTGGCACATCGTCATCCACCGATCAGTCGTTCTTCGACCCGCTGTTCCGACTCTTGAACTCGACTCTCCTCGGAACCTCGGCCGAAACGACATAGGTATATATCCGCTTTGCATATCGGAATAGATATATAAAAAGCCGTGGCACTCTGACCTTACGGCTTTTATTCTTTTTCGCGTTACGAAAGCGCCAATGGAAGACAGGAAGCGATATCGATACAACAATCCTCGTCATCCAGACAGACATCCGTCTAGTTCACTTCAGACGATGTCGGCCGTTTCACGACCAGGCAACCCGTCACCAACCGGTCACCCATACGAAGATTTATGGGAAATCTGAATTTCCTATTTCCCTTGAGCGCGAGAGGGAGGCGCGACGCAACCTCGACCCAACCGGTCCGGTCCAGGCGAATCAACACCGAACTGTTCCACCCTCGACGAGGAGGTTCGATAACGGTCTCCCCTGACGCCAAGACGTCTCCTGTCCTGACGACTTCCGGTTGCGAAACAAACGTATCGCGTAATCCGTTTGACCCGCTCCCTTTCTGCCATTCGAGATACCGTTTGAGTCTGCAGGGTCTTGCATACGGGAAAGCATCTTCCCAGCCCGGCGTTTCGAGCGCCGCAAGCGCTCCGATCCGAACATTCACTATCTTGTTCGGATTCTCCCCCTCACCCGTAAACACTACCCCTATGAGGTCCCGACGGTCCGCTGGAGGATTTGCGCGTACGACGCATTCTTTTCCCTTGTGCGTACCGGTGACCACCCGGTGCACGATACTTGCTTCTCTGATTATCGACATGATACTTCCTCCTTATTTTCCAGTTGATCTTGTCTCGCTCTTTGTAAAATAGCCAGCCAAACATTGAAGCATTCTTCCGGAAAGAATGCAACCGGGATTCACGATCTTCTGATGGCAATACGGTATAGTCGTTTCGCTCCGTATGCTGAACGGGTTCATGACGGGAACGATCTGACTTGTACAAAGGAAAACAGAAAAGCGGCCGGGAATATCCGGGCCGCTTCCGATAACTGACAAATTCAGACGTCGTAGGTCAGCCTCACGCAGGAATCAAGTTCGGGAATGAGCGACAAAGATAGCGCGTCCGATGGTGTGACCCATCGGTATGCCTGATGTTCCTCGGGATTGATCAAGACCTCGAAGTCATTCGGTGCGACTGTCCGGAACATGTGATAGACGAAGCTATACGTCTCATAGCGGACAAACAGCGTCGTCTGATAGGTCAACTCTTCCGCCGAAACCGCGAGGCCCGTTTCCTCGAGAAGCTCCCTCCGCATCGCGTCCATACTCGATTCTCCATCATTCATTTTCCCGGCAGGGACACCCCAGGTATTTCCCTCGGATTTCCACGGTTGCCGATGCAGAAGTATGAACTTCCCGCCGGACTCAAGCCAACAGGCGACGATTTCGAATTTCGGATCGAAATCTTCGGGTCTTTCGGTATAGTACATGATTATGAATGTTAAGGTTTTCAAAAGGAATCTGTTTCCGTTGTACCGCCCTGACACTGTTCCGTCAAGAAAAAGAAAAACGGGACCATGTGGCCCCGTATTCCAAACGTTCGTTTCGGTCTTCTTACGCCTCTCCGGATTTGCGCGCCCTCCCGTAGGCGTCGGCCGCCTTAATGGCCGCGAAGACCGCCTCCGGCGTGATCGGCACGAGCTCGTTGTAGATGGTCTCGCCCTCGGCGCAGGCCCGGACGGCCACTTTCATGAGATCCTCGTCGGAGACTTCCGCGAGGCCGACCTGGGCGAGCGTCGTCGGCAGTCCGACCGATTCGCAGAAATCATACACCTCGTCGATAATCTCGGCCGGCTTGTCGGTGAGGAAGACCGAGGTGACGACGCCGATCGAGACTTTCTCGCCGTGATAGTACTTATGGGTCGGCTCAAGCACGGTCAGACCGTTGTGCACGGCATGGCACGATGCGATGCCTCCGCTCTCGAATCCGAGTCCGGACAAGAGCGTATTCGCCTCGACGACTTTCTCGAAGGCCGGTGTGACGACGCCTGTCTCGTTCGACACCTTGGCGGCGACACCGAATTCAAGGAGTGTCTCGTAACAGAGTTCCGCGAGCGCGTACGCCGTCATACTGCCCTTCTCGCCCGCGAAATTGTTCGCGTACTTCGTCTGGCAGGACGCGGCCTCGAGCCACGTCGAGAGTGCGTCGCCCATGCCGGAAACCAGGAACCGCACCGGGGCCTTCGCGATGACCGCGGTGTCGACCAAGACGACGTTCGGATTCGACGGCAGGAACAGGTATCGGTCAACCGCTCCCTCATCGGTATAGATGACCGAGAGCGCACTGCATGGCGCATCGGTCGACGCTATGGTCGGCGCGATGATGACCGGAAGCGACAGCGCATGCGCGACGGCCTTGGCCGTATCGATCGTCTTGCCGCCACCGATGGCGATGACGACCGCGCTCCCGTCGGCTTTGACGAGTTCCGTGACACGGTTTATCTCCTTGTCGCTGCATTCCCCGTTGAATTTCTCGAAGGTAATCCCGATCTCCTTCTCGATCTCTTCCTTGTATCCGGGGATCACGGACTCGAACACGTACGGGTCGCAGATCGCAAACGCCTTCTTTCCGAACTTCGCCGACTCCTTGCCGAGCCGCGACAACGCCCCCGCTCCCTGGACATACTTCCCCGGGAAAATACTCGCCTGAATCATACGGTTTTCCTCAACGAATTATACCGACAAAAACGAAAGACGGGTGCTCGCATGGGGCACCCGTCTTTCACGACTTCTGTAGTATAGCATTCTTTTCCGCCCGTGTCCAATCCGACATCATCAATCTCCGCCACACCATCAAAGACCCATAAGGATTGCACCGAACAGACCGAGACCGATACCGACTATCTGCACGAGGGAAAGCGTTTCCCCGAACAGGAATATGCCGGAGACGATCCCGAATATCCCGTAGAAAACGATGAACAGATTCGTATAGATAGCCATCTCCCCCTTGAAGATGTAAATGAAAATAACGAAAACTATCTGGATCAGATAGAGAGCGCACACAGCAATCATCCAGGGGTCCCTGATGGCATCAGTAAAATTCCTCCTATCACTTATCTTTTTCAGCAAAGAATCGGCGATGATGATGGTCACCGCCGCAAAAAGCACCAGAAACAGCCTGATTGCGACTACGTTCGTCATACTTCGGGATTATAATCCGATATCAAAACAATCATATCCGGATTATACCATGACACTCTTGCAGTGCGACTTACATAAATACACGAAAATTAACATTAACAAGAAGTTTCCGAATCAAGGATGTTCTGGTTTCCTCTGAGCGGGTAACGGGAATCCTCCTCGCTCCGACTCGGAGCCAGGGCGCTACACGAAAGCACGAAAAATCACTCATCTATTTTAAAATCGGACACTGGCTCCCGATGAGGTGGTTTCTTAAAGATATTTTACTCGACACGTTCTTAAAAACGATATGCCGACTTCGACCGGTCAAACACAAATCCCTGCGCCTCCGCTAAAAGCTTTGGCGACACGCGGTCCCCTCGGCACGGTCGTTCGTAAACGACGTGCCTCGAAGACTCGGTACTCCCTTTGCAAAAGGGAGATATCGATCAGAGTACCAGCGAAAATAAGTGAGTCTCCCCCTTTCGG
>JBAXFX010000062.1:0-7111 GCA_037139695.1 Candidatus Moraniibacteriota bacterium | reverse complement strand
GAAGGAGACGTAGGGACTCCTGGTTTATAGGGATCATACGCAATACATGGTTCTGCGTCTTAAACTTTCTTCATAAGCATCCTTCATATTCCAACCCCTCCTGTCCTCCCCTTAGGATAAGGGGAGAGAACGTTCTTTTTTCGCTCTGAAAATGTACCTGGCCTTTTTTTGTGTCTTGTATTTATGCGCATATTCCTATATAATCGGCGTATAAACGGCTTGATTCCGCTATGAAAGAAACGAATTTCGGTATGTATCTCTTCTTATTATTGCTCATCATTGCCGGGGCGGCGGTGTTTTTCATTTTCCAACCGTTTCTGGCGGCGATCGTCGTCGCGATGATTTTTTCCGTCTTGTTCCATAGAACGAACCTGTTTCTTCGCAAGACCCTGTTCGGGGGGCGGATCGCGGCCGCGACGCTCATCTGTCTTCTGGTCGCGGTGCTTATCGTGACGCCGATTTCTATCATGGTCGGGTTTGCCATAAACGAGATCGGGACGCTCTATTCATCCGAACAGAGCGGTGTCTTCGTCTCGAAGGGGCTCGAAGTCCTGCAACAGTCGCCATTGTTACATACCCTGTTTCCAGGTGGCGATCTCCCCACTCGTTTCACGGAAGCAATCAAGGCGGCTTCGTCGGGCGCGGTCGGCATTCTTGCCGCGGCATATCAAGGCGTGCTTCAGTTTGTCATTTTCCTTCTGGCGCTGTTTTTCACACTGTTCTATTTTCTTGTCGACGGGGAGAATATGCTTCGGTACGCGAAGCGCTTTTCTCCCTTGCAAGATGAGCAGGACACGCACCTGTTTCGGGAATTCATTTCCATCAGCCGGGCGATGATCAAGGGAACATTCGTCGTCGGCGTCATACAGGGAGTGCTTGCCGGTATCGTGTTCCTGATCGCGGGCGTCCCGTCCCCAGTCATCATGGGCATCATCGTGGTATTCGCTTCGCTTGTTCCCGGTGTGGGGACCGCGCTGGTCTGGATACCGACCGCCATCATCCTTATCGCTTCGGGGAGCGTTTGGCAGGGCGTGTTCGTACTTTTATTCGGTCTCGGAATCATATCGATCATCGATAATGTCCTGCGACCGAAACTCGTCGGTCGTGATACGGAGATGCATCCCTTGCTTATCTTCTTCGCCACCCTCGGAGGCATATCGCTCTTCGGCCTTCCCGGCCTGCTCATCGGTCCTATCATCGTCTCGCTCTTTTTCGCGCTCGCGGACATCTATTCCGAGGAATACGGCGCGAAGTCCGGGAGCCGTACCCGTGTCGCATAGTCTTATGGCCGAGTGGTGGCAGCAGATTCCGGAACATATCGACCCGGTCGCCTTCTCGATCGGGTTTCTGTTCGTCCGATGGTATGCGGTCTGTTTTCTGGTCGGTTTTTTCACGATGGTCTCTTTTCTCCTCTTTCGTTCCCGACAAAAGGGATCGCTCTTCGACGCTGGAACCGTGTGGGACATCGCGGTCCCGACATTTGCCGGCATACTCGT
Source organism: Candidatus Moraniibacteriota bacterium (assembly GCA_037139695.1). GTDB lineage: Bacteria > Patescibacteriota > Minisyncoccia > Moranbacterales > UBA1568 > JAAXTX01. The sequence continues at coordinate 5,615 of JBAXFX010000062.1, read as the reverse complement.
GGGGGGGCGGTTCGGATATGCGTTGCTGTACGATCCGACATTGTTTTCCACGCCACTTGCCATCATATCGCCTGTCGATCCGGGAACGGGCGCGTACGCCGGCATTCATGGGATGAGCTTCTTTGGCGCACTTTTTGGCGGAGGTGCCGTCTTATTTTTGGTCTCCCGCGCTCGTCGGATCGATTTTTTCGCTTTGGCCGACTTCATCGTACCGGTCGCACCGATAGCCTTGTTTTTCGGCCGGATAGGAAATTTTCTCAACCTCGAACTTCCGGGGCGGGTGACGTCGCTTCCTTGGGGGATGTTATTTCCGGACCCGTCGACCGGCGTATGGGAACTTCGACATCCGTCCCAATTATATGAGGCCTTTTTTGAGGGGTTTGTCCTGTTTCTTGTCCTGAAGATCGTTCGGAATCGGAAGCCGGCTCGCGGTGTCCTGACAGTCGTCTTTCTTTGCGGTTATGCGCTCGTTCGTTTTCTCGTCGAATTCTTCCGTGAGCCCGATCCTGGATCGCCGATGTTTTTCGGTTGGATGACTGTCGGACAACTGCTCGCGCTTATACTCGTTGCAATCGTTTCGGCATCCGTACCGATTATTCGTATGAGATGGACCAGTAAAGTGGCTTGACCGGCCCTTGACAATTATTCCCTGTTTCTCACGGAAAAAAGTCGCGTTCTTTTTTTCTTTTGAAAAAAGTGCTATGATGTGACTGCAAGCGAATCAATCCGTTTTTGAAGTTTGTCCGTATGGATAAGAAAGTCATCATAGCGATCGCTGTCGTGATCGCCGCGGTATTTGTCGGGGGATTTATCTTTCGGAATATAGCGGGAACCACCTCGCCAGATCAGGGTGTAGCCGGGTCTGCCGGAACTTCCGATTCCGGAGTCGTCTTCTATTATGGAGCCGAATGCCCGCACTGCAAGGATGTAGAGAGCTTCATCGCGGAAAACAAGATCGCGGACAAGGTTTCGTTTCAGACGAAAGAGGTTTGGCACGATCAGACGAATGCGACGGAGATGTCCGCGAAGGCAACGACCTGCGGGCTGGCGGCAGACAAGGTCGGTGTCCCGTTCCTGTTCGCGGACGGGAAGTGCTATGTCGGTACGCCGGACGTGGAAGGGTATTTTCGTGAAAAGGCGGGGCTTCCGGCGGGAAACTGATCCGATCCGGTGGCAAGAAACATACAAGAAACACGCTATGAGTTCGAGGGCTTTCCCCCTAAAACAACAGAAACGTCCTTCTCTCGACAGTCTTTCGTCCGCGGTATCCGCCGGGACCGTTTTCGTACCCGTGGAAAGGAACCGCGTTTCAGGCTCGGTCCGATCCGAAGTGATTTCGCGTGGCAAACGTGTTTCCGTCGTCTCCTTTTCCGGCGATTCCATTCTCTATCCGCGGTACGCGATAGACGTCCTTGGGGAAAAGCCACTGTATTTGAACCGGATCCGGACGGTCGATGGGCTCCGTCAGCCTGGGTTTTCCGGCGTGTCGCCGACGCGTCGCCGGCCGATCGTTATCGCTATTACTGTTCCCGACCTGAGCGCGATTCGCGGCCTCGAGGCGCGATTCCAGACATTCGGTGAGGATTTGTCGGCAGGTTTGTCCGGCTTCCGGCTCGGTATTTCTTCGGGTAAGGCGGCGTATGTTCCGCTCGTGGGCGCGATGGCGCTTGGTATGGTTTCCGCGTTGTATCTTGAACATTCGTTCGGCGCCGGCGCGAAGGCGGACGACCAGGTCCAGTACGTTCCGATCGAACAGCCGCTCGATGCCCGAGTCCTTGGTGCGGAAACGACGAACGATGCCGATGTCGATATCGCCAACGTGCTCATGGAACTCTCGGCGCAGGATCCGAGCAAGGTGGAATTTGAGAATCGTATCCGGGAAATGGTGAAGGGGTATCCGATCGAGGATATGGTCCCGTATATCGTCGAGCAGGATCGGACGGTAGCGACCTATCTCATCGCGATCGCGAAGAAGGAATCAGGCTGGGGCGTTCATGTCCCGGTACTTGACGGGCAGGATTGCTTCAACTATTGGGGGTATCGTGGTATCCGTTTGATGATGGGTACCGGCGGGCACACCTGTTTCAACAGTCGCAAGGATGCCGTGGAGACCGTCGGGAAACGTTTGCATACCCTGATTTACGACAATAACCTGAGTACCCCGGAAGAACTCATCGTCTGGAAATGCGGAAGTACCTGCGCGGGGCATGACCCGTACAGCGTCCAGAAATGGATTTCCGACGTGGACATGTATTACGAGAAACTCAACGTCTCGGAGGAGACGAGCGGATAGCGGGGAACGGGGGATGGAAGTGTGAATTAAGAAGTGAGGAATGACCCTCCTTCGTTAAAGCTATGGCGTGGCAAGGAAGTGAGACGGGAACAGAGATAGCGGGGGTGTGGAATACTTTAGTATAAACCGAGGCCTGCCCTCATTGATGGATGACCGATGAGCATTAGACCGGGGTATGAGCCCCGGTTTTGTTTTGGAAATTCGACAATCTTTTTGGCACTACATCCCTTTATTGTGGTCATTGAATCTGAGGAATTGGCAAAATCTATCCGTCCGATTTTTGAAATCGCCTGGGCGAAGGGGAAGGAGATTGGGATGGAGTCGAAATAAGAGGGCAGAAAACGTATTTTTGAAATATGAGAAAGGATGGTGGAAGCGGGGAAGAGTGCTTGTAACCAGTCTTCTGGTAGTTGCTAGTGTTTTAATACCGAATCAAATCAATACGATAATCGGTATCTTGCATGAGCTGAAACAGATGGCGTTGATTTGATATATACTCAATCACTTTAGAAACTGAAACCATAGAATAAGTCTGTCTTTGCGAGCCCGTCCTCGGGCGTGGCAATCCAGAGTCCTGGACCGCTTTGTAGAGCCTCGCGGAGACGGAGGGAAGCAATTTCTTAGAAATGGAAAATTATTGCTGGAATGAATGATTAATCTAGTATACATGAATTATTCATTTCAGATGTACGTGTAATTTAGTAGAAATGCCTTATATAAGGTATTTTTAAATATTTTCCTTTGACGGTCTGCTAAAATCTTGCTACACTTTGCAATACGTTCCTAAGGGGAATCAGGAGGGAAGGAGGGCAGCGGGATTCATAACGGATACCTATGCCAAAAACAACCGGAGACGCTTTTCCGGATGGGGATGACGGGGGTTTATGTGGACGATTGAAGAGGACATTGAAAATGGGAATAGCAAGGATACGAAGGATCATTCGGAGGAGACATCTGAAGCAGGTGATTTTCGTTTCAGGACTATTCCTTCTTTCGGCGGCGTCGGTCTATGCGCTCGCGCCGAGAGGAATCGGGCCATCCGGACATGTTCCGATGATGGAAGGCGATCGAAGCGTGCTGAACGGGAAGAGAACGCTCTGCGCCTTGTATCGGGAGCATCGGCTGTTGGCATCGTTCGGAAAGGGGCCGGCATACGGTTCCGGGAGCGTGTCGAGCGAGCTTGATGCCTGTCGGGAAATCATCGCTGACGAGCAGTCTTTTCGGAGCGAGGAGCCGGATGCGCTCGAGGTCGAGATTCGCGGAATAGTGTCCGGCTATCCGATCGAGGCGATGGCGCCCTTTATCGCGACATACGATCGTGAGATCGCCGGCCTCATCGTCGGCATCGCGAAGAAGGAATCGGATTGGGGGAATCATGTCCCGACCCTGGCCGGGCAGGATTGCCTCAATGAGTGGGGCTATAAAGGCGAAGGAAGCCTTGGGTCGGTCGGCGGATACGCGTGCTTCGGAACGTCCGAGGAGGCCGTTCGGATCGTGGGCGATCGGATTGTCAAGCTCGTCGCTACGAACAAGTCGAGCGGTCCCGAGGATATGCTCGCGTGGAAGTGCGGGAGTTCGTGCGCGGGACACAGTCCCGAGAGTGTCCGTTCCTGGATTGCGAGCGTCCGTATGTACTACGACCGTATCGTGAAAGGTTGAGAATTATTGAAAGACCGCCTGAAGGCGGTCTTTCGTTTTCCGTGATCGCGTATCATGCTATAAAGAAAGAAAAGGAAAATATGCCGAAATATAAAAGAATATGATGCTCACAGCCATATCAGAAAAACGATCGTTGAATCCGTCGCGGGTCATATTCGCGGTGATCGCAACCGCATACCTGTCGTACTATGTCGTAACTCTCACCGAGTGGCATTTCGTAGACAATGTGAACCTGCTTTTCCACGAGGGCGGGCACGTGATCTTCATGCCGTTCGGTGAGTTTGTACAGATGGCGGGCGGCACATTGACGCAGCTCCTGATCCCGATACTCTGTTCACTGAGCTTCCTTCGGAAATCGGATTACTACTCTGCGTCGATGATGCTTTTTTGGCTCAGCCAGAACCTGTTCAATGTTTCGGTCTATGCGGGTGATGCCGTCAGGATGGAGTTGCCACTCCTCGGTGGGGACAACGTCATTCATGACTGGAATTACCTCCTTTCATCCCTCGGCATGCTCGGGTATACGGGGCAGGTCGCTCTGGCGATCACTCTTGCCGGTTTTGCCGTGTTCGTCGCAGCGGTCGTCCTTTCCTTCGCCTTTTCTTTTCGGGAAAACGATACGACGCGACGATAAGTCATTCGGATTTCATTTTTTCGACGGCTGTGCCGATTCGATGTCCGTTCCGTTTTCCCAGAGGATGTCGAAGAGGTTCTGGAAAATCTTCACGAGACTTTGATTCTTCACCTCGATGATGAGCGGCTCTGTCGCCGAGTGAAGAATGACGCTTTCCGTCCCAAAGATATTGAAGTTGCCCTCTTTCGCGACCGGGCGCTTGATAAGCCGGCATCCCCACCGATTATCGGAATTCATTCCGAATTTTTGCTGCTCATAATCGTCGACATCGAAAACAAGCATTTTCCATCGTATATCCCGCTTTCTCGCGATTCGGAAATATTCATCAATCGCTTTCGGACCCATGATATCGTACCATGGGGAGCCAATCGATCCAGCGATGCTGTTCGTCGAACATTTCGGCATGCGTTCCATCGATTCCAGCCAGAACCGACGATACGACTCGACGCCCTCGTATACGGTGATTTCGGATTGCTCCGTCTTCGCGAGTTTCTTGAGGTCGTCGATCAGGTCCTTGGCGATAGCCTCCTGCCGATGGATGTTCTGCAGCAATCGGTCGGGCTCAAGCGCCTGGAAGTGGGCGATATGCTGCTTCGTGAGTGTGGTGATGAGTTTACGTTCCATGAGCTTGTCGAGAGTCTCGTAAACGACACTCCGGTGGAAGCGGGTCTTTTTGATGATTTCCCCTGCGGAGGTGAGCCCCGTTTCGATCAAGGCGAGGTAGACTTTGGCTTCATTGGGCGAAAGGTTGAGTTCTTCGAGTTGTGACAAGGTCTGTTTTTTCATATGTTTAGAGTTTTCCCATCCTCTCGCCGCATGAATAAAACAATAATTAGCGCTTGTCGGATGAAATCCAAATATTTCCGCTACAAATCTTTCAAGTCTCGTCGGGATACGACAGTATCCCTCCACCCACCTTCAAGTTTTTCGCTCGAAATATTTGAATTTCAGCTCGACACGAGAGTATGGGCCAGCTCTAAGTATCTATCTCAAATCTTTCTCCCTTCCCACTCTTCCCAATAAAACCCG
>JBAXFX010000061.1:0-7176 GCA_037139695.1 Candidatus Moraniibacteriota bacterium | reverse complement strand
GCTCCTATCGAAATTTTCGGATTTACAGCTCGACATGAGATTTGAGAGAGATACTAAAAAAATGCCCGGGTGGAATAGCTATTCCACCCGGTGTGATACGACGCGTTACAATCAACAGGAGATCTCCTCCTCCCCCGTTTCTTTTGAGGACAGTTCGGCAAGACGGTCCTTAAGGGATTTCTGCAATATGCGGCGTTCCATTTCACTCAGAGGAGGTTCCGCTACCAAGAGAATCCCTTCCAAGAAGTTTCGTGCCCTCACGACCGGATCATTCTCCAGTTGGAACGGGAGAAATATCTTCGTGAGTATCCGGAAAGCGGGAAACATCTTATCTGCGAAATCCTTCACCAAAGCGACTTCGATCGTGCCCCTATCGACTTTCGACAGAAGCTCAGCCTCTCCCGGAAATGCGAATATCTTATATTCTATGGCTTCTATAGCTACTTCCTCTGTAGCTATAACCCCTGTGTTGATACTGCTACTTCGTTCCATTACTACATCCTTTTTTAAAGATTGAAAAACGAATACCAAAAAAGAACACCACTGAGTTCTACCACGTCAGCGGTAAAACGTCAATGCTTGTAGTAAAAATCATAATCCCCATGACTGTTGCATGCCCTCATATCGCCGTCTCAGCGCTTCCACGTACTCGTCCGTGACGTTCTTCGCCCCGTACCGTTCCAAAAACATCGATCCGTATCCCGGACCAAGATTATAATGCAGGCTCCATACGGCTGCCGCAAGATCCGCTTCCGGATCACCGACCATCATCTCGCCCAAATCAATATAGCCCGACAGGCCACCATCATTAAATATAAAGTTCGGCAGGCACGCGTCGCCATGCACCAAGACGCCGTCGTCGGTTGGCCCGAACGGCCAATCGGAAACATCGACGGCATGAAACCGGCGCAATGCCACAACCAGCGCATCCACTACCTTCTCAGCAGGCCATTCCTTTTTCAGTTCCCCAAGATTTTTTCCCGGCATCGCCGACAGGAGCAAGGCGTCATCATCCCTGATACGAGTGAATCCGATTACCTTCGGAACAGGTAACTTCTCATCCAACCACTCGAGTCGCTCATGTTCCTTCGACAAATCCTTCCCGATTTTCAGGAAAAAATCACCGGTCGGAACACGTAGTCCGTATACCGAGCTTTGATCGCCGTATTTTTCCTTGGATACGACGGCGTCATTCCCGATCAACCGTTCCGCCCATATAACAAGCTCGTTCATTATATCGATATCCATATGAACTACTGTTATATCGCTTCAACGACATGTTACTATTTACAATTATCCTCTTCCTGCTTTTTAGAGCATCATCCCGCTTTCAGTTTCCTTTAAGTATCTATCTCAAATCTCATGTCGAGCTGTAAATCCGAAAATTTCGAGCGAAAATCATGAAAAATGAGGAAGGCTACTGTCGTAACCTGACGATTTTTGAATGATTTGCAGCCGAAATTTTCGGATTTCAGCCGGCAAGCGGATTTTTTGCCTTATATAGGCGTTGAGATTTGAGATAGATACTAAGGCAATTCGCTGCCGTCTGTAAACATACCTTGTCCCCCCGCTCTTTCAGCCAGTGGCTAATCCACAGTCACCAGTTATGATCCGAGTTTCTTCCGAAGCAAGTCGGTCACGACTTTTGGATTCGCCTTCCCCTTCGTCGCAGCCATCGTTTGGCCCATGAGGAATTGGAGCGCGTTCTGCTTGCCGGCGCGGAAGTCCTCGACGGATTTGACATTACCGGCGAGCACCGAATCGACTATACTCTCGAGTTCTCCCATATCACTCATCTGGCCAAGATTAAGACGGTCGATGATATGCGACGGGTCATTATCCCCACCTTGAAGCATTTCTCCGAGAACCGTCTGCGCCGCGCTCGAATTGATCTTCCCGTCGGCGAGGACCACAATAAACTCGGCATAATTCTCCGGCGTGATGCCGGACGTGTCGACGGTCTTCCCGATATCCGCAAGCCGCTTACGAAGTTCGGTAACCAGATAGTTGGCCGCGAGCCGGATCGCTTTTCCAGCACCCTCCTCCAACTCCTCGGATTTTTTCTTGGCCTGGATCTCGCTCACGACCGCCTCGAAGTAATCAGCTGTCGGCTTTTCGGTAGTGATTACCGATACCGCTTCGGTCGAAAGTCCATATTGTTCAATAAAACGTTTTTCTTTCATAGCCGGAAGCTCGGGTATGGTAAGCCGAAGCGCGACGAAATCGGCCTCCGTAAACGAGAACGGCGGGATGTCCGGCTCGGGAAAATACCGGTAGTCGTGTGCCGATTCCTTCTTGCGTTGCGAGACCGTCCCCTGCCTATTCTCGTCCCACCCTCTTGTTTCCTGCATAATCTTGCGACCGGTCTCAAGGGCCTCGGTCTGCCGACGAATCTCGAACTCGATCGATTTCTCCACCGCCTTGAACGAATTGATATTCTTGACCTCCACCTTGGTCCCGGAAAGTTTCTCTGCTCCTTCCTCGTGTAGCGAAATGTTCACCTCGCATCGCATTTGGCCTTTCTCCATGTCCGCATCGGAAATATCGAGGTACCGGAAAATCTGCCGGAGCTTCTGACAGAAAAGCCGGGCATCGGCGGACGAGTCGATATCCGGTTCCGTCACGAGTTCCATCAGCGGCACGCCGGCACGGTTCAAGTCGACCAATGTATGCTTCGCTCCCGCCGGATGCGTCAGCTTTCCGGTATCTTCCTCCATGTGGATCCGAGTGATGCCGACCGTCTTCCCCTCGCGGATCTCCAGTTCGCCACGACCGCAGAACGGTTCATCGAACTGGGAAATCTGATACCCTTTCGGCAGGTCCGGATAAAAATAGTTCTTGCGATCGAATTTCGAATGCGTCGCAAGCGTACAGCCGAGCGCGAGTCCTGCCCGCTGGACGGATTCGATCGCCTTCCGGTTCGGTGTCGGAAGCGCCCCCGGCTGGGCCGTGCAGACGGGACAGATATGGATATTCGGCTCGGACTCCTGGCCCAATCCGTTCGCGCACGCGCAAAACATCTTGGACGCCGTCTTAAGCTCCACATGCACTTCCATGCCGATAACGGGAATGAGTTTCATAAACAAAAAGTCAAAAGCCTATAAAGCCAAGGGTCAGGAACAAGAGGAAGAAGGGACGATTAAGAAATCGGGAACCAAAAACGAACCCAGCAACCGAGCCTCCGAGGTTTTCGGTTCAAAAATCATTCGATGATTTGCGACCTTATGGGTTCACGTCCTTCCCGTGCTCCCGAACCGGCCCTCTCCCCGTATGGTAGCATCGAGCTCCGTTACTTCGCAAACGTCCGGAAGCGCGATCGGAATGACGAGGATCTGGGCGATCCGTTCCCCGGCCACGACCTCATACGCGGTATCGGAAGTGTTCAGCATAATGGCGATCCATTCCCCGCGATATGCTGAGTCGATGACCCCGCCGAGCGTGGTAATCCCATATTTGGCCGCAAGCCCCGAACGGTCCAGGATAAGACCGACATGCCCGTACGGGACCGCGATCGCGATACCGGTCGGAACGGACACCCGTTCACCCGGCGCGATGGAACATCCGGCAAGCGCGTGCAGGTCGAGCCCCGCGTCGCCCTCATGCGCACGTACCGGAAGCTTGGCCCCCGGGTCAAGTTTTTTCACGTCGATATTCATAGCGCTGCGTTCACGATACGGAAAAATTCGATATCATCGGTATTTTTCGATGATCCCAGCGATATCTTTCGCGATCGTCTCCGGCGGACGATTCCCGTTCACGGAATGGATATTCCTGTATTTCGTATCCGACAAGAGCTTTTTGTATGTCGAATATACCTTCTTCAGTTTCTTCTCCGTCTCGAACAGCTCGGAGGAAGGACGCCCAGCATGAATACGACGCAGGCATTCCTTCGGCGGGACATCGAGGAATATGGTCACATCGGGATCCGGGAATTTTTCGTTCAATGTTTCAAGCCATGCAACGTCGTTATTAATCGACCCGAACGCCATAGTGGAAAAACGGTACCGTCCGCAAATCACATGGCAACCCTTCACGAGAACCGGTTCGATCTCCGCTTCCAGATGATGTGCCCGATCGGCGCAATACAGCAGTTGGATGCCGGTATTGTTCATCTTCCAGTGCGCACGGAGCAAGGACCGGATAAGCCCACCGATCAAGTTATGCGACGGCTCGGACGTGATATAGGTTTTCTCCCTTTTCGAACGCAGGTACCGCTCCAGCAAGGCCATCTGCGTCCCCTGACCGGATCCGTCCAATCCCTCGAAGACGATGAACAGTCCTTTCTTCTTATTCTTCTTCATAGTATTACAAGACACGTTCCGACGCTTCCTCGCGCATCTTCGTGACGATAGCATCGGTCTGAGCATACAATTCCTCCAAACCACCCTCGTTGTCAATAATATATCGCGCCTGGGATTTCAGTGCCGGAATGCCGACTTCCGTCTCAAGCAGGTGATCCTTCTTGAAATCCTCGAAGGTCTTGGTATCGTCGTCGGCGTTCTGATGCCGTTTCACGATCCGACCGTACCGCGTCTCCATGGATGCCTCGACATAGATGAGCGAGAATTCCGGAAATCCCTTCGCCGCCTCGATATCGGACGTTCTCCGAACCCCGTCGATGACGACGAGCTTGGATTCGTCCTTGACCGCGTCGTTGGCGATGATGTGCGAAAGGATATTATCCCCGAACGTGCTCCGAAGCGCTCCCGAGACTTTCGTCAGGTTCTCCCGGTTCTGAGCCAGATGAAGACGGTTGAGGATATCGCGAAGCGGGTCGGAAAACATGAAGAGCTTGGCCCCGTACCGGTTCACGAGGTAATGTGCGACGGTATCCTTGCCCGATGCGATCTCGCCCGAAATCCCGATAATGATCTTTCCCATAGTTTTTTGATTACAGTGTTATATTGCTACATTGTTACATGTTTACATTGCCGTATCGTTACATTGTCATATTGCCGAATTTTTCCCGTCCTAGTTTCGAAATTTCACCCAGAGGGTGATCAGCCTCCGGCTGACAAAATTCAAAATTACTCTGTCCCCCATTATCAGTCGTGAGTCGTCATCTGACCGAAATGTCCTGCAATCCCCGGCGCACATCCCAATCATCCGGATTGCGGTCCACGTGAAGTGCCACTTCCGGAAACCGTTTTTCGATCTCGTCCGCCATCCTCTGCGCGATCGGTCGCAGTGTGGGATGCACCGTCTTACCACTTCGCAATTCGACGAAGTAAATAAGATTCGGCAGGTCGAAAGTATACCGAACCGGCACCAAAAACCCCATCGCGACGAGATACTGCTTGTCCTCGGGTGAGGCGTCGATCTTCGCGATCGACACGACCTGTTCCTTGATAAGCGCTTCCGCGGCGACCCGAAGATCTTCAGGCAGCTGCTCAAGGTACCAGGGATGAAACCCGTACCGGGTCGCAAGGAGCGGCATCTGATGGATGGCGGCACGATGACGCTGTATGTCGCGATATGACCCGAAGTCGAGAAGGAAATCGAAGGTGAAGGTTCCCAGCGCGCGCAGATACTGTGGCAGGTTCGTCTTCACCGGTCGCTTTCCGAGAATGTCGGCATACGGCGCGAGCGATTCCCTTTCGACGGTCGTCTTCACTCCGAATTCCTCCGGAAACGATTCGGGAGCGAAGTATGTCCGTCTCGAAAGGACATCCCTCCGATAGGCTTCCTGTTCCTCGTAGCGCTTGTGACTGAAACTGTTCGGATAGCGCTCCCGGAGCACCGCAAGCATCCCTTCCGCCGTCTCCCGGACCTCGGCGAGCGGATGATGCCGCAGAAGTGCGAGCTTGTCCCACGCCTGCCGGAGGTTCGTATGCCATGAAAGCTGCGTCGTGATACCGGCCGGCAGGAATCCGCGTAGGATATCGAACGAACGGGCCTTGATGGCCTTATCGTACATTTTCTCATCCTCGTCCGCCTTCCGGGGAAACTTCGCGCGAAGATGCGCTTCGACCGCCGGACCGGACGAGACATAGAACGCGTGCCATTTCTTCTGTATCTCCCGAGACGCGTCCGTTCCTACGGAATCGATCATCGGCTGACGGCTCATGTCGATATAGCGGGTGCTCGTCTCCTGTCCCGAATAGAGTGGCCAGTCCTGAATGGCCTTGTCACAGAGTATGCTCAACCCCTCGATGAAAAGCGTCGTACTCCCGCAGTCGGCGATGGACATGTGTCCGTATCCCACGTAGAACCGTTCCATGAACTTTCCCGACCCGGTCTCTTTCACCTTCGCGACGTGTTTCTCGACGCTTTCGGCACTGCGTGAATAGAGCGCCTGCAGCATCGCCACATCCTCGGGACCGTATTCGTCGTAGAGAAAGATCTTCGGCATAGTTTTGATATCTCACTGGTCAGTACTCTATTTTCGCATACATTTGGCACGCTCGCAAACATACCAAGTACACCTTCTTTAAAATTCGTTTTTGGCCTTTTAATGGGAAAAATGCGTTTAAAAACAGTTTCTGACGACAAGCGCGTTGCGCGATATCCTTATTTCCACTATACTAGACAGGCTTTATCATTAAATCAAAAGCATGGATATCATGAAGACCGTGAAGGATCCGAAGAACAGGAACGTGATCATCATCGGAGCCGTCATCATCGTGCTCCTCGGCGGATTCTATCTGTACCACCACTACTCGAAGAAGGCGCCTGCAAAGACGCCAAAGACGACACAGGACGATGGCACCGCAAAAAAGAAGAAATCTTCCAAGAAAAAGTCAGACGTGACCGCGCCGGCCACGAACGACAATTCGACAGTGGTGCCGGAAAATGCGCCGGTAACCGGAACACCGACGAATACTGTCGCCCCAAAGCCGACCGTACCGGCTGGTGCCGCCGCCACGACAAACTCAGCGAATTAATCGGATAGGCTGAATACGTTCGGCAGGAATGATTGGATACACGGAGACTCGACTTTCTTTCGAAAGCCGAGTCTCTTTTGAATATCCATACTCATATGCATTGTCAGCGGGGCCACATCCTTGGACAGCCTGCCCCGCGCACTTGTCCCGCGTATGCCGGGATGCCGAGATAGCGACTCGGTTTTTAGTATCTATCTCAAATCTCAACGCACATATAAGCCAAAAAATACGCTTGCAGGCTGAAATCCGAAAATTTCGGCTGCAAACCATTCAAAACTCGTCAGGTTACGAC
>JBAXFX010000060.1:0-7403 GCA_037139695.1 Candidatus Moraniibacteriota bacterium | reverse complement strand
GTCGGGGTAGCCGAAATTTTCGGATTTCAGCCGGCAAGCGGATTTTTTGCCTTATTATCGCGGTGAGATTTGAGAGAGATACTTACACCCCTTCCTATCCGATAGCTTCTTTCTTGAATTCCGAAAAGTCAGGCATGCCGAGGAGAATTTGCGCGTTGACCAAAAGCGTCGGTTTTCCATTCATGACGATTTTCCCATGTGGCGGACGGACGGCAAGTTCGAGTCCGTACCGATCGCGAAACCAATCCTTGATACCGGCCCGCGTATTGTGCGACGAAGGAACGATGAACGGCGCATACCCGCGCTTCTTCGATGAGTAATATTTCCGGTGCCCTTCGTGAAGCGTCAACATCACCTGAGCGTCCTTCCATCTTCGTTGTTCAATTTTTGAATTTGTTTCTCCTTTCGTTTTCTCCGTACCCATTCCACCCCTCCCTTTCACAAAGGGAGTACCGAGTCTCTGGGGGCCGCGTGTCGTCGAAGCTTTAGCGGTGGCGCAGGGATTTGACCCCGTTTCCGTTGTTCGTTGTAAGTTATGAGTTATACGTTCGCTTTTCCCCTTCTCCCGATAATATTTACATCGCATCCGGAGCGGGCATACCCCACACTTCGGCCGCGCCACGCAGATCGCGCTCCCGAAATCCATCAATGCCCCGTTCAGTTCCTTGGCCGGCAGTCGGAATGTTTCCTCGAAGTCCGCAAACGGGATATCGGCCCGTTTCGACCCGAAGAAAAACCGGCCCACCACGCGACGAAGGTTCGTGTCCCATGCGACCGTGTTTTTCCCATAGGCGAAGCTTGCGATCGCCGCCGCAGTATACGGGCCGACCCCGGGCAATGTTTCAAGCTTCTCCACATCCTTCGGGAACAAACCGTCATATTCTACGACCACGATTTTCGCTGCCTTCAACATGTTCCGACCGCGAGCATAGTATCCAAGTCCGGCATAATACGGCAGAAAATCTTCCCAGCTCGCTTTTGCCAAGTCCTGAACCGTCGGGAACCGTTCCAGGAACCGTTCGTAATATCCGACCACACGCGACACCTGCGTCTGTTGAAGCATGATTTCCGACACCCAGACCTCGTACGCGGTGATGTGGACTTTTCTCCACGGCAGATGCTCCCGACCGGCCTTTCGATAAAAGTCGCACAGTTTCTCTTCAAAGAATTTCAGTTTTTCGAGCTGACGTTTTTGCATAGTACACAACATTCTTCCTTTCATTACACAGCAGTCCGCTTCTCTTCCGTCTCCGCGAGACCGCGTCTTCGAGGGCGTGGCGGTCCAAAACGTTTCATTCCTGGATTGCTTCGGTCGAAGACTCCCTCGCAAAGACAGAGGAGTTCAGGTCCGCTCCGTTACCCATCTCCGGTTGTCGGTTGTCAGTCTTCCGAAATGATTCCTGAGCCGAGACACTCGTCCCCGCGATAGAACGCCGCGATCTGCCCGGCCGCAATCCCGGTGTCGCCTTCAGCGATTGCGACCCGACCATGGCCATCAGACAAGATTTCAAGTCGGCAACCGTATTCTTTCACCCCGTGACGAAGCTTCACGGTAAGCGAATCATCCGCACCAGGCGCATCCGCGATCCATGACAATTCCTCGACCATGAATTCCGTCCGTGCCGTTTCCGCGCTCCGATACGCGTTCGATATATACACGATATTTTTCGCGACATCCTTACCGGTCACGTACCATGGCCCGCCGGAAAGCCCGATACCTCGCCGCTGTCCGATCGTATAGAACCAATAGCCGTCGTGCTTGGCGAGCACGGCTCCGGTCTTCGCATCCACGATGTCCCCTTCTTTCGTGCCAAGCGTTTCCTTGAGAAACTGGCCGAACGGGATCGTGCCGAGGAAACAGATTCCCTGACTATCCTTACGTGCCGCGTTCGAGAGTCCATACTTTCGCGCGAGCTCACGCACCTCGTCCTTGCGATACCCGCCGATCGGAAACATCGCCTTCGCGATCTGGTCTTGCCTGAGTCGCGAAAGAAAGTAGGTCTGATCCTTGTGCTCGTCAGCCGATCGCAAAAGCCTTGCCTTCCCGTCGCGCGTTTCCGTCAACGCATAATGCCCCGTCGCCACAGAGTCAAACTCAGCTCCGTATTTTTCGACAAACGCGCCAAATTTGATGAGCGTGTTGCAGAACACGTCCGGATTCGGCGTCCGTCCCGCTTTCGCCTCGGCGATCACGTACGACACGATCCGCTCGTGGTATTCCTTCTGGAACGGCACGACCCGCAAGGGCACCCCCGCCCCCTCGCAGACCGACCGGACGAACCCCAGGTCTTCTTCCCACGGACACTCCCCGAGGAACGACAACTCGTCCTCAAGCCATATCTTGAGGTAGAACGCGGTGATATCGTGCCCCGCATCCTTGAGCAACCGGAGCGACACCGAGCTGTCCACCCCGCCGGAAATAAGACACGCTGTCTTCATGTGGTTCCGTTATTGAATGGGAATAGTAGCACGACACGATAAAATTGTCATTATCATTTTCAAAAAGTCAAAATATCCGATAAAACGGATCTGGCAAAAGTATTGTATCTGACTATGAACCGTACGAGTATTCCGTACCCTTCAAAAATTATCGTTCAGATAACCGATTCTCATTGTCGTATAGCGCCTCAATCCGATTCCGTATCTTGTACGCATTGCCATGTCGCAGTAAGCCTATATAGGACGTCACCGTATTTTGAGCACCCTCTTTCTCGCGCATATTCCGAAAGGCTCTGTTTTTGGTAACGGTTCGCAATACCCGATGGTCCGGAAAGTGTACCCATCCGAGGAAGTCTACGCCGGAAGCGACCGTCGTGATGGATACCTTATCAGGATGGAGCGTGAGACCGAGGCGTGAATCAAGAAAAACACGTATCTCCGAGAGCATGGTTTCCAACCCGGATTTATCATCCGAAAATATCACGAAATCATCGGCGTAGCGTATATAATATTTTGCTTGTACCCGATGTTTCATAAACTGATCGAACTCGTTCATATAGACGTTTACCAGAAGTTGGGAAGTCAGATTGCCGAGTGGCAAGCCTTTCCCATGCTCCGTATGAAAACTCCGGATAATTCCCTCAAGCAGTCCGAGGATATCACGGTCCGGAATATACTCATTCAGAATGCTAATCAAGATATCCTGATTGATCGAGGCAAAAAACTTCCTCACATCGCATTTCAGCACCCACACTGTACGCGTATTGTTTCGAGATGCCTTTCGAGTGAAACTTCGGAAACGATCGAGCGCCTTGTGAATCCCTTTGTCCTTTCGACAAGAGTACGAATCGGCGATGAACAGCCGGTCGAAGAACGGGTACAAAACACGGCACACGGCCCGATGCACCACCCGGTCTTTCACTCGCGCCTTGTGGATATTCCTCGGCTTCGGATCCGAGATATTGAATGATTCGTAACAAGAGTGTCGATACGTTTTTCGGACCAGCGCCTCGTGTATCGAAAGAATGTTATCCGCAAGATGAAGCTCAAACTCCGCCACGTCTTTCCGTTTGTGTTTTCCATGGATGAATTCTCCCCAGGCTTCGAGGAGATTTTCGGAAGAAATGATATGATGATAATCGTCCGATAATCTTACTTTTTCCGTATGTCTTCCTCGAATACCCCCCCCCCGCAGTTCTTCCCTTGTTGCAACGACTCAAGGCTGTTTATCAAGTGTGGCAAGGCACGGTCGCACATATTCCAAAACTTCATCGGTATACGTTCGGAGGAAAAATCGACAGACTTTTTCTTGAGATACTGGAGATTATCTTCCGTGCACAATACATGAAACCGGAAGAGAAGATCCGCTACCTCGTTGCCGGAAGTGGCAAGCTTGACCTTCTCAAATTCTTCCTACAAATCGGCTGGGAGAACAAACTGATCGATACGAAAAAATACTCGGCTCTTTCCGCGGAGCTCAATGAGATCGGGCGGATGCTCGGCGGTTGGATAAAAGGCCTGGAAGCAAAACTCTCGCCCTGAAGACGAGAGAAATCGTATGCGTGGCCAGGACAGAGAACCTGATTGCCGGCATTCCAGTCGCCATTCTCGTCAAGCTTCCAGTCGTTGACGTTCCACGTGCGATCGTCGGAGTTCCAGTTGACATTCACCGCGAACACTCCGTGCCTCGGACCATCCGTGCCACCACCCTTCGAATACTCTTAGTATCTATCTCAAATCTCATGTCGAGCTGTAAATCCGAAAATTTCGCGCGAAAACCATGAGAAAGGAGAGAGGGCTACTGTCGTAACCTGACGAGTTTTGAATGGTTTGTAGCCGAGATTTTCGGATTTCAGCCGGCAAGCGGATTTTTTGGCTTATATGCGCGTTGAGATTTGAGATAGATACTTAGGGTTGTATCGTATGCGGGACCTCAAAGTCCACCGGTCCGAGACACCAACGCATGTAATTTTTTGAAAACGAAGCGGCGCGCTAGTCGAATCCGCAGGCAGCGGACGCGACTACTCCAGCACGATTCATTCCCGGTATCCTGACCTTTCAGCCGTAACCGAAAGAAATTTCCAACATACCGCTTGTATTGTATCAAAACAAAAGGACCCCGGAAACTATTTACAGTTCCAGGGGTCCAAGAGACAAAGGGTCCAAGGGTCTTTTGACCAACGGACCGAGGTTCAAAGTACCGCGTTGCCAGGACAGAGAACCTGACGGCCGGCAAGCCAGTCGCCATCCTCGTCAAGCCTCCAGTCGTAGACGTACCACGTGCGACCGCCGGAGCCCCAGCCGACAAGCACCGCGAACACCTGACCGTTTTCGTCTTCGACGTAGAAGATGTTCGCGAGCCCGTTATTAAGCAGGACGCCCTTCTTTCCGCCTCGCTGTGCCTTGATGAAACGCGCGATGTCGCCGAGTTTCGAGAGGTGGGACACCGGCAAATTCGCCCTTATATCGGTGTCGCTCGCGTTTTGTTTGAGCTCGCACGCGACGTACCTCCTGTTGGAGGCCTGGCTTTTCCGGAACGTGCGCCCGAACCTCTTCCGGAAGGAAGGCGACACCCAGATCTCTCCTTCCCTGCTCTGGAAAAACGCATCCTCATCAAGTTCACCTTTGCCAGATGCGAAAAACGTCGTATCGGGGCTGAGGAGAGCGGTTTCCGTAAAGCCGCGATAATCCCTTTTGATGATTCCGTGCGTCCCGCGCAGATACCCGCGGACTGACTTCAACTGCTCCGGGGTCGCCTGTCCGAGCAGCGTCATATCATCCGGAGTAAACTCGCCCTTTTGCTCAAGGGCATCCGACACCATGTGAATCTGACCTTCTTTGTAGTTCGACATGTCGAGCTCCTTTTTGGCACATGTGCCACCTTGCCAGTGGACTCCGATTGAAAATCAATCGGCGGTCATAGCCAGGAATGCTGAAACGGCTTCAGAACTCATGGCTATGACCGAGCAACCAAGAAAAGACCGTCTTTGAGCCCCTCAGGCCACATCGAGACCGCGAATATCACAAGACTTTTTTCAAGATACTGAATCGATATGGTAGCATACTTTTCTTTTTCTGTCAAACGCTCACAACTGAATTCCATTCTGAAACGTATTTTTCCACAGACAAGGGATTTTTGTCCTATTCCATCACCGACCGTCGTATTTCCTCTCCTACCGACAAGAGAAACTCCGCTACGATCCGTTCCGCGTCGGCGGCATTTTTGGATTCTACAAGCGCGACGCGGAACGGTTTAATATCAGTATTAATACAAAAAGATCTACACTTAGAAACGGCGGCTCATGAAATCGAAATCATCATATTTGGATTTTCCTTTCGCGAAGTGACGGCTGAGTTTCTCCTCTACGTGTCGGAAGTCGTTTACTAAACCGGGACAATATGAATCCGGTTCGTTTGAAAGATCATCAACTAATTGCTGAAAGGAAAGTTTTTTCCAGCTGGAAAGTTCATCATTGAGTCTCGGTTCCTCATCCGAACGACCGAGAAAGATTCCGCAGAAATGCCGCATCATAGCACCGCCTTCGATGGCTTCCTGATAATGGACGTCGAGGAGCGTTAGGTCGCAGATAATGCCGACTTCCTCCAGGAGTTCGCGCCGGGCGGCTTCTTCGTACGTTTCCCCCGCACATACGCTTCCGACCGCGGCCAAGTCATACAGGTTTGGAGAGAACTTCTTGTGCGGGGCACGCTTGCACACCACGATATTCCCCTCGGAATCATGCAGAAACACGGCCGACGCGCGGGATATGAACCCGAGTTCCGCCTTTCGGCTTTTGAGATCCGAGCCGACAACCTCGTCACGCTCGTTCACGATGTCCACCAGATGATCGGCCATAACGTTTCAATGATAAAAAGACCTGTCATTCTTTCATTTCACCCCGATTTTCCAAATGCCTTTCTCCCTAAAAGCAGGGATGTTCTGGCGACGGGCGGCATTCAATATAGCTGAGGCCGATTTCTCCTGCCGTTTCACATATTCAGACAAACGGACAATATTTTCCCCTTTCAGATAAGCAATGCGCTTGTGCAGTGATTCGGTGAGCGCAAGTGAGAGAATTTTCTCAAGCGGTTTCGTGTTTCCGCCATTCCGATATATTGGAAACGATTCATAGTAGGCCTTCTTCTCCTTGTTTCGAATGATAATCATCGGGAAGCCCGCTCGAAGCAATTGATAATTGATTGTCACGCGTCCAATGCGGCCGTTCCCGTCACAAAAGGGATGAATGGTTTCAAAATCCAAATGGAATTTTGCGATTTTATCCAAAAAGTATTCTGACGACTCATGCGAATATTCGCTAATGATAGATCCAATCATACGCCCGACACGTTCCGGCGCCGGAGCGATATGTGTTCCAACTCGGACATACTCGCCTGGCATACGAAATCTGCCCGCGAATTCATCATTAATTCCTCCAATCAACATCTGATGAAGTAATAGCATCATCTCCTTGCCAATCGGCTGTTCTTGGGGCCGCTTCCTGATATATTCAATTACTCTGGCAAGATTCTTCGCTTCGAAAACTTCGCGAACACTGACATCTCTCGAGACCTCCATCTCAAGTAATATCTTTTCCGTCTCTTTCAGAGTAAGCGTCGAATTCTCGATTGCATTCGAGTTATACACGCTCTCGGATATTTCCGCTTCGTCGATAATCGCCAAAAGAGACTCCTTTCCTTTCCGGAGCCGATCATATTCCTCTTTCAGATTTCTGATATTTTCTTTGATAGGCGCACTAATTGCCATATCGAAAGATTAGTGAATTTATACATAAATACTATCATTTTCACTACTTTTTGTCAATATCTTCCCCTTAAGTTCCATTCTGAAGTGCAATTTCCTTTCTAACAAAAGACATCTCGTTTTAGGGTACGATAGTTGTGGAGCAACTAATGAATCACCTCGGGGCAGAGCCCCGAGGTATCAGAGGCTCCGTTCAAGGATT
>JBAXFX010000059.1:0-7726 GCA_037139695.1 Candidatus Moraniibacteriota bacterium | reverse complement strand
AATAGATTTCAGCCGGCCAATTCATTTGGGGCTCATATGTTGACAAGAGAATACTCCGCCGCCCGTTGCACGTTGTCAATATTATTCCCGATGAATCATTGCCCCACAGCCCTCGTCAAAAAGAGCATCTTCAAATATCAGAAAAAAGGTTATAATGGAACCGTTAAACCGAAATACATCCGCATGCGAAAAAAAAGAATGTTCCTGCGATCGATATTCCGAAAGGCGAAGAAGCTCCTTTTCGACACTGTCGAAACGATCGAGACGGCCCCGCTTTCCCTTGGTAGCTTTGCAATGGCCTTTTTCGCGGTTATCCTTGTCCGGCTCCTCATCGAGAACGGCACCGTCCTCTATGCCTCGGGCTCCCTCTCCTATGCCCTGTACGAGTTCTCGCACACCTTCCTCTTCTTCCTCCTGTCATTTCTCGTTTTTCTCCCCGTCATCCGGCTCGCCGGAGCCTCATCATGGCAGCGCGGAATCAATCTCCTCCTCGTCGGGTTCCTGATTGTCTGGACACCGCCCGTCATCGACAAACTCATCTTTGGCAACGAGACCTTCTGGAGCTTCTATCAGTTCGACGGTCTTCAAACGCTCCTTTCGGATTTCTTTCAGTTCTTCGGTGGCTCCCCAAGTATGGGCATCACATACGGCGTACGAACCGAAGTCGCAATTATGAGTATCGGACTCGGTCTCTATTCGCTGTTCCGCTCACGAAAACCCCTGAGAGCAACCGGCATTACACTCCTTTCCTACACCGTCTTCTTTATCCTCGGCACATTCCCTTCCTACGTCACGATTGCCGCACTCGCTCCACACAAAGGACTCCTCGGCGTAACGGCTGCCGATATCGCCGGATTCATGCTTACTCCGAAACACTTCTTCGGAGCCGAAATCGGTGATCCCCGGATGTCGCTCGGATACAGGATGAGCCTTGTCTACGCGATTCTTTCGGTTCTCGCCGTCGGGATCTTTCTCTTCCGATCCTCCCGTACGGTTTTTCTCGCACTCCTTGGAAATGTCCGGTGGCCACAGGTCTTCTGGCATGGCGGTCTCCTCTTCCTCGGTGGCGGTCTTGCTCTCCTCTATGCCGGCGCCGAACCGGATTTTGGTCCGTTCGAGATTCTCGCGGTCATCGTCATGATTATCGCGGTCGAGAGTGCCTGGATTGCTTCCGTCGTCGGGAACGACCTTTCCGACCGACGCATCGACACAATCACGAATCCGACCCGACCGATCCCAAAACAAGCCCTTTCCGAAACACTCTACCGGCAAATCGGCATCCTGTTCTTCGCGACCTCCATACTTTTCTCGGCGCTCGTGAACATGAAGGCGATGCTCTTTCTCCTTGCTTATCAGGGCGTCGCCTGGGTCTATTCGATGCCTCCGCTACGTTTAAAGCGCGTCCCCATCATCGCTACCGCCCTCTCCGCGGCTGCCGGAATAACGATTCTTCTTACCGGCTATTCTGTCCTTTCCCCCGATCCGACAATTAAATCTCTCCCATTTCCGATTCTCACATTCCTCTTCGTTAGTTATGCAGTGACCCTTCCTTTGAAGGATTTCAAGGATATCGAGGGCGATCGAAAGGATGGCGTCTATACGATTCCAGTCGTCCTCGGCGAGGAACGGGCACGACTTCTCATCGGTACCGCCTTATTCGCCTGTTACGTCGCAAGCCCTGTCGTCTTGCACGAGGTCGGCCTCCTGGTCCCATCGCTTCTTTTCGGCAGCCTTGCCTTTCTCTCCGTCCGACGTTCCGGCCACGAAAAAAGCCGGTGGGGATCTTTCCGTTCCCTTCCGGCCTGGAATATGCTTTTCATCTTCCTCTACGGCATCCTCGCCACAGTCGTGCTCCTAAAATAAGGCTTCTTTACGATTGTCGTATTCGCTAAAAATACCACCCACGGGATGAGCGGCATTTTCGCGATATTGTCGTATCATCTCATCATCGGACGGGATCCTCCGTTGTCTCGTACCCGTTCACCTGTTCCGAAAGCGCGATCCAGTCGGTAACGGACAGCTCCTGTGCGCGGATACGGGAATCAAGCCCGAGATCGGCCAGCATCGACTCGACTTCCTTACGCGGGATGCGGAAGCTCGAAGAAAGATTGTTCGCAAGCGTCTTTCGTCGGGCGATGAATCCCGCCTTGGCCGTCTTGAAGAGCTTACGGTCGTCCTCTTCCGAAAACACCCGGTTCGGGAGAAGCAGGATGACGGAGCTATCCACATTCGGAACGGGATCGAAGGCCGTCCGTGGTACAGAAAGCTCCTTGGTCACGGTAGCCGAGTGCTGCGCCATAAGTGACAGGAGACTCATACTGCCGGGAGGCGCGGACAACCGGTCCGCGACTTCTTCTTGTACCATAAGCACGATCCGCTCCGGACGCATCGGGAGAGAAAGGAGGAGCCGGATGATCGGTGCGGTAATGTAATACGGGATATTCGCCACGACCTTATACTTCCCGTCCTCAAAGCCAGCGGTTTTCAATGTCGTTTCCAGATCCATATTCAGGATACTTCCCTCAAGAAGGACAAGATTTTTTGCATCCTTAAATGTCTGATTCAGCCGTAAGACGAGATCATAATCAAGTTCGACGGCCATGACGGTACCAACTCGCTTCAAAAGATAGCCCGTTAATGCACCTGTTCCCGGACCAATTTCAAGGACACGATCCTTCGGATCGAGATCGGCGATTGAAAGAATCCCTTCGATGATCGACTCATCGCGAAGAAAGTTCTGCCCCAGGGATTTCTTGGCTTTCACGTGTTCCATATCAGTAGTATACAGTATTCCAGACCTTCATAGAACGAAACGACTGGGTAGAGAAATTTCTCTGGAAAGAGTCTCTTTCTTATTTTTCATTTCTTCACTCTCCGTTCCCATATTTTGTATTTTGAACTAATTCAACACCGGTTCCACCTTCACGGTAATCACCCCGGCACCGAGGGGAGCTATCTGTTCGAACGCAACTTTATCGAGGTCTATGATCCGACCCTTCCCGTATGGTCCCCGGTCGTTTATGACGACGATGACCGCTTTTCCGTTCTCCGGATTCGTCACGCGCGCATAACTGCCAAGAGGAAGCGATAGGCTGGCGGCAGCAAGCTTGCCGGTATACGAATACCAGGTCCCCATCCCCGAAACCGCCTTCCCCGTCTTCACATACGTCCCCTGCACGACCACTTCCGGGACCGGGTCCTTCGTCACTTCGCTCCCCAGCAACTTCCTCGCTACTTCCTTGCCGTCATGATAACTCACGCGATACCGAGAGGTACGGACACCGCTTATGCCCTTCTGTTTGGTGATTTTCTTCCTCCAACTCAGCGTATCATCTTCCGTCGTGGTCGTCGAAAACGCGATCGGCTTGTCCACGGATTCTTCCCGCACCTCGACACGTATCACAGTGACCTTCATAGAACGTAAAAGGAGTGTCGGAAGGTCCGGCGCCACTAAATCGTCGTCCTTGAGAATTATCTCAGCATCATCGAACGCCCCTTCGACAGTCCGTGCAGTCGTCCGTATGGTCCGTGTCCCGCCGTCCACTGTGATTAAGACCGCTTTCATGCGGGACACGGCCACGTTCATCCCTGAAGAAAGCGGTACGGCCCGTTCCGGAAAAATCTCATCATCAGGAGAAACGTCCAATCCCGACCTATCAAGCAACTCCCCGACCGTCTTCGCAGTCGAATCACAAAAAGGGGTTGAAAAACCGTCGATAGTTACCGTCACTGTCTTCGGAAGGGAAGCATCATAATGTCGCGCATCTTTTTTCGTGAAGAAAAAGAAAGAAACGATGAGAGCGCTTCCGAAAACCGCGAATATGAAGATGTTCTTTCCTGTTTTCGCCATGAAAGGAATCGTTATTCATATCTTCACTGTTCGCTCCGGAACCGGAACTGTAGCGCTTCGGCGATATGCCCCGCCACGATGTCGTCCGCTCCGGCAAGGTCGGCAATGGTGCGCGCTACCTTCAGAATCCGGTGATAGCTCCTCGCCGAAAGCTTCAATTCCGAGACTGCCCCACGGAGAAGCGCCTTCGAATCCGCATCCAGCACGCAGAATTCACGGATCATCTCGGGTCCCATCTCGCTATTCGTCCGAATACCACGTCCCTCGAACCGGCGCTCCTGCCTCGCTCGGGCCGACTCGACCCGTTCACGTATATCCGCACTCGATTCGCTTCGTCCCGTTTCCTCGAGCTTCTCGATTTTCTGCCTCGGCACCGAAACCTGCAGGTCGATCCGGTCCAAAATCGGTCCCGATATCTTCTCGCGATACCGGATAACGTGGAATGGCGAGCACGAACACATCCGTTCCGGGTCACCCGCATACCCACACGGACACGGATTCATCGCCGCGACGAGCGTGAACCGGGCCGGGAACAGACTTGTCCCTTTGATACGCGAGACCGAAACAAACCCGTCCTCGAGTGGCTGACGGAGATTCTCCAGGACCGATTTCGGAAATTCAGCGAACTCGTCGAGGAACAATACTCCCCGATGCGCCAGACTCACCTCGCCTGGCTTCGGGATACTTCCTCCTCCGACCAACGCTATGGCGGATGCGCTGTGGTGTGGGGACCGAAACGGCCGGTTCCGAACCAAAGCCTTTCCGGACGACAGTTTCCCGGCAACAGAAAAGATTTTCGTCACTTCGAGACTCTCCGGGAGCGATAGTTTGGGAAGTATTGATGGCAATGCTCGCGCGAGCAGGGTTTTCCCCGACCCCGGTGGGCCGACAAGGATCGCATTGTGTCCGCCGGAAGCCGCGATTTCAAGTGCACGCTTCGCATGCTCCTGTCCGCGCACTTCCGACATGTCCATACCGTGAGGATCGGTACTTTCCCGCTCGGGTAGAGCCGGAACGAACGCTTCCATCTTCTCGCGATTCAGGAGATGGGCGACGAGTGAAAAAAGATTTTTCACCGGATAAACCGCGATGCCGGGAATGAGTGACGCTTCCTCGGCATTCTCCGCCGGAACATAGACTTCCGAAAATCCCGCATCGCGCGCAAGCACGGCAGCCGAGATGACACCATTCACCCGTCGCACCGCCCCATCAAGCGCAAGCTCGCCGAGAAACAGTTTTCCTACCGGGTCAAAATCAAGTTGCCCCGTCGCCTTCAGGTATCCGAGCGCGATCGGAAGATCATACACCGGGCCTTGTTTCGGCAGATCCGCCGGCGCAAGATTGACCGTAATGCGACCGTTTTGGTGCGGGGGCTTGAATCCGCTGTTCTTGATCGCGGAACTCACCCGCTCACGGCTTTCCTTTACCGACGTGTCCGGAAGTCCGACCAACGTGAACACATGCAGTCCCTGGTTCAGGACATCGACTTCCGCCTCGACTGTCACCCCGTCAAGCCCGACTGTTGCCACTGAGAATATTCGTGCAGGCATAGGGAAATATTCGCTTTTCTCCACTATAGCATATCATCCCCGTTCTCCGCGCGTCGCTCCGCCAGTATGGCATACACGGCCACGATACCACCGAGCGTCAACAGCAGGTCTGCGCCGTTGAACGCCGGGAATCCTGGTATAAAAGGAAAATCCCGCACGCACCCGAAGAGTGTCCGATCGATCAGGTTGCCCACCCCGCCCGCAACGATCAGAAGTGAAGCGAAACGAAGGAATGGAAATAGCACTAATACATGAAAGAAAAAGGCGAGGATGACGAACAGGGTAGCCGACGCGATCATGATACTATTCGGGATATCGGTTCCCCACGGACCGCCCGCGTTACAAACCGATCCGAAATACGAGAAAAAAAATCCTTTCGACAGGAAATCCGCCAAAACCAAAACCGCGACCAAAACAAGGTCGCGGCTAAGAATCATTTTCTTTTCCAAAGGAGAAACCATCTTACTTTTTCAAACAGACCATACACTCCTTCGCGGCAGGATAGGCGTGCAGACGTCCTTCCTCGATATCGGCCCCGCAAGTGACACAGGTTCCGTATGTGCCATCATCCAATCGGGTAAGCGCGTCGGTCACTTCTGACAACTGCCCCTCAAGGTTCCCTTCCAAGGCGACATTGTCGGCGTATTGTTCCACCTCGGTCGCATTGTCGTCACGATCAGTTCCGATCTCCTCGAACCGCGCCTGATATTCGCCCGGAACGGCCGTCTTGTCCGCGAAACGGCCAAGCTCCGATTCCAGCCGCTTCTTTTCGGCAAGAAGAGAAGCCTGCAATTCCTCGCGGAACTCATTGCTGATGGTCATAGTGTTGAAATAATGATTACCTGAAACCATTGTACGACGACGACTAAGGGAAGTAAAGGCGACCTGACCGGCATGCCAGAGGGACCGAAGACCGCTCCCGCAGACAGCCCCGAAGAATCACTCACAGGAAAATACTTTTGAAATGCCGGATTTCCGGCTTTTGAATATCATCGCGATAGACAATTAAGACCGCATCAAACCGATACGGGGCCGACTCGAGGCGTTTCTCGCGGAGATAGCCCTGAGCAATCCTCATCAGACGTCGTAACTTCTCGCGCGTGATACTTTCTTCCGGCAACGGTTCGGGAAAGCCCGCTTTGGCGGTCCGGGTTTTCACTTCGACGAACACGAGGTCATCGCTGTCGCGGGCGATGATGTCTATCTCGCCGAGCGCCCTCCCTCGGTTGTTACGGTAGTTCCGTTCGAGTATCCTATATCCCGATGCGCGGAGAAACGAGACCGCCTCGTCCTCCCCGCGGTTCCCGACCACGTTTGTCGGATGGAATCTCCTTAGAAAGCCCATAGCATTTCAAAAATATTCCTCTCGTTTCTTCCCGATTGTAGCAATAAAAAAATGCCCTATCAAGGCATCGTACATAACCGTCGTCTCCGCCCGGCGTCAGGACAATCATGAGAAGATTGTTGGTGCCGGGCGCTCAGGCCCTATAGTCCAATATTTAGAATAATTGACCGGATGCGAGAGCGCCCGACTGCATGTCCCAACATGTGGCGAGGCTACCGCGCCCCGGGTGAAGTAGGCGCTAAGTAATCCATTTCTGCCGCATGTAGTTTGTGAACATACGCTTGTGTCGCTTTTCTGACTTTACACGACTTCTTTTCACCGTTCTCTGGCGTATAGCCTTTTATTGAAAGAACAATTTTTCTCTTTTTGTGTTTCTTTTCTCCCCTGAATATATTATTTTTTCAGAGGCAAGATGTCAGACGATCGGGATGTTATCGGGAAGCCGATACCGTGCCGATTGCCTGACACCTTGTTTTTGTTTTTGTTTTGGTCCTCGGGTCAGATCCGAGGCGGTAGAAGAAGAGTTCAACTTCTACACTTGAACAGTGAAAGAGGTTTCCGTCACGATCAGGGGGCGTTCGTGGCCGAAACTTCTTTCTCCGTTCCCATGTCTTGTCAACGAACTTACAGATACATTATAGCAATTTTTTTCCGCAGGGTCAATCATCAATCGCTCTTTCCGCTCTTCTAAGGCACTTGTCCCTCATCGCGTCACAAGAGAATTTTTCGTGAAAACACGACGTGTGAAAAAAAGGAAATCACTTTTTTTTCGCGCCACCAAGGGACAAAACGATTCATTCTTTTTCTTAGCATCTCTCTCAAATCTCATATCGAACTGTAAATCCGAAAATTTCGTTAGCATCTCTCTCAAATCTCATATCGAACTGAAATCTGTACACTTCATTGGAGCGCCAACCAGAGGTTGATCACCCTCTGGGTGAAAAACCATGAAAAATGAGGACGGGTATCCGAAGGAGATGA
>JBAXFX010000058.1:0-7877 GCA_037139695.1 Candidatus Moraniibacteriota bacterium | reverse complement strand
GGATGCTTATAAAGAGACTTTTAAGACTCAGAACCATGTATTGCGTATGATCCGATTCTTCCGATTCCTCGTTGGCACGGACGGCTTCCGGCGGACGCTTGTCCTTTCGGATTTCCTCCCTCAGGACGCGCCCGTCCTTCATGTGAAAAATACGGTCACCGTATGCCAGGTGATTCGGATCGTGCGTGACCAGGATAATCGTCTTCTTGTCCCGCTCATTAAGCTCCTTCAGGATGCCGAGCACCGTCTGGGCGGATTCGCTGTCGAGGTTGCCGACCGGTTCGTCGGCAAGGATGAACTCGGGATTATTGACCAATGCGCGGGCGATCGCGACGCGCTGTTTCTGTCCGCCGGACAACTGGCCGGGATACTTATCCGCCTGCCCCTCGATGCCGAAGCGCCGGAGGAGTTGGCGCCCGGCTTCGCGGCGGACACGCTTGTCCTCGTTGAGAAATACCCGGGGCAGACAGACATTGTCCAAGACGTTCATCGAGGAAATGAGATAGAACGCCTGAAACACCATGCCGACACCCATACGGCGGTATGCGTATTTCTCTTTCTTGGTCATCATAGAGATCGACTTTTCGCCGACGGACACATCGCCTATCGTGGGCGATTGCAGCGAAGCGACGGAGTAGAGAAGGGTCGACTTCCCACACCCCGAAGGCCCGAAAAAAATCACGTATTCCCCTGGGTAAATCGTAAAATCGGCCTCTTGCAGGGACCGGACCTCGTTCTGTTTTCCCTGATTGTATATGACGCTCAGGTTCTGGACCCGAATCGTTGAATCCGACATACCGTATTTTATTTGCCCGAATCGATCGCGTCCCGACCGCACTCTATCCAGTATACACCAATTTTTCACTCTCACATCTTCGTCCAACTGAAGATATCGTTGAAGTTCTTGACGATCACCTGCACCACGTTCTCGGAACGCTTTGGCGTCAGGACCACGTAGTCCTCCGATTCCGACGTATTGCCGAAGAGGTCGGTGGTCAAGAGTCGGACATAGTATACGGAACCCGGATTGAAGGTGAGCAAGACCGCGGTGTGGGAAGTCGATGGGTCCTGCGTGATCGTCAGGGACTTCTCCTCTCCCTGGGTGCCTTCGCGATATTTGATGGCCGCGGTGGCAAGTTCGTCGGTGAAGAAGGTGACGAGGGTCTGGACCTTGTCGTCTTGGGTGAGGGCGGTATTGATCTTCACCTGCTCAAGCGTCGGCGGATTGTCATCGGCCGTGGTCTGGAAGCTCTTGGTGGCATCGTCGGTCTCGTTTCCGGCATCGTCACGGACCTTGACGGTGACGGCGTACGAGGAACCGGGAGTGAGGTTCGTGAGCTTGACGACGTGGTTCAGGGAAAGTTCCGGCTTCCCTTGGCTGCCGGAGTCGTCCTGCTTGGCACCGTTTTGATAGACGACGAGGGCGTCCGTGGGGACATCGGTCGTGAAGGAAACGTCGGCACTGCGTTCGGTGACGTTCCCGATGGAGACGGCGGAGAGGACCGGAGGCGCCTTGGCCGAGAAGGTGGAATCGGAAGACGTATACAGGTTCTTGTCCTTGTCCGTACCGCCGACCCGGAAATGATATTCGGTGCCGGAAGTCAGTTTGGAGAGGACGATCGAATGGTCGGTCGAGAGTGTGTTGCTCTCCTTGCGGTCCCCGTACGTCTCGGCCGCGCCGTATTCGACGAACGAGGATGTCGGGGTGGACGTCTTCCAGGTGACGGTGACCTCGCCGATCTGTTGGGATGCGGTATGGATGGAAGAGACGGCCGAGAGGAGTCGGGTCGTGAAGGAACTGACGGAGGATTCGGAGATATTGCCGGCCGCATCGGAAGACAGGACGGAAAAGAAATATTTGATGCCGGGAATGAGACGGGAGACGATGACCTGGTGGGCATTCGTATACGCGCTGACCGCCGACGACGCCAACGCGTCTCCGGCCATCTGATCCATGGTCGTATCGGTCAATCCGAACTTCACGAGACTATTCGCCGCCTCGTCCGTATTCCATGACACTGTGGCGGATTCGCCGGTGATGTTCGACGTCTGTATGGAAGAGAGCGATGGGGCGGTATGGTCCCCGAGGGCGCCGGCACCCTCGGCGGTATAGAGTTTTTCCTTGGTGGTAAAGGAAGACTCGTCGGAAGTGAGGTACGCGAAATGACCGCTGTCGTCTTGCAGATTGTCGTGACAGGTAAGGCGGAAGTAGTAGGGGGTGGAGAAGATGAGCCCGATGAAGCGGAGCGTGTGGGCGGTCGTGTAATTCCTGTTCGCATCGTATCCGTCCTCTTGGATCACGATCGGATTGGTATAGGAGCCGGAAGAAACGGAAAGCTCGGCCAGACAAAGTGCCGCTTGGTCGGTATTAAAGGTCACGACCGCGTTGGTATCGGAAAGGTTGCCGTCGGGCACCGAGATATGATCGATCGAAGAGAGGGCTGGGTGATCGGAGTCCGGGTCCTTCGCGGTCCGGAAGCTGCCGCTGACCTCGGTGGCCCGGTTGCCGTTGATGTCGGTCGCGGCGATCACGAAGTCGTAGACGGTATAGGAATCAAGGGTTTCCAGGAAGACCGTGTGACCCGAATCGAGCAGGTTCTGATCGATCGCGTAATCCTGATAGGCGCTCTCGGCACGCTTTTTGTATCGGAGCGTGGTGGTAGTCGGCTGGTCAGTCGACCAGGAGAGCCCCGCCTTGGAGTTCGTCGTGAAAAACGGCTGGCTTCCGGCATCGAACGAGATGACCGGATTGGCGGTGTCGTCGTCCGTGGTGAACTCGTAGAACTTGCCGGCATTGTTTTCGACGGCGAAGTTTCCGTTCTCACTGGCGGACCTGAGGAAGAAAGAATACGTCTCCCCGGTCTTGAGGTTCGGGACCTTCAGCTCATGGACCAACACGTAGTGCGACTCATCCTTAATCACTCCGTTCGAAGCGTTCGGGACGTTCGCGTCGTCGATAGTCAGCGCCCCGCCCGACTTTGCCTGGGAATAGTATATGGCGGAGTCGGAGACGGTCGTCGTGCTCCACGTGATGGTGACGCTGTCGTTGGTGGTCTCTTTGATGGTAAAGCGTTTGATAGCCGGACCGTCTTTGGTTTTGACGGTGATGATGCCATTGCCCTGATCGGGTCCCCAATTGCCGATGATCCCCTGATTGCCGAGGACGTCGTTGCTTCTGGGACGGAGGTAGTAGGTGGTGCCGGGCTCGAGTCCGGTAAGGGTGTAGGAGTGGGTGGCTCCGGCCGCGATCATCTCGGGGTCGTAGGTGGTGCGTTCCTTGGCATACTGGCTCTGTTCATAGTCGGACTCGCTCGTGAAGCCCATGCCGGAATTGGAGATCTCGTTCGCCTTCCAGGTAACGGTGATGGAGGTCGCGGTCACATCGGTATCCTGATGCACGGTGACGTCGGACAATGTCGGCGGAGTCGAGTCGCTGGCGCCGTTGCCATCCGGGGTATCTTGGACGATATTCGAGAAGTTCGAGACGGAATGATCGAGGGTGTTCTCGGTAAAGACATGGTAGAAATAGTGCTTGGTGCCGTCGAGATTGTTGTCGATGAAGAAGTTGCTCGAGATATCGGCGATGGCGTGACAGGTATCGTACGAAAGGGTGCTCGGGTCCGCGACCGGCTCCCCGTCATTGGTTTCGTCCCGGCAGACATGATACCGGAGGTTCTCCCCCGCGATCGACTTCCACGTGAGGAATTCGGTATAGGTTCCCTGACTGGCATTCGATATGTCGAAGAAGATCACGTCTTCCGGCGTGGGTGGGACGATGTATGAGTAGGCGTCGGAAACATTGCCGTATCGGTCGACGATCTTCAAAGAGACGGTGCCATTGACACCGATAGCCGAGAGGTCGGCGAAGTGGAACGTATGGGGATAGGTCAGGGACTGGGCATCGGTAAGTGTCGGGGTATCGGGAAATCCCTGGCCGACGGAGAGAAATATATCGTATCCGGAATCTTCCTGTGGCTGATTGATGGTAACGGTATCGTCTTGCAGGTTGACGGAGAGTCCGCTTCCGACCGGCTTTTTCGTATCGAGCGTAAAGGTCGGTGATTCCGCGTATCCGAGGTTGTTGGCCAGTTCGGTATCGTCGGCCTTGACCCGGATCTTGAAGTGAGCCGGGTAGTGTTCCGAATAATCGGTAACCGGGTTCCAGGTCGCGGAATACCGGGTGAAGGAACTACCGGAAACCGAGACTCGGCCCATCCCGGTAACGGCCGAGGCCGGAAGCCAGGTCTCGTTGCCGGGGCTGTCGCACTGATCGGAGCAGTATTCAAGGGAGGTATCGACCTTGCCGGGCAGGCGTCCGGTAGCGGTATCGGCATCTTTGACCTCGTAGGTCAGATTGACCGTACCGCTCGTATCCTGGGAAGCGGCGACGTTTTGAACTTCCGGCGCGCCATTGACGACGTAGTTAAGGGTAAGGTCGTGAAGGATCGGGGTCTTGGAAGTATCGTTGGAATCGAGCCAGAGCGCATACTGGATCCATCGGTCATTGTTCCCGGTACGTTGGACGGGGTTGATGTCTTCTCCGGCCGGAACGGTCTGGTATCCGCCGGAAGCATAATCGGCATCGGCCGTGGTCGAGGCGCAGGTCGTCGGGGCGCACCAGCCGGAACCGCTGGCCCAGTCGGGCGAGCCGTTGTTGTCGGGAGCGGTCCGGACCTGAAACCGGACCGCGGTGCCGGATGGGGCGTCTTGTGACCACGTGATCCGAGCAAGGAGGTTGGCTCCGTCGGTCGTATCATACGGCGAAGACAGAAGCTCGGGCGAGGTGGTGGGATAGTAGGTGTATGGGAGGGAGACGTCGGAGACGGACGGGACGACGGAATCGTCGTAGGTCGAAAGGGTGGCCTGGTATTGGATGTACCGGTTGCCGGAGAAAGCGGAAAGTGAGCCTCCTTGTGCCACATCGGTCCAGCCCCCTCCGTTGGTCCAGGTATTGTCCGGAGTCGGGGTGTTGCCGGCTCGGATCTGCATGGCCACGGAAGTGCCGGCGTATGGATTGCTGGCATTGACTGCTTCGTGGTCGTCGGTCCAAGAAAGGGTGCCGAAAGACGATGATTGACCGGTGTCTTTGACGGTAGAGAGAATAGTTCCGGAATATTGCGATGCGGAATAGTGGAGAGCGACCTCACTCAACGTCGAGGTTGCACCGCTGCTCAAATCGCCTACAAGCACGACCCGATACTGCACATAGCGATCGGCATCGGTCGGCGTGACGTGAGTCCTGAACTCTCCGTCCATCGTCTCACCGCCGGAAGCGTCCGTGAAAAAAACGGTACTATCGCAGCCGGCTCCACCATTGTCCGGACCGCACCAAGGCGTCCAAACGAGATTATCCGGAGACGTTCGCACCTGAAAAAGCACGTCCGACGTTCCGGGTTTGGTTTCATTCCAATTGAGTGACTCCAAAACATTGCTGGCATTTTTGGTATTGTATACCGATGAGACCAACGTGCCGACAGCGGCACTGATAGTGACATCGCCGACGCTTGGTACCGCATCCAAATTGTCGGAATTGAGCGTCACGCGGTATTGGATATAGCGTTTATTGTCCAAAGCGCCACCGATCGTATCGTTCTTGTTGATAGCGGTCCAGTCGGTCCACCCTCCGCCATTCGGATCGGCCACGTTGCCACTTCGCAGTTCGACCGCGACCGACGTATTGGCCGGTACCACGTCGTTCCAGCTTATGGTTCCAAAATGCACCGGCGCATGCATGTCTTTGACCGAGGAAACATAGGTTCCCGTATTGGCATACGCCCTAACCCCTTTGGCCGAACACCCAAAAAGCACCAAGCCAAAAACCAGGCCGGCCAACATCACGTTGATTTTTGCTTTTTGTTTGAACATTTTGCTCGATTCTCTGCTTTAGGATGTCCGAATTATTTTTCCTCCTTTTGATATTTTTATTTTCCGAGGACCGTCCTTGGTGAATTTCTGATAGTCAAATACATCTAATTCTTGACGCACCGGACGGAAAACCCGTACGCGCGCTCATCGAAGTAAGCCGAATGCACGACATTTGAATAGAAGTCCAGATTGATGGCTCTAGTGCTTGCGACACTGCTCGACCAGTATTCGCCGCTACTCCTCTGATAGCCGAGTGCGCCATTGCCGCCTTCCCGGAAACCGGCTAGCGGAAGTTTCAGATTCGAAGCCAAAGCGGTGGCAACATCGGTAATATGTTCCGAAGCGGTGAGGACTGACCATTCCGGTTGAGTTGGCACCCGATACCCAGCCGGACAAGGATTGTTGGGGCCGCCATTGTCTGTTCCGCCTGTCCAAAGCGTGTCATTGCGGGTAGCATCCGTTTTCCAGTCACCAGTGCCACTGGCATTGATGATGAACTTAGCAGTGTCAGGCGCGGCCACGGTGTCAGT
This sequence comes from Candidatus Moraniibacteriota bacterium, assembly GCA_037139695.1. Classification (GTDB taxonomy): domain Bacteria; phylum Patescibacteriota; class Minisyncoccia; order Moranbacterales; family UBA1568; genus JAAXTX01. The sequence goes on along the minus strand of JBAXFX010000058.1, from coordinate 1,482 downwards.
GGCGCTCAACGTGGTGGTGGTGTCTGAAGTTGTCAGTTGATGCCCATCCGCCGCTCGGCCCCACTGGAAATACCAACCGTAAGCAGCCGCATCATCGGAGGCGGTGGCGACCTGCGTGGCGCCAAGGTTGCGATCCAGCCACAAATGTTCATCTGCCGCAGTCACCACGCCATACACCAACCCGCCGAAAGCGCAGAATTGCCCAGAGACGATTGAGCCACTGCACGTTGGCACGCATGTTGTTTGGCAACCGCCCGAAGCGCACTCCGTGTTGGCACTGCAAGTGGCGCCGTCTTGTTTGAGCAAGGTGACACTTGCGCCGGTGCCGGTGCCAAGCGTGGCCACATTGGTTTTTGTGCCAGCGTTAAAGTCAGTGTCCGTCGTATCTACCACCACAGCGCTCGTCCCCGTCAACTTCACCTGGCCCCCACTGGTGTCCACATTGGCATCCTTGGAAAAGAATTTGGTCCAACCGGTCTGATTGTCGGTGTGCGTTGCCACGTCTGTGCTGGCTCCCCCACTCCAATTGTTTTGCACCCAACCGAAAGAAGCGGCTTTGAGCTTCAGGATATCGAAGAACTGGAACCCGAGAACGATCGCGACGACAAGGACCGCTATGACGGAAGAACGGAAAACGATCTTCTTTTTCCGATTCGGGGTCATATCATGAGACGCTGTTCCCGAAGCTCTCTTGTTCAGGAAGTCCGTCACTTTTTTTCGAAGGTGGTGCATAGTGGTCTGTCTTTATTATGAATGACAGGTCAAGAGGCTCAGCCTCTTTGAAGGAAACGATCTCTAGCTCATTTCGCACTAAAAACCGACAATAATGACACCTTAAAAATACCACGAAAAATCCTTTCTTGGAAGAGAAAGAATAAAACGGAGCCGAACTGAAGACCATATACGCACAGTTCCCTCCTCTCCCCTCGGGAGTAGAGACAGCATTCAGTTCCCTCCCCTCCCCTCGGGAGTAGAGACAGCATTCAGTTCCCTCCTCTCCCCTCGGGTGCAGAGACAGTATTCAGTTCCCTCCTCTCCCCTCGGGAGAGGATGTCCGGTACTCCGGACAGGTGAGGGTCCGAGACGATATGCTGACTTCGACCGATCAAACACAAATCCCTGCGCCTCCGCTAAAAGCTTTGGCGGCACGCGGTCCCCTCGGCACGGTCGTTCGTAAACGACGTGCCTCGAAGACTCGGTACTCCCAGATATCGATTACAGTACAAGCGAAAAAAGAACGTTCTCTCCCCTTATCCTAAGGGGAGGACAGGAGGGGTTGGAATATGAAGGATGCTTATAAAGAGGCACCGGTTCCCAGTTAGGTGGTTTCTTAAAGATATCTTACTCGACATATTCTTAAAAACGATATGCTGACTTCGACCGATCAAACACAAATCCCTCCCCTCGAAGACTCGGTACTCCCTTTCCGAAAGGGAGATATCGATTACAGTACAAGCGAAAAAAGAACGTTCTCTCCCCTTA
>JBAXFX010000057.1:0-7896 GCA_037139695.1 Candidatus Moraniibacteriota bacterium | reverse complement strand
TGCCAGGAGTCTACTTTTAGATTTTACGAAGTCTAGTTTCTATTTTTTCCTAACACCTTCGCATAACCGGCACGAGAGAAGGCCTCTATCACAAACGAAGCGCTTTTACTTTTCCGAAGATGGTCGATCGGAGCGTTCCGGCAGACGACCGCTCGTAGCCTTCGGTTTCCGGACCGGATTCATCATCGCGTTCTTTGCCTTCCCTTCAAGCCGAGGCGGGCGGGTAAGATGGAAGTGCTCCTGCGCCTCCTGTTCCTTGTCCGCGCCTCTGATAAGCGTCTTTCGCATACGTTTACGGGAAGCGAAAGCGTGATCGTCGCGCCGTTGCCTCCGATAACTGGGTCGGTCACTCCCGATATCCGGGATGCCCGTCCTTCATGCCCCGATACTACCACGCAAGCCCCTATTTGGCGAATAGATTATCGCCCCGTTCCCGATCCTTGGACAGAAATCTTCGTACCCTGGCTGTATGCTTCTTCTCATCGCGGGTCAATTGCCGGAGCACCGACGTGTTCCGCACGCCCCAGATCATCTTCGGCAGGACATTCTCTCCGATAATGGCCGTGGTCTCCATATTCTTCGTATGCGCCACCGCCGACACCCGGCCATCCGCATCGAGAACATGCGTGTATTCGTGCACCACGAGCCGCTTCAACTTCCCCGTCACGAAGTCATCGCACGAGGCATGCCCGTCGAAGACATGGCTGTATACGGTTATCTCGTTCGTATCATAGTCAAGCTGCGACGCGCGAAACCCTTTCGAATGAAGCACCTTCCCGTATTCCTTCGCCTTCTCCCCGCCTATCCGGACCAGCGGCGTATCCGAGACGATCAGCGTCGGCTTCGCATATCCAAGGTTCACGTATCGAGAGGCATCGTTCAGATACCCGTTCGCCAAGGGTGCGATATCACATGCAGCCCGCGCGCTCGGCACCGCGAGTAAAAACATCACCACACCCGCGACAGCAAAAACGGCAGTATTCATTCGCATAGGACAAGATTCCGTTCGGGTAGTACTGTTTTTTCAGAACAATGTCCCTAAATTGATACCTGATGAAAAACTCGATCAGAAAAAAATACATGACTTCTATTCGATTCAGAAAATAAATATACCTGACCCCATGTACCTGACCCCCTTTGTTTCCTGTGACTCACCTATTCTCACAAGTTACATAATCTGACGACCGCATTATTATGTTACTTCGTCTTTTTCTGATCCGCTCCTCGAATTGGGGCCTACAGAATGTACCTAGCCCCTTTGTTTTCCCTAATTCTAGCTAAAAACCTATTCATAGTTTTTTTCAGCATGCGGAAGAAGGCTATAATCGGCGGACTTTCAGTATGAATTCCGCAAATAAACATACGAAAAAGCCTCCCATTGCTGGGAGGCTTTTCGATCGCCTTCGATATTTAGACTCTCGAAACACGAGTGGCGTTCGGCCCCTTCGGGCTCTCGCTCACTTCGAATTTGACGATATCCCCTTCTTTCAAATCTTCGAAAATGACTCCTTCGAGTTCCTTCGAATGAAAGAAAAGGTCTTTCTCCTGTCCATCACGAGCGATGAACCCGAATCCGCGGTCGGACACGATCTTGGAGATTCTTCCCTGTTCCATATCTTTGAATATGATCGGTTATACGCACTTTCTGTGGCGATGCCCAGAAAAGTTCGACGAGGCTGTTGTGGCTGCCAATGCGCCTGGTAACCGTAACACGAAGAACCGTGCCTGTAAAGAGCCCCTGATATTGGTATTGGCATCGGGTATTGTAGCTTTATCTAGGGTATATTTTCATCCCATTTCCTGGTTCTGAATGAATCCGGTACTGAAAGTGGCTGTACGGTTCCAAAAAAGGTATCATACCGATATAATTTCCCGACTGCAATCATATGATACACGAAGAAACAATGCCGGTGATTTTCATCGGGCATGGATCGCCGGACAATGCTTTCGAGAACAATACGTTCAGCCAGAGTTGGACCAAACTCGGAGAACTCCTTCCGCGCCCGAAGGCGATTGTCTGCATATCGGCGCACTGGACGAACTCGGAGCATTGGAATCAGGGTTCCACCGCGGTGACCGCCATGGAACATCCCCGGACAATCCATGACTTCTACGGCTTCCCCGAACACTACGACGCGTTCGAATACAAAGCCGACGGCTCTCCGGGACTGGCGCACCACCTCTGCGACCTCGTGAAAAGTGTGACGGTCGTGGAAGACCTTGAATGGGGGCTCGACCACGGGACCTGGTCCGTATTGGCACGAATGTACCCCGATGCGGACATTCCGGTCATACAGCTCAGCCTCGATGAGAGCCTCTCGCCGGAGGAGCACTTCAGCATCGGTCAGGAACTCGCGGTACTGAGAGAGGAAGGAGTCCTTATCCTCGGGAGCGGGAATGTGGTTCACAATTTATCGGCATTCTCCCCCGAGACTCATCCATGGGCGACGGAATTCGATACGTTCGTCAAAGAAAGTCTCATCCATAAAGACATCGATGCCATACTCGGATTCGAGCGCCAGGAAACGGCGGAATTGGCACACCCGACGACCGAGCATTTTCTTCCACTCCTCTATGTCCTCGGCGCGGCAGGTGACGACGACCCGCAATACTTCACCGAGGACATGTTCGCCGGATCGATATCCATGCGTTCAATCGTCTATTGGGATCGGAAAATCGCACTTTAAAGCATTTCGGATTCTCCGAAAACCACGCCCTTCACGAAGAGCGGGGTTCGTTTCATTACGCGACCTTCACCATGAATTTCACGATATCCTCGACGACGTTCCTCGACTCTCCGTGGGTAGGTTCATAATGGATATAGAGGTCCGGTTTCCCGTTTATCTCGAGGATATGGAATGTTTGTCCGTCCGGGTCCTTCGCGATGTCCTCACACATGATATCGATGCCGACCAGGTGCTTCCCGACAACCTTCGACGCCGCGACACACATCCGCTCGACGGCTTCGTGCACGTCGCCGGTCACATCGCGCGTCTCCCCACCTTCCGCCAGACACGAGCTTCGTTTGAAAGAGACGACTCCGTCCACAGGCAGCACGCTCTCGAGTGTGACCTCTTGTTCCGCGAGCATCACATCAAGACTTTCATCGAAGTCCGTACGTCGACTCGTCGAGTCCTGCTTTTTCCTGATAAGTTCCCGGATCATAGACACGCCATCCCCCACCGCATACGGCGGAATCATCTCCAAGGCGCCGATCACGTTCTCATCGAGCACGAGTACCCGGTATTCCTTCCCGAAGACCATTTTCTGCGCGATCATGCTCTTGTACCGGGGCAGTTCCCGCTCAAGTACCGAGAGAGCCTCCGCGACCGTCCCGACGAATGGGAATATCCCCAAACTCTGTGAGCCCTGCGCATCCTTCAGAATAATCGGGTAGGTCAGTGTCGCCAATCGTTCCTCCGCCAAGCCACGATCGTAGCTTTTCGCATAGAAACATTCGGTCTCCGGAGTCGGTAGTCCGTTATCGCACAAGAGTTTGTGCGTAACGTCCTTACAGCTCGTTAATCGTCGGCTGATGAAGGACTGACGGGTAATGGACATCTTGTGATCAATCAGGATCCGCTTTCCAAGCACGTTCACGTAAAAACACCCCCGCTCGGGAACGAATTCCTCGATAGTGCCACCCATGCCCAAGACGACATCCTTGATGATCAGCAGATTTTTCTTCATGTGTCGGTTCGTTCAGGCAAAATCATTCCGTTGTGCGGATGACGGCTGTGGATAAGCTGATTTTGAACGATCCAAGAAAGATCGCGAGAAAGAAAGCTTTTTTTCTCATCAGTCATCAAGAATACAACGGAATCGATAAAAAGTCAATATTCGCTCATATTTTCAGACTGCTCATCCGAATCCGCAAAAGAAAAAGGCGTCCGATAGACGCCTTTTTTAGGGAAACGCCCGTTCGAAAACCGCTACTCGACGAAGACTTCCACGTCCGATTCACGCGTGACCTTGATCCAATAAGCCGTAACGGCACCGAAGAACAAGAAAAGTGCGGCGACAATGAATACCCGATCATAAGCCAAGATCTGCGCTTTGAGCGTCATGAGCGGGATATACTGAGCCAGGATTCCCGGCACATGGATATTGACCGTGCTGTTTTGAACCGTTGCCGCCATGTACGAATACGTTGAGTTCTGCAATATGGTGCCAAACAGCGCGATACCGAATGCTCCGGCAATATTACGTGCGAGGGCAAGGACCGAGGACGCGGCACCGACTTCCTGTACCGGCACGGCGGACGCGATGGTACTGGTCCGCTGTGCCATGCCGAACCCCATACCGAACGCCATGACGGACATCGGGATGATAATCGAGAGTGCGGTGGAGCGCGGATCGAGGAACGAGAGCAGGAAGATACCGAGCCCTGCCACAGCCGTGCTTGCCATGATGACATGGTTCGGTTTGACCTTTCCTGTCAGACCCGCACCGAGTGGCGCCGCCAAAAGCATCATGAACGCCATCGGCATGAATAAATATCCGGTCTGGGTCGCATCGTACCCGAGATAGGTCTGGGCGAATACCGGCACCAGGAAAATCGCGCCCATCATGGACATGAACACGATGAAGTTGTTCCCCAAGACGTTCATGAAGAGGCTGTTGCTGAAAAATTTCAGGTCCACGATCGGATTCAGCTGTCGCTGTTCGATTTTTACGAACAGCCAGGCGAAGGCCAAAGTCAGAGCATAACAGCCGAGACTCTCAAGGGACGCCCATCCCCAGTCGAGTCCCTTGTCGAGCACCAGAACCAAGGATGTCAGCGATGCGCCAAGCGCCATCGCGCCGAACCAGTCGAATCCGGTGAAGTTCTTCTGTTTCTTGGATTCCGGTATGAACGCCATAGCCATGAGCAATCCGATAAGACCGATCGGAAGATTGATGTAGAATACCCAGCGCCAGCCGAGATTGTCGATAAGCGGCCCGCCGAGTAGCGGACCGAACACCGTCGCGGCCGCAAATGAGGAGGACCAGAGGCCCATCGCCTGTGCGCGCTCCTTCCCGCTTGGGAACGTAATCGCAAGAATAGCCATCGCGGTCGGATAATCCGCCGAACCGGCGATCGCCTGGATAACGCGGAACACGATCATGGAGCCGAGGTTCCAGGCCAGTCCCGCCAAAATAGAACCGAAGATAAAAAGACTGAAGCCGAGTATATAGACTTTCTTCTGGCCGATCGTATCGCCAAGCTTTCCCCATATCGGGACGAACACCGCATTTGCCAAGATATAGGCCGTCGAAATCCAGCCGGCCGTCGTGACCGTGATTCCGAAATCATTCATGATCTTCGGCAATGCCAACCCGACGATCGTCTGGTCGAGACGGCCTAAAAACGTCCCGACGATCACCGTAAGGAGGATCCACCAGCGTAGCTTGTTTTTCGTTTCCTCGGCCATTCGTTTGATTCTGTCAAAAAGAAAGGCTCCCGAGACCGGAAACCCGGCATTCCGGAAGCGGATCCTACTCCGTATAAATGAAGCTTTTCGCTGACATCCCGTTTTTCAGTTCCGGATACTTCGCGGTATCAAAACGGATCTTCACATCGAATTCGTTGATCTGCCGCTGGCTGGAAATATTGAAGACCACATCGCTCGCCCGCGATGTCGGGCTCACCTCGTCCACGATCCCATCGAAGGTCTTCGTTCCGAACGCGTCCACGGTGAAGGACGCCCGCTGTCCGACCTTGATCGCGGACAGGCCCTTATCCTCCTCCACCTGCGCGACGACCCGGAGGTCATCCGGCTTGACGATAGTTACCACCGCCTCTCCCGGAACGACCGTCTTGCCGATTTCGTTTTCCGTCGCGATAACTATCCCACCATCTTTCGTCTTGACCAGTTCATCCCCGACTTGGGCCACGACCTGATTTCCTACGACGGTATCGCCTGAATTCACGAGAAGTTTCTCCAGCTTTCCTCCGTTCTTCGGTGAAAGGCCGACCATAGGCGCCGTAATCCGACTCTTCTCCACATACAACCGGTTATTCGTCAGGAACACGTACATACCAGTCACGATGCCAGCCACGACAAACCCGATAACGGACAGGATAAGGAGTCCTTTTTTAGTGGAAACGCGCCCTGTTTCCTCTTGCGTGGTTTCCATAACGTTTGATTCCATACGTTTTCAGATGATCAGTTAGTTACTGAGAAAGCTTGAGGATAGTATCACTCTCGCCAAGTCCGGAAAGAATTTCCGCCATACCGTTGTCGCCGCGGATACCGGTCGAAACTTCCCGTTTCTCACGCGTGCCGCCCGCGGAGATGATGACAAACTCCCGACCACCCTCAGAATAGACCGCGTCCTTCGGGACGACGACCGCTCCGCTCACGCTCGAAAGCGTGATTTTCACGTTCGCGTCCGCTCCTGAGACGACACCGCTTACCTTCTCATCGAACCTCACTTCCACCTTATAGGTCGAAACCCCGTTCTGAAGCGTCTCCGTCCGATCGATCGCAGTCACATGAGCAGAAAGCGTCTTTCCCGCATCGGTATCTAGGGAAAGTTCCGCCTTGTTTCCGATCCTGATGCTCTTTGCATCGGTTTCCGAAACATACGCCACCATTTTGAAATCGGACGTATCGATCAGGGTCAGGACCGGCGCTCCGACCGCAACCGACTCGCCAACCGCCGGATCTTGTTTGGCCACGATGCCGGAAAAAGGCGCGCGGATTACCGTCTTCTCGATCTGCGCGGCAAGGACCCGGACAGAAGCGGACGCCGCATCTACGTTTGCCTGCCCCACCTTGACCAACGCCTCACTCGAGTCGATCTGGTCGCGCTGTGCGTTCTTATCGGATGCGTTCGCGCCCGCCTTTTTCAAAGACGTCAGCTTCTCCTGCTCTTTTCCAAGAAGCGATACGGAGGAATCCCGTCCGGCTTGAGCGGCCCGGACAGAAGCGAGTGCCGCATCATACTGTGCCAAGAGATCCGCATCATTGATGCGCGCGAGCACATCACCTTGGTTCACCTGATCGCCGACGGTATGAGACAGCTCCGTTATTCTTCCTCCTTCCTCGAAACCGAGGTCCACGAAACGGATGGGGGCCACTTTCCCACTCACATTCAACGTTTCCGTCACATCCCCCTTTGTCACGCGCGTTTCCGAATATCCGGGACGTGCGGTGAGGTTTCCGTATAGGATACCGCCGGTCACCACGCCGATCACGAGGATTGTGCCGATACCGATACCGATGAATTTCTTCTCCATATGCCGTTATTTATCTCTTAAACGTTCCGCCGTCTTCCCCAGGATCTTTTCCAGTTCGTCTTGTTCCTTCCGGGTCAGTACTTCCAAGCTTTTTTGTATCTTTCTGGACGCGTATTCCATTTCCTTCTTCATATATCCCGTCCCTTTCGCGGTTATCACGATCCGGACTTTCCTTCTGTCCTCCGCTTCCGCCTCCCGGACGACCATTCCGTCGCGTATGAGAGTGTTCACCAACGATGTCGCCGAGGGCGCGGTGATTCCAAGGTAGTCGGCAATTTCCTTCATGGTCGGATGCTCGCACCCTATGAACCGGAGCGTGATCAGTTGGAGGAGCGAGACCTTCCGACTGTCTACCCGCGCCGCCTTCTCATGTATCAGGTTCCGCACGGTGAAAATAAGCGAAACGATCCTTCCCGCCTGATCATCATTCTCTTGAATCGGCATATTTATTTCCTTTCTCTAATTGTTAGATTTTTGAAGTATATAGGATATCGGGATTTTCGTCAAGAACAGCGTCAGAGTAAATCTGAAAAATGATATTTTACCCAAAACAAACCGCAATAGATCGATTTGATTCGGTATCAAGCGCCGAAGCTCGCGCCTATCCTATGTTCCGCTTAGTATCTATCTCAAATCTCATGTCGAGCTGTAAATCCGAAAATTTCGCGCGA
>JBAXFX010000056.1:0-8095 GCA_037139695.1 Candidatus Moraniibacteriota bacterium | reverse complement strand
CGCGCGAAATTTTCGGATTTACAGCTCGACATGAGATTTGAGATAGATACTTACAACCAACAACGATCACGACGATTACCTCAAAACTTTCGACGTCAGCCTAACGGAGCTTAGCTCCGGGAATACACGGGAATCTATGGCTTTCGACCGACTGACTACTTTTTCTTCTTTCCCATTGTAGAAGCAAAAACCCTCCCCGTCAAAGGAAGAGTCGCTGAAAATGAACATCGACCCCGAAGACTGAGAGCCTCTCCGAACGGGGCACCGGATTGCTTCGTCGAAGACTGCTCGTAAAGACAGACAAGACAAAGCACATAATCGGCTTCCGGAAGGAAGAGAAACGAAAACAGATTGCCTTTCATTTCACCGCGCCCCGTCGGATATTTTGTACTTTTCACTCTGACGTTACGCTTTTTGCTCTACAACTTTTCGATTTTCACTTTACACTTTGCATTTTGCACGTTCAAAACCGTGCCGAACCGTCGATAACCAGCTTCTTTTTGATTGAACGGGCGCCACGCTCCTTCAGATCGCGCCGTTTGTCTTTCCCTTTGACGGCCTGTACGCGAAGTTTGTCGATAACCATATCGATGGACGCTTCCACGCTCTTGGTGGTTTCCTCCGCCCGGATCAGGTCGCGGGCATCACTCACATTCACCTCGACCCGGAAGAATCCCTTCTTATCCATAGCAACCTCGATCTCGAAAAATGAATGCTCGTCAAAAAGATCCTCTATCTCGGACAGCCTCTTCAGTATATACTCCTGTTCACTCTCCCGAATCCGACAATCCTTCGCCAGAAATTTCGTTTTCATACGCTTCTCCTTACGGATTATCACCCCCTTATTATACCACTGCGCTAGTGATACGCATACATGCCGGCATTCCTTTCATTTGGCTATTATTGGCCATTCTTCGGGCTTTTCCCGCTTATGTTTCACTTCCTCATGCCCGAACCCGACCAGTTGGACCTCCTCTTGCAATTGGATACCAAGCTCATCACGGACGCGCTGCTTGACGATGGAAACGAGGGTAAGTACTTCCTCCGCCGTCGCTCCGCCGGTATTCACGATATAGTTCGGATGTTGGTCGCTTACCTTCGCATTCCCGATCGTCTTTCCACGAAACCCGACTTGGTCGATAAGCCACCCGGCCGGCAGCCGTTCATCCTTCGGTTCCTTTCCGGAATCACGATGGAATTCCTCACGAAGCCCTTCGTCCGAAACGACCGGGTTCATAAAGAACGACCCGGCACAGAAGGCTTCCTGTGAATGTACGGCCGCGCGCTTTGCCCGTATCTCTCGGGACTCCGCCATGAGCGAAGACGGATTGCCACCCGTCATGAGCCTGAAATCGACGGATATGATCACGAGCTCAGGATGTCTCTTGAAAAAACTCATCCGATATCCGAAATCGCACTCCTCCCGACGGTATTCCTTCATCATGCCGGATTTCCGGCTCAGCGCCTTCACGGATATGACAGTATCACCTGCCGCGGACCCGAACGCTCCGGCATTTCCCCGAACAGCTCCCCCGACCGAGCCTGGTATGCCCGTAAGCCGCTCTAGGCCGGATAGTCCAACCTGACAACAGGCCTGGATAATCTCATCTAATTTCCGACCCGCTCCGACCGAGACGCGACCGCCTTCGAGAATCCGGAATCCACCGTCCGTTATGCGCATCACAAGCCCTGAAAACCCATTGTCCGAGAACAGGATATTGCTCCCGCCGGAGAACACATAGACCGGAAGATTATTTTTCGCCGCGCGCTCAAAACCGAGTGCGACTTCGCTCATATCAGAAACCTCGGCATAGAGCTTAGCCGGCCCACCGATCTTGAAAGTAGTGAACGGTGCAAGCGTGACATTGCTTCGGAAATTCATAGGCGAAATTTCTATTTTTGATTCCCAGGGTCCGAGTCCGACGATTCGATGATATTGCCAGTATACCATGAGACACTTTACTTCCCCACAATGCCTTCCGCGACCCGGTACACGTCGCCGGCACCGAAGGTGATAAGCAGGTCGCCTGGTTCGAGAGACTCGCGGAGGAGCGTGATCGCATCGGGAATAGTCGGGACATGTTCCGCCTTGTCGCGGACATACCGGTTGATTTCGCGTACCAGATCCGTCGAAGACACGCCACCGGCGGTTTCGCGCGCGCTTCCATAGATATCGAGGACCAGGACGCGTCCGGCCTCGTCGAAGCTCTGTGCGAATTCTGGCAACAGTGCCAGGGTCCGGGTAAAGGTGTGTGGATGGAAGACCGCGACGATACGTTTGTCCGGATACGCGTCCCGGAACGCCGAGAGTGTCGCCCGAAGCTCCTCCGGGTGATGGGCGTAATCGTCGTACACCGGAATATCCTTATATCTGCCGACATATTCGCTTCTTCGCGCCGTTCCGGTAAAGGCAGACAGGCAGTCGCGAACCGCTTCCATATCGACACGAAGAAACGAACAGAGCGCGATGACCGCGGCCGCATTCTGTGCATTGTGCTTCCCGGGAAGCCGGAGTTCGAAATTCCCGAGTGAGCCGTCCTTCGTCATGATTTCGAATCGCTGACGGACACCTTCGGGTCCGGACTCGGCTGCGCCAATCGTCTCGCGATCGACAATACGGACATCGGCGGCACCGTCGAACCCATACGAGATGTTCCGGCACTTCGCCTCGGTAGCGACGGAAAGGACGGTTGCCGAATCGGCGGAGAAGACCAGCACCCCATGTTTCGGGATGCGCCGGACGAATTTTCGGAAGGTCTCCGCATATGCCTCGGCGTCCGGGAAAAAGTCGGGGTGATCCCAATCGACACTCGTGAGTATCGCCGCGAACGGCAGGTAGTATGAAAGCTTATCCTGATACTCGTCCGCCTCGAGCACGAGCATGTCTCCCGCGCCCACAAGCGCGTTCCCCTGCCAGGCCCGCACGCGACTCCCGATAATGGCCGACGGGTCCTTACCGGCCGCCCGGAGCACTTCGGCGAGCATGGCCGAGGTCGTCGTCTTGCCATGTGTCCCGGTCACTAAAAGGCTCATCTTCCCGCGTGTGATCTCGCCGATGGCTTCCGGATAGGAAAGGGTCCGAAGTCCGAGCTCCTGCGCCCGAAACACCTCCACGTTTTCGGCAAAGGCGGTCGAATACACCACGAGATCGGCATCGACCGGCACGTGGTCCGGAGAGAACGTCGACTCGACTGGGATGCCTTCCTTTTCCAGCACGGACGCGTAAAAACGGTCACCGGCATCAGACCCGGATACCTGATAGCCGAGACGACCGTACATCGTGGCAAGTGCCGATGTGCCCGCCCCTTCGATTCCGACGATGTGGATCTTCGTGGTCATGTGGTGCAGTGTTGAACCGTTATCGAACCAGGCCGATGATGCCATCCGCTATCATGTCCGCCGCGACCGGATTGTAGAAAGCGCGAATCTTCTCCGCCATGCCGGAACGAAGCGTTGGGTCACGTAACAACGTATCAACCTTGGAGGCAAGCATGTGCTCGCCCAAATTCGCCTCTTCGAGCACGATCGCCCCGCCGAGGCGCGCCACCTCGTATGCGTTCATGCGTTGCTCATCGTTCGCTGCCGTTGGTAAAGGCACGAGAATCGCCGTCTTGCCACAGGCCGCGAGTTCCGCGACCGTCGCGGCTCCCGCCCGCGAAATGACCACATCCGCCCGAGCAAGGGCGTCCGACAATTCCGATGCGTTCAGAAACGGAGCTGCAACATACCCTTCGCGCCCGGCCTTGATGCCGTATTCCCCCACGAGTGCCACGGCTTCGGTGTAGTTCTTCTCTCCCGTCTGGTGCAGTACCTGCGTCTCACGGATGATGTCCGGTAACATACGCGCGACCGCACGGTTGAGCGCCTGCGCGCCCTGACTTCCGCCGAGCACAAGCACAAGCGGTCGGTTGGGCGAGAATCCGAAATAGGTATTCGCGCGAGCCATGTCACCGGAAAGAAGCTCCGTGCGGACAGGGTTACCGGTAATAGCCGTCTTCTCGGTCGGAAAGAACGTGGCCGCACTTTGGTATGCCACGGCGATCCGCGTCGCGAACCGCGCCAAAAACAAATTTGCCTTACCGGCGACCGCGTCGGAATCGTGCAGTACGACGGGAATACGGAGTATCCGGGCCGCCAGACAGACCGGCACCGTGACCGACCCCCCCTTCGCGAACACCACGTCGGGCATGAACGAAAACAGGTACCACAGCGACTGCAAGAATCCGATCGGCACCTTGAACGGATCGGTGAAATTACTGAGTGAAAAATATCGGCGCACCTTCCCGGACAGGATTTTCTTCGACGGTATCTGCTCGCCGTCCATGGCGGCACGCTCGAATTGCCCGCCGGACCCGATATACAGAAGTGAGACGGGAACGCTCGATCGAGACCGGAGCGAACGGGCGACCGCGACGAGCGGGAACGTATGTCCACCCGTATGTCCACCCGTGAGCACGACCCGGAGTTCCGATGTATTGCCGTTTTGAGCCATAATACAGATACTAAAAGCTACCCTATTGTAGGACGTTTGGAGATGTTGAGCAATATGCCGACCGCGCCAAGGATTGCCGCAAGCGACGTGCCACCGTAGCTGATGAGCGGAAGTGGCACACCGGTAAGTGGCATAAGCCCAGTGATGGCGAAGATATTGATGAATGCCTGGAACACGATCCACGAGACGATGCCGACCGCGAGCAACCGACCGAACTCGTCCGGCGCATTTTTGGCAATACGGAACCCGCGGTAGGCGAAGAACAGGAACAGTGAGATGACGACGGCACATCCGATAAGCCCAAGTTCCTCGCCAAGTACCGCGAAGATGGAATCGGTCATCGGTTCCGGAAGGTAGAGGAACTTCTGCCGGCTATGCCCCAGGCCCACCCCGAGGATCCCGCCCGAACCGAGCGCAATGAGCGCCTGACGGATCTGATACCCGGCCCCGCTCGGATCATGCTCCGGGTTGAGGAATACCAGTAGCCGCTTCATCCGGTACGGCGCAAGCAAAACAAGCACGCTGAGCCCGGCGAGACCGGACCCGATCAGGACGCCGATATGCGAAAGTCTCGCGCCGGCAGCAAAGAACATCGACATCGCGATAACAAAGAGGATGCCGAGTGTCCCGGTATCCGGTTGCTTCATGATAAGGAAGGCGATGACCCCGAGCATGAGAAGGAACGGCACCACGCCCTCGAAGAAATCAGTCTTACGCATAGGATCCTTCCCGGAGAACCAGGCCGCGAAGTATACGATGAGCGCGAGCTTCATCGCCTCCGACGGCTGGAACGGCGGAATCGGCCCGAGTTGTATCCACCGCGCCGCCCCGTAAGCAGTCGTCCCCATTCCGGGAATAAGCACCAAAACGAGCAACCCGATTGCCCCGAAGAAAAGAGGAATGGCCACCGTTCGCCAAAAGCGATACGAGATCTTTTGAAAGAGGAACAGTGCAACTAGTCCGACGCCGACGCCGAACAGCTGTCGTTTGAAAAAGAAGTATCCATCCTCGAACCGAAGATTGCCATATGCCACGCCGGCACTCGCCACCATCACGAGACCGATGCCTAAAAGCAGGAACACGGAAAACAGTAACGGCCGATCGAATGGCTCCGTCTCTTTCGTATTCGTATTCCGTTTTAGCAACTGTTTCCCTGCCATGTCGTTCTGTCTCTCTTTATTTCATCCCGCATTCGTTCCCTGCTCCGTGTTCCAACTGCCTGTCATACGTTTTCAGGTATCAGCTGATTCCCTGTCCCCCGTTCCTCATTGTAAGCTATGGGTTGTCAGTGGCTAGTCGTGAGTTTTCTTTTCTCCACTTCGCAATCTCACCATGATGCCCGGAAAGAAGTGTTTCGGGAACCTTCCAACCGCGGAACTCCTCGGGCTTGGTATATTGCGGATGCTCAAGTACGCCGCGTTCGGTATGCGATTCCGTCTCCGCACTTTCCGCATTGCCAAGCACCCCGGGAATGAGCCGCGTCACCGCGTCGGCCACGATCATCGCCGGCAACTCTCCGCCGGTCAGCACGTATTCCCCGATCGAAAGCTCCTCGTCGACAAGGTGCTCCGCCACGCGTTCGTCCACGCCCTCGTATCGGCCACACACCAGGATAAGCCGATCATAGTCCGCCACGAACCGGCGCGCATCGCTTTGGTCGAACTGCTTTCCCTTCGCGGAAAACAATATGACGCGGGTCCGCTCACGCGGTACATCACCCTTTGAGAGAATGTCTTCCACGCAGGAAAACAATGGCTCCGGCTTCATGACCATCCCCGCCCCGCCGCCGTACGGCGTATCATCCACCGTCCGATGCTTGTCGGTGGTATAATCCCGCGGATTCGAGAAGCTAAAAGACACTAAGCCGTCCTCTTTGGCGCGGTTGAGCATCGACACGCCGAGATACGAAATGAAACTTTCGGGAAACAGTGATACGAAATCGAAAAGCATATGAAGGGATCAGTAACTAATAATCAGGAATTGGGAGCCGGGAGCCGGGAGTCGGGAAACCTGTAAAGGGATAGTGAATGAACACTGACCAGATATAGATGTCTGCTATTTAAACTTTTGGACTTTTGACTTATTCCTAACCCCATTCTACCTCGAAAATGCCCGAAGTGGAAGAAAAGAAGACAAAAAAACCGCAATCACACATTACTGTGACTACGCGGTTGAGCTTTTCCATTACATTATTTGCGTGTTTTGAAATGAATGCCACGAACCGTATATACGGTCCGTGGCAAGTTCTTAACGACCGGCGAAATCACTTTGCTATCAGCCCCATCTCTTCATCGACGTTCTGTGTCGATAACAGTTGATTCTTAAAACCCCGAAAGAACGACACGACTTCGAGCTTTATCTCGCCATGGATATGATTCATATACATAAACTGTCTTTCTTGAGGGGTCTCTGTTCTCCACGAGAGATATATGTCACACGAATCATAACTCTTCCTCAGATGGAACGGCTGAAGCCAGATCTCGAAGATAAATTCGCCCCAGTCTTCGGCATTCAATGCCTTTGAAGCGCACTTGAATCTCGTACCATCCTCAACATCGCCACTCATTTTCGGACCGAATATCGTTGGAATATTTACGAGACCATCATCTTCAGTAAATATATACTCGGCCCTGAAAATATCATTGATATTCCAGATTCTTTCTATCTGACTGTCTCTCTCCTCGATTTTCTATCCGCACGTTTCAGCGGCTGCGATATACGCGGAAATCACCTTTTCCAAAGGTTGTTTTTCTTCCCATGAAAAAGTAAGACTCGGAAATTTTACATTGCCCATCATTCATCATCCTTATTTTTGCGTGTTTTGAAATGAATGCCACGAACCGTATATACGGTCCGTGCAGACGCTGTACGACATGCGAGATCAACGTACGACCGTCAAACATTGACATCATGATCAATGATTTCCGTCGACTTAAGTCCCTGCTTAAAGCCTCGAAGAAAACTCGTGAATTCGATATACGCCGTAGAATACAGATGCATGGGCTGAACCCACTGCACCGATGACTTACCCGGATACGCTTCAGTAAGGTACATCTGTACGGAATCATATTCCTTGTCCAGGTACAAATTCTGAAGTCGTATGGTAATGGTGACTTCTTCCCGACCTTCGCCACGATACATCACCTTGGACGCGCATCTCATCATATACAGTTCATTACTCCATTCATCATCGCACTCGACGATGGATACGTCGCGCAAATCATCAGGCTCATCAACAAAATGAAATTCAGACCTGATTGAATCGTCGACGTCCAGTATTTTTGTTGTAACAACATCGATTTTTTCCATCTTCCAGTCGAGAAGATCAGCCGCCACAACAAAAGCATTCTTCACCTTCTGTATCGACTGCCGTCCTTCCCAGGAAACGGTAAAACTCGGATCATAGATTTTTTTCATCTTTCACCACCTTCTTGTTTTATTAATGATACTGTACTTCCCACCAACGCGCGGGCGACGAGCGGTCTCATCTCCCCTGCGTCGACAGGAACGATCCAGGCTAAGTATCTATCTCAAATCTCAACGCCTATATAAGGCAAAAAATCCGCTTGCCGGCTGAAATCCGAAAATTTCGGCTGCCCCGAC
>JBAXFX010000055.1:0-8144 GCA_037139695.1 Candidatus Moraniibacteriota bacterium | reverse complement strand
CCATTCCATTTTCAGATCCTCGGGGCAGAGCCCCGAGGTATCTTACGAATGAAGTTTGCTACACTGAGTCAAAAGGACGTCGACCGGGCGGTTCATCTAATCAACCATCGACCAAGAAAACGTCTCGGCTATCTTACTCCGCACGAGGTCTTCGTGGAAGGGAAGGCGATTGCACTTCAAGCTAGAATGTAGGCCCTAATATATGGCATTTTCAGATATATTACCTCACTTCAGGCGAATCAGGTCCGTAACACTCACTCCTACCGACAAGAGAAACTCCGCTACGATCCGTTCCGTGTCGGCGGCGTTTTTGGATTCCATGAGTGCGAAGCGGAGCGGTTTGGCGCCTGAGAAACCGGTGGCGTATGCCTTGTAATGCTTGCGCATGATTTCGAAACGGTGGCCCTCGCCGTAGAACTGTTCGAAGAGTTTGGAATGCTCGACAAGCGCGAGGAGTTTTTCTTCCACACTGATCTTCTTCTTGCGTGCATTGAACACCCACGGGTTCCCCAGGCTCGCCCGACCGATCATGATTCCGTCCGCGCCGGTTTCTTTCGCCTTCACACGGCCGTCGGAAAGGTCTGCTACGTCACCATTACCGATGATGAGCACTCCGCTCCCCTTCGCGATCTCGACCGCACGGGTGATACGGTCCCAGCGCGCCGGCACGAGCGACATTTCCTTGCGTGTCCGCGCGTGTACCGTGATAGCCGCGGGATTCGTCGAGAGCAGTTCCGGAAGCCAGGTTTCGAGCTCATCTTGGTTCCATCCGATGCGTGTTTTTACCGAAACCGGAATCGGCCGGTGATGCGAAGCGACGCCTTCTTTCGCCGCGATAATCATCTCCTTGGCAAGCGTCGGATCTTTGATGAGTGCCGCTCCCGCGCCTTGCTTATTGACTGCCCGGTCGGGGCATCCCATATTGATATCCACCCCATCGAACCCGAGGTCCGCGATCAGATACGCCGCCTGACGTATCTTCTCAGGCGACGCGGAAAAAAGCTGTGCCACGATAGGACGCTCGGTCTCTCCATCGTATTCGAGCTTCGGCAAAAGGGCTTTCAGGCCATCCGGATGCATCAATCCGTCCGCGGACACGAACTCGGTCCACATCACATCCGACTTGCCGTGCCGCGCGAGCATGGTCCGGAACGGAAAATCCGTCACGTCGTCCATCGGCGCAAGCGCGAAAAACGGTTTCTTCAGTTGTTTCCAAAAATTCGTTTCCATGAAGGAATGGTATCTTCCCGATGAGAAAGAAGCAAGAACCGTAGAGGCGGGGTATGCCCCGCCTCTACCGCGAAACCGCTACACCCGTTTCCAGATGAACTTCAGGAATCGACGTTGCATGTCGGCGATCGCACGGTCGGTAATGATGACCGCAACGAGGTTCTCGAACGACACCAACATCAGCCGGTCCCCCGTGACCAGGAGGTCCGACTCGAATCGGAGCTCTTCGGGGAGCACCTTCTGCTTCACGAATGATTCGACTAATTCTTAAGCAAAGGTTATCACTAAACACCTGCGACAAAACAGCCACGGGTCTTTCTTTACATTTTTCAGGCCATATGCTTAAATAGGACTGAAATAGTCCATATTAGAGAAACGGGGATGAAAATCTCAAAAAAGGCGTACTACGGCCTCAGAGCAGCGGTCAGCCTCGCGGAAGCGGCTGGGCCGATTTCAGCTCGCGAGCTTGCACAGCGGGAACATATCCCCGAGGACTTCCTCGAGAAGATCCTGCAGAAACTGAGAAAGTCCGACATCGTCGAATCGACCAAGGGCGTCGAAGGTGGCTATACACTGTCCCGTAAAGACGTCTCGGTCTGGGACATCCTCAAATCACTTGATGGACCGGTACGGACCTTCTCTTCCCCAGGCGGCAAAGGCACCCTTCCCTGTAATTTCCCTTCCCACTGTCAGACGAACGACGTACTACGAAGGCTCGAGACCGAAATCGAAAAGACATTATCAGGCATAATGATTGGTCGGATGGTATCTGCAAAAAATAATATGAGAAGGGAAGAATCGAGACCTGACGAGATAACATCTGCCCGCTCCCCTGCCTGAGGGGGGCTCCCTGGCCTTGCAGGGTGAGGGGTGGGTGCAAAAGAATAACGCTATATATTTCAAATTATCAACAATCAAATCAGATACTCAATTTCTAATACAAACACTTTTTATTATTCTTCCACCCCTCAGTCTCGAAGACTCGACAGCTCCCCTCCGACAGAGGAGCAGGAAACCGCCTCGCTATTGTTATCAGCTCACTGTTTATGCTAAAAATCAACCATCTCACCACCACTATCGGCGACAAGGAAATACTTCACGATATTTCTCTCAACTTCGAACCGGGAAAGACGTACGTCGTCCTCGGGCCGAACGGCTCCGGCAAGTCAACCTTGTCGGCCACGATCATGGGCCGGCCGGACATTTTCCTTTCAGACGATTCCGAGCTTACGTGGAACGGTGTGGATTTGAAGCCGTTGTCCGCGGACAAACGCGCGAAGCTCGGCATCTTCCTTTCCTTCCAGTCCCCACTTCCGATTCCGGGCGTGTCGGTCGAGGAACTCCTCCGTGTCGCACTCGACGGGAGGATGGATCCGGTTGCGCTCCACAAGGAACTGCGCGTGCTTGCCAAGGAGATCGGTCTTGCCGAGGAATTTCTCACGCGTTCCATTCACGACGGATTTTCCGGGGGCGAACGCAAAAAGATCGAGGCGATCCAAGCCGCACTTCTCACACCGTCGCTCGCGATCTTCGACGAGATCGATACCGGTACCGATACGGACGCCGTGAAACGTATCGCCGAATTCCTTACATCGCATCTTCCGAATGAAACGACGAAAATTTACATCACCCACTCTCCGCGTCTCATCGAACTTATCAAGCCGGATTTGGTCATCATCCTTAAAGATGGCAAAGTCGTAGCGGAGGGCGGGCACGATCTGGCGACTAAGACACTCCGCGATGGATTTGAGAGAGAGGTAGTAGTAAGTAGTAAGTAGTAAGGACTGATAATCTTTGAGGTATTATCCCCCATTCCCCACCCTGTCTACACACTACACACTCCTGTCTACTGTTCCCTGCCCTGTCTACAGACTACATACTACTTTCTACTGTATTTTATGGATTCTGACGACTACAAATACGGCTTCTCCGTACCTGAGCGGACGGTCCAATGGACCGGGCGTGGTCTTTCGGCGTCCGTCGTCCGGCAGATATCGGAAATCAAGGGTGAGCCGAAATGGATGCTCGAATTCCGCCTCACAGCCTTCGAACGATTCACAAAAGCATCACGACCGAAGTGGGGTCCCGACCTCTCGGCACTCGACTACGATTCGATCACGTATTACAAAAAGTCGACCGAACAGGCCGTAAAAAGTTGGGACGACCTCCCGCCGGAAATCCGCGAGACCTACGATCGGATCGGCGTTCCCGAGGCGGAAAAGGATTTTCTTGCCGGGGTGTCCGCACAGTATGAAAGCGAGGTCGTATACGAAAGCGTTCAGAAGGAACTGACCAAACAGGGAGTCGTCTTCTGCGACATGGATACCGCCGTGAAGAAATATCCGGATATCGTCCGCGAATATTTCGGCACGCTTGTCCCGGCTGCCGACAATTTTTCTTCGGCGCTCAATTCCGCCGCGTGGTCGGGCGGTTCGTTCGTCCATATCCCGAAGGGCGTGAAAGTCACCCTTCCCCTTCAGGCCTATTTCCGTATCAATTCCGAGGCGTTCGGCCAGTTCGAACGAACGCTCATCATCGCCGAGGAAGGAAGCTCCGTCCACTACCTCGAAGGCTGTACCGCGCCCATCTACCGGACCGACTCGCTTCATTCCGCCGTCGTCGAAATCTTCGTTAAAAAGGGTGCCCGGGTTCGCTACACGACCGTCCAGAACTGGAGCGGCAACATCTACAACCTCGTCACCAAACGTGCCAAGGCCGAAGAGAACGCCGTTATGGAATGGGTGGACTGCAACCTTGGCTCCAAGGTCACGATGAAGTACCCGGCCGTCATCCTTGCGGGCCGTGGCGCACGCGGAGAGATGCTTTCGCTCGCGCTCGCAGGCTCTGGACAGCATCAGGATACCGGCGCGCGCATGATTCACCTCGCTCCGGACACGCACTCGCGTATCGTTTCCAAATCGATTTCCAAGAACGGCGGGCGGTCATCCTTCCGCGGCGACATCCGTGTCGCCAAGCACGCGACCGGCTGTTCCTCCTCGAGCGTCTGCGATGCGCTTATCCTCGACAAGGACTCGCGATCGGACACGTACCCGTCACTTCGCACCGACGCGTCCGATGCCAGGCTCATGCACGAGGCGACCATCGAGAAGATTGGCGAGGAAAAGCTCTTCTACCTCGCCTCGCGCGGACTCTCGCCGCAGGAAGCGGGCGGACTCCTGGTCAACGGATTCATCGAGCCAGTGGTGAAAGAAGTCCCGATGGAATATTCCCTCGAGCTCAACCGGCTGATCAACCTGGAGATGGAAGGTTCGGTCGGATGAACCATATAGCGGAAAACAGTGAACAAATAACAAGAAAAGAAGTCTCCTCCCCTTTCCGAGGGGAGGATAAAGGAGAGGTGAGTCGAGTCTCCCTCCCCTCAGTCTCGACACAGTCGTTCGAGAACGACGTGTCTCGAAGACTCGCCGGATTATCCTCCTCCTCGTCGGATAATCCCCCTTGGGCAGGGGAGCGGGCAGAATTGAATCATTCATGACTATGAAATTTATCGACATCACAAATGACCCGAGAAAGACGTACCGGCTCGGTGAAAACGAACAGGTCGTGTTTATGATGGAAAACCGAGACAGTGAGACTACCTTCGAGCTCGCGGGGCCGGGTGCCGAGACACATATCTTCGCGTTGTATACTGGTATAGACGATGAGCACTTCACGCCCCGTATTATCCAGCGGCATCTCGCCCCGAATACTGTCTCTTCCGCTACCGTCCGCGCCCGACTCGACGGTACGTCTTCGATCGATGTTCGGGGGCTCGTGGATATCACGAAGGGCGCGGATTCGTCCGATGCGAAACAGGACTGCCGGGCGCTCCTCCTCTCTGCCGATGCTTCCGCTTCCGCTAAACCGGAGCTCGAGATCGATACCGACGACGTGACCTGCTCGCATGCCGCCTCGATCGCCCCTCCCGACGCGGAACAACTCGCCTACCTCGCGACCCGTGGCATCTCTAGGAACAAAGCTGTCGCACTCCTCGCCGACGGGTTCTTCAAAGACGCGAAGGAAACAATGAATAAACTTACAACCAACAACTCACCACTGACATCAGAAAACCACCGGACACGGAAAAAATATACTCAAAATACCTCCTCCCCTCACCACGCAGAGCGTGGAGCTCCCCTCCATGAGGGGAGCAGGTAGACGCTCAGTCCCCTGATTCATAATTCAAAATTTTTCATTTCATATTCTATGCAGGATATCCACTCATAATTCTCTATCGCGCTCTTTCGTTCTCTCCCCTTGTCTCAAGGGGAGGACAGGAGGGGTTGAAACAAGATGAAATACGATACATATGTTCGGTGATTATTTTCCCAATCCCCCTTGTTCCCCCTTTGGGACAAAGAGGGAGACTTATATACATAATTTGCTTTCTACACAACGCCCTATACACCACTCGAACTATAGAACCTATGCACAATATCAGATCCCGATTTCCCATCTTCACCGCCAGGCCGGACCTCGCGTATCTCGATTCCGGCGCGACGTCGCTCAAGCCTCAGACCGTGATCGACACGGTCTCGGACTATTACCACGCACTCTCCGCCAATGTCGGTCGCGGACTCTATGCGACCGCCGAAGAAACGACGACTGGTTTCGAGGAGGTGCGAGAAAAGACGGCACGATTCCTCGGTTCCGATGCCGACGAAATCGTTTTCACGCGCAATACGACCGAAGGGATCAACCTCCTCGCATCGGTACTCGAAGACCGAATCGAAGCCGGAGACAATATCGTTGTCACCGCTCTTGAACACCATTCGAATTTCCTCCCGTGGAAACGACTCGCCGCAAAGCGACGTGCGGAACTTCGCATAGTCCCTTTCGAACAAGATGGCTTGATCAACAGAGAAACGGCACGAAAATTTTTCGACTCAAAAACGAAAATCTTCGCCTTCTCCGCCATATCGAATGTCTTCGGAACGCCGAATCCGGTAGCCGATCTCGTCCGCACGGCAAAGGAAGCAAGCCCGGATATCCTGACCATCGTCGACGCGGCACAGACTGCGGGACATGCGCATATCGACGTCCGCTCCTGGGACTGCGATTTCCTCGCCTTCTCGGGACACAAGATGTTCGGACCGACCGGCGTCGGCGTCCTCTACGGGAAATCCTCGCTGCTCGCCGCGCTTCCGCCGTATCAGGTCGGTGGCGGCATGGTCCTCGATTCGACCGCGGACGACGCCGTATACATGAAATCGCCCCACCGCTTCGAGGCGGGCACGCCGGATATCGCCGCCGTCCTCGGTTTCGGTGCGGCGCTCGACTTCGTCGAACAAGTCGGCATCGGAACAATCCATGAACGCGAGACCGCGCTTGCGAACGAAGCCGCCACGGCACTTCACGACGCATTCGGCGGTTCGATCACGGTTCTCGGCCCCGTGCGACGCGAAAGCGGGATCCTTTCCTTCAGTCTCGAGGGCATCCATCCGCACGACATCGCGCAAGTGCTCGGCGAGCGTGATATCTGCATCCGTGCCGGCGAACACTGCGCCGCCCCGTTGCATCGTGCCCTCTCACTCCCGGCAACCGCCCGCGCCACCTTCTCGGTGTATAATACCGAAGCGGATATCGAAAAGCTTATTGAAGGATTAAAAGATACAGTTAGGCTGTTCAGGCCGTAGCCCCTATCAAGAAACAGAAAATCCCTGCGCCACCGCTAAATGTAATTCTTCTCGTCTCACTTCATAATTCTCTCCATCCCCGCGCACTCCTTTCTCTGTCTCTCCCTCACTTCTCACTACTGTCTACTCACTACTGTCCTATGCCCTCCCTCTACCAGGCCGTCATCCTCGACCATTCCAAACATCCGCGAAATTGCGGGCATCTTGAACATGCCAATCATCACGGGGAAGCCAAGAATCCGACCTGTGGTGACTCGCTCTCAATGGATATCCTTACAGAAAACGGCATCATCACGGACATCCGATTTACCGGACAGGGCTGTGCCATCTCACAGGCGTCCGCCTCACTCCTTTCCGAATCGGTGAAAGGAAAGCCTATCGAGGCGGCTCTCACGCTCACGCCCGAAGATATCGTTACCCTACTTGGTGTCGAACTCTCCCCGAACCGTCTCAAATGCGCCCTTCTTTCACTTGAGACGCTAAAACAGGCTCTTGCCTCCGGCTCCGGAGATAAGGTATGATAGGAATGTCGTAAACCATTAAGCAAAACGGTATGACGTTCAAAGATGCTTCGAATCCGAGCGGACCTGTCACGCTCGAGAACGGTCTGGTCGTATCGGTGGATCGCGAGCTCTGCATCGGATGTGGGGGTTGCACAGCCATCGCCTCAAATACCTTCGGCCTCGATGACGAAGGAAAATCAACCGTCCTTGCGTCGGCGGACCTCGATGCCTCGACGGTGATCAATAGCGCCGTTTCAGGCTGCCCCGTCGGCGCGATCAAGGTGAACTAGGTATCGGACAGTCAAAACGGGCCCATTGAAAACTTCCTTCCCAAAAAGGAAGTTTTCATATACCATAGAGCCCAAACAACCCTGATATGGAACAAAAAAGGACTACCAAAAAGGAGCGCGCGATGCAAAAGCTGAGGGAGGTCCTCGACCCGGAGCTCGGCGTATCCATCGTCGATCTCGGGCTTATCTATGACGTGAAAGTCTCGCCGAAAGGCATCGCCACAGTCTCCATGACGCTCACAACCATCGGTTGCTCGCTTTTTTTCGTGATCGAGAAGGATATCGAGGACCGCCTCCTCGAGCTTCCAGAGGTGGAAGAAGTGAAGATCAACCTTACCTTCGACCCGCCCTGGTCCCCTGACCGCATGACCGAGGAGACCAAGATCAGGCTCGGCTTCGCTTAGTATCTATCTCAAATCTCACCGCGATAATAAGCCAAAAAATCCGCTTGCCGGCTGAAATCCGAAAATTTCGGCTACAAACCA
>JBAXFX010000054.1:0-8441 GCA_037139695.1 Candidatus Moraniibacteriota bacterium | reverse complement strand
CTCAAACGAAATTTTCGGATTTACAGCTCGACATGAGATTTGAGATAGATACTTAAACTTTCTTCATAGGCATCCTTCATATTCCAACCCCTCCTGTCCTCCCCTTAGGATAAGGGGAGAGAACGTTCTTTTTTCGCTTGTACACTATCCAGAGTCTCCCTCTTTGTCCCAAAGAGGGACTGATTCCGATAACGAAAGGAATCAGGGAGATTGGGATGAGTAGGAGCAAGTTATATGGAAAGTATTTCGATTCTATATCTTTATTGAGAACCCATTATTGCGTATGACCCATGTTTTCATTCCGTGTTCTCCATATATTTTGAAGAATTGATCCGATACAGGAGCGATGCCGTGGCCTACTGCCGAATCCTTGTTAGTCAACGATCTTAAAGGAATATTGAAGATAGGTGTTCTTGTCAAGTGTCATTGCCGTGTTCTGTGCTACAATCAACAGAGAAACATCCAATCAGGAACACTATGAAACAGCGCATATTTTCGGGCATACAGCCGTCGGGGGACTTGCACATCGGGAACTATCTGGGGGCCATCAAGCAGTGGGTGGGACTCCAAGATGAGTTTGAATCAATTTTCTGTGTGGTGGACATGCATGCGATTACCGTGCCGCAGGATCCGGAAACCCTCAGGAAAAAGACGCTTGAAATCGCGAAGATCTACCTTGCTGCGGGTATCGACCCGGCGAAGTCGTCGCTCTTCATCCAGTCGCATGTTCCCGAGCATGCCGAGCTCATGTGGCTTCTCAATACCATCACGAAGAACGGAGACCTTACGAAGATGACGCAGTTCAAGGACAAGTCCAACGCGATCGATTTCGAGGAATTCGAGAACGGGTTACGGGACGTTTCCGAGACCGCGAAGGAGGAGAAATCGCCCGAACTGATATCGGCGATCGAGAGCCTGTCCGCGCTTCAGGCCGAAGGAGCGGGGTCGGCAGCCGCATTCGGGATGGCGCGACATTTTTTTCAAATATTCAAGGAGCGTTTCAACGATTCCGGCGTCGGTCTCTTCGACTACCCTGTTCTCATGGCGGCAGATATTTTGCTCTATGACACACAGGTGGTGCCGGTGGGGGACGATCAGTTACAGCATGTGGAGCTGACCCGGACGCTCGCACGGCGGTTCAATGATCGGTTTGGCGAGACCTTCCGCGTTCCGGAACCGCGCATCATGAAAGAAGGTGCACGCATCATGGCGCTCGACGATCCGTCGAAAAAGATGTCCAAATCTGCGGAGAGTCAGTACAATGCGATCGCGCTATCGGATGACGCCGAGACGGTACGCAAGAAGATCAAGAAAGCCGTGACCGACAGCGGGTCGGAAATCGTGTATCAAGACGACAAACCGGCGCTTCGGAACCTCATCAATATCTACACACTTCTGTCCGGCGTCGCGATTCCCGAAATCGAAAAGAAATACGAGGGCAAAGGGTATGGCGATTTCAAGTCTGATCTGGCCGAAGTCGTCGTCTCGTTCCTTGCACCTTTTCAGGAACGCATGAACGGCTATTCGGACGAAGAAACACTTCGTATTCTTCGTGAAGGTGCGGACCGTGTTCGTCCGATAGCCGCTACCAAACTCGCCGAGACGAAAGAGAAAATTGGATTTCTGATATAGGAGATTTCCGGAGTTCGACTCCGGTACGGAGTCGAACTCCATGTCAGAGGCGACTTGATCACTATTCAGATTATCGGTGTGAGCGGATGAAGGAAAAAATCTGTTCCGCCTGGGCGTTTCCCGGGTCGATGACAAGAATCTTGTTTGCATATATCGCCGCGGTATCCGTGTCGCCTGCATTGGCGGAGATCACCGCGATGGCGTAGAGGATTTGAATCTGACCCGGATCGTTCCCTTCCGCGTCTTTGAGCACGGATATCGCTTTGCCGGCATCCTTCCGGTCGGCATAGATTTTCGCGATGTTCAGATAGGTCGCGACGAAGCGCGGGTTCAGTACCGATGCCTGATGGTACGCCTCGAAGGCCTCGTCCGTTTTCCCTTGTTGTGAGAGCGTATTGCCCATGTCGTACCAGGGCTGGAAAAGCGTGTTCCCCGAAAGGTCGACAGCCGCCCGATAGGCCACTATCGCCTTGTCCGGCAGGTGCGCATCGTCGTAGGCCATGCCGAGGTTAGTAGAGACCCTTCCGGAATTTCCTCCAAGGGAGATGTTTTTCTCATAGAATCGGATCGGGTTTTGCCAGTCGAAATTACGGACGATCGTACGGATACCGAAGGCGGTTATTACGATCATCATGAACAACAGAGGAAAGGCGGTTGGAATCTGTCTAATTCGTTTCGTACCGTCGAGATAATCCGACAGCCCGATTCCGATGGCGAGGAAGAGCCAAGGGAGCGCCGGGTAGAGCCAGTGCTCGTAGAGGAGTCCTTGGACGGGGTAGACGTACATCGATGGCAGGAGGGTCACGAAGAAAGCGAAGAGACAGAACGCGACAGCCTGTTTCCTTTTGAAAGAAGAGAAGATGAGCATTGCGGATAGTGCGAGTATGATAATCCCGAGTATCACCATCGGATCGAAAATCGAATGAGGTAATGGAAGGGTCTTCTCCATGTAGAGATGGTCGGGCCAGACGATGAGCTTGCCGTAGGTGCCGATACCGGCGAGGAAAACGAGTATTTTCTCCCAGAAGGTCGTGCTCTGAAGTATCGTCGTCGCACCGGGATCGAAAGTGTCGGCGAAGTGGAGTACGGTCATCCGCAGGAGGGTATAGAGTGAGGCGATTGCGACATACGGGGAGAGGAGTAGAAACTTTTGTTTCCATGTGCGGGCGTATCCTTCGAACGGGACGAGGAAGAGCAAAAGCGCGAGTACGATCGGCAATATGACGGCGCGTTCCTTGGCGAGGAGTGATAGGGTAAAAAGCGCAAGCGAAGAGAGAAGTAATGGATATTTTTTGGACTCAAGGTGCCTGAGGAAGAGAAAGAGCGACCCGAGCATGAGCGCGGTATGCATCGGATCGGCGCGGCCGGCGACATAGGTGACGGCTTCGGTCTGGAGCGGATGGACGAGAAAGAGCAGTGCGGCAACGAGGCTCGCAGTCTTGTTTCGGAAGAGCTTCGTCCCGACCAGGAAGACAAGTATGCCTGCTACGAGGTGCCACGCAAAATTCTGGAAGTGATAGAAGAAGGGCTCGATTCCACCGACGGCGTAGTCGGTCGCGAAGGAGACAAGGAGGAGCGGGCGCCAGTAGTTGTCGGTGATGCCGGCACCGGCGGTGAGGTTTTTGGTGAAATAGTCCGGAAAATGATCGAAGCTCCTTATATACTGGTTGTTGACGACGCTGTCGTAGTCGTCCCAGAACATACCCGCGACGAACGAGTCCATATAGACGACGAAGCCGACCGTAAACAGGATCAAGAAGACTCTTTTCGGAGTGAGGGATCGAATAAGAGCCAAAAATTTCTCTTCAAAGAAAGTCATCCGAGACAAGTCCATAGAGTATGCTGTGTCGATATCTTTGACGGAACACATGAATCAAGGATTGGTTCCCGACGTCCGGCTTCAGGCCGTCGGCTTTATGGACCCCCTTTATCCTCGAATGATTCCGAGCAATTCCGCCTTTTTTGCTTCCATTTCCTCTTCGGTTTCGGCCTCGAGCGTGAGACGGAGCAACGGTTCGGTGTTCGAGCCACGGACATTGAACCACCAGGTCGGGTATTCGACCTTGATGCCGTCGATCTTGGTCAGCTTCCCGCCGGTATATGTTTTTTTGAGGGTCTCGAGGATGGCATCCTTGTCCTTGACCTCGCTGTTGATCTCGCCGGAGTGGAAGTACCGGTGTGTTTCGGCGACGAGTGCGGAAACCGGGGCGTCGGATTCGGCCATGAGGTTGAAGAGGAGGATTGCTGTCAGTGTGCCGGACTCGGCGGTCGAATTTTCCTCGTAGTAGTAGTGACCGGAGAGCTCGCCCGCGAAGACGGCGCCGGTCTCGCGCATGATCCGTTTGATGTTCGCGTGGCCGACGGGGCACTCTACCGCGATCCCGCCGTGTTCCTCGATGATTTCCCGGACGGAACGTGAGGAACGGAGATCGTAGGCGATGGTCGCGCCCGGTTTTTTCTTCAGGATCTCGCGGGCGATAAGGGCGGTCATGAGATCCATCGGGATAATCGCTCCCTTTTCATCGACGAAGCCGATCCGGTCCGCGTCGCCGTCGAAGGAAATACCGAGGTCGGCGTGCGTCTCTTTGACCTTGGTGCGGAGCTCGTCGAGAGTCTCCTCTTTGAGCGGATTTGCTTCGTGACATTCGAAGGGGTGTTCGAGGTCGTTCCAGAGGTTCGTGACCGATATATTCACGGCGAGCTGGTCGAAGGCTGGAAGCTCGAGGACGCCCATCGCGTTCGCGGAGTCGATGACGACCGAGAACTTCCGATCACCGAGTTCGGCGAACGAGGCGAAGTAGGAACAATAGTCCGGTTTGATATCTTCAATCGTCACGGTACCAATCCGATCGCTTTGGGCGAAATCCCCGCGGAGCGCGAGGTCGCGGATCTCGGCGAGACCGGTTCCGAGTCCGACGGGGACGGCGCCCTTGAGCGCGAGCTTCATCCCGTTGTATTCCGGAGGATTGTGTGAGGCCGTGAGTGAGATGACTGCGTCGACCGGCAGGCGACTCGCAGCGAAATAGACCATCGGGGTCGAAGTCAATCCGAGGTCGACGACGTCGGCACCGCCTTCGGTCAATCCGCGGACGAGCTCCTTGAAGAGTGACGGGCTCGATGTCCGAGCATCGCGACCGACGGCGACATTCTTAAGGGAAAAATACTGCGCGGCCGCGCGACCGATCAGGTATACGCCGTCCTCATCGATATCGGATGGATAGATGCCGCGGATGTCGTAGGCCTTGAAAATGTTCGGGTTCATAAGAATGAAGTCAAAAGTCTATTAAGTCCTGAAAGTTTAAAGTCACGAAAGAAAAAGCATCGAATCGGATATTCTTATGGTAACATTGTATCATTTTGACCTTATCAATGAAATACCTTGAAAAAAGCCGATACAAAGGGTAGAATAGGGAAATATAGTGCCTGTATCCTTACTTCACACTCCTAACTCCTCACTTCTTCTCCTATGAAAGCAGGTATCGTCGGGCTCCCGAATGTCGGAAAGTCAACCCTGTTTAAGGCACTGACGCGTAAGGCGGTGGATATCAGCAATTACCCCTTCTGTACGATCGAGCCAAACGTAGGTGTGGTCGAAGTGCCGGATTCCCGATTGTGGAAACTATCCGAATTTTCAAAGAGCGCGAAGACCGTTCCGGCCGTGTTCGAGTTCGTGGATATCGCCGGACTCGTGAAGGGCGCGAGCGAGGGCGAGGGTCTCGGGAATAAGTTCCTGGCGAACATCCGCGAGACGGACGCGATTGTCCAGGTGGTGCGCGTGTTCGAGAACGGCAACATCATCCACGTGCACGATCGGGTGAATCCCAAGGAGGATATCGATATCATCAATACCGAGCTTGTCTTGGCCGATCTCGAGACTGTCATCAAACGGCGCGACAAGACCGCGAAGGAGGTCCGCGCGAACCGTAAGGGCGCGGCCGAAGAAATGGGTTGGCTTGCGGAATTGGAAACGGCACTCAACGAAGGCAGACTTGCCAACGGCGTGCCACTTTCCGGTGATCCGGCCGAAGCGGGAAAATTCCTGAAGGGGCTGCAACTCCTGACCGCGAAGCCCTTCCTCTATGTCTTCAATATGAGCGATACCGATGCCGCACTCCCGCCGGAACTCGCGTCGCTTCCGCACGTGCGGCTCGATATCAAACTCGAGGAGGAACTCATCGATATGACGAAGGAGGAGGCGCTCGAGATGGGAATGGAATCGCGATTGTCGGAACTCATCCATGAGGCGTATTCGCTCCTGGGACTCGAGACGTATTTCACGACCGGTGAGGACGAGAGTCGTGCATGGACAATCCTTCGCGGTTCGACCGCCCCGCGGGCCGGTGCGGCGATCCATGGCGACTTCGAGGAGAAATTCATCCGCGCGGAAGTGATCTTCTGGGAGGAACTCATCGCCGCCGGCAGCTGGTCCGCCGGGCGCGACCTGGGCCAGGTCCGCCTGGAGGGTAAGACGTATATCGTCCAAGACGGCGATGTCATCGTGTTCAAGATTTGAAGTCCTGAATTGACCACTTATCCGCGACGTCTCCGCTTTGCGGAGTGCGCGGACCCGCTTGCAAGGACGAGCGGGCAACTGATACTCAAAACGGGGAATTTGAATCTGGAATCAAGAATCAGGAATCGGAAGCTTGGATCCAAACCCGTTAACTTTTTACCCGTTAACTCGTCAATTGAGCAAGCAGCTTGACACCTTCGGTTAGCAGTCTATAATGGGGAGTGCTAATCAGGATAAATTATTAAATGGTTTTATTGTTGTATTGTTGTCGGGAAACGGGGACGAGTATGTCCATGTTTTCAAACAGTGAAACAATTGAGCAATAAAGCAATACAAGACGAATATGGCAAAGCAGATCGCGTACGGTGAGGACGCAAGGAGGCGCATCAGGGCGGGGGTGGACAAGGTCGCGAACGCGGTGAAGGTGACAATCGGTCCGAAGGGACGCAACGTCATTTTGGCCAAGTCATACGGCGGGCCGACGATCACGAACGACGGCGTGTCGATCGCCAAGGAGATCGAACTTACAGACGCGTACGAGAACCTTGGTGCGGGCCTTATCAAGCAGGCGGCCGAGAAGACCAACGACGTTGCCGGTGATGGGACGACGACCGCGACCGTGATCGCGGCGGCGCTCGTGCGTGAGGGACTCAAGTTCGTGGAGACCGGTATCAATCCGGTCGGCATACGGCGCGGGATGGAGGCGGCTAAGGATGAAGTGATCGCCGTACTCTCAAAACACTCCAAGAAGATCTCATCGAAGGAGGAAATCGCGCAGGTCGCGACCATTTCCGCCGAGTCGCGCGAGATGGGGGAGATGATCGCCGAGGTCATCGAGGAAGTTGGGAAGGATGGCGTCGTGACGACGGAGCAATCCAACACGCTCGGCCTGACGAAAGAGGTCGTCGAAGGGATGAGCTTCGACAAGGGGTATATCTCGCCCTATATGATGACGAATGTCGAGTCACAGACGGCCGAGATCGAGAATCCGGCCATCCTCATCACGGACAAGAAAATTTCCGCGATCAACGATATCGTCCCGCTCCTCAATACGCTCGCGCAGTCGGGGAAGAAGGACATCGTCATCATTGCCGAGGACGTGGACGGAGAGGCGCTGTCGACGCTCATCGTGAACCGGCTTCGCGGTGTGCTCAACGTGCTCGCGATCAAGGCACCGGAGTTCGGCGATAATCGCAAGGCGATACTTCAGGATATCGCGATCCTGACCGGGGGGCAGGTCATCTCCGAGGAGAAGGGGATGAAGCTCGAGACGGCGACCCCAGCTATGCTCGGGTCGGCCTCGAAGGTCATTTCGAGCAAGGATGATACCACCATCGTCGGAGGCAAGGGGAAGAAAAAAGACATCGATGCGCGCATTGTCGAGATACGGACGCTCATTGACCGGACCGAGAGCGAGTATGATCGGACCAAGCTGCAGAAACGGGTCGCAAAACTGTCTGGTGGCGTGGCGGTCATTCGCGTGGGCGCCCCGACGGAGACCGAACTGACCTACATGAAGCACAAGATGGAGGACGCGGTCGCGGCGACGAAGGCGGCTATCGAGGAGGGAATCGTCGCGGGTGGCGGCACCGCGCTTGCGAAGGCGGCGACGGTCGTCTCGGTGGCGCACAAGGGCAAGGAGAAAGAGGAGGGACATGAATTTCGAGCCGGGTACGAGACACTTTTACGTGCGCTCGCCGAGCCGTTGCGACAGATCGCCGCGAACGCGGGTGAGGAGGACCCTGCGGTCGTCTTGAACAAGGTGACCGAGGGCAAGGGTGCGAACTACGGATACGATGCGGCCGAGAACCGCTATGTCGAGGATATGATCAAGGCCGGCATCATCGATCCGTTGAAGGTGACGCGTACCGCGCTTGAGAATGCGGTCTCGATCGCGGCGCTCCTTCTGACCACCGAGGCGGCGGTCGTGGACGTGCCGGAAGAGAAGAAAGGTGCGGGTATGCCGGACATGAGCGGAATGATGTGATCGGGACGGACTGACACGGAATACGGATTACGCATTTCGCATGGCGAACGGAAGACGGACGGGCCTTCTTATGGAGGTCCGGCCGTTTTTTTACTTTTGCTCGACCATCCCGTTTTCCGGGGAAGGCAGGAAAGCTTCTTAGTATCTATCTCAAATCTCAACGCCTATATAAGGCAAAAAATCCGCTTGCCGGCTGAAATCCGAAAATTTCGGCTACAAACCATTCAAAACTCGTCAGGTTACGACAGTAGCCCTCTCTCCTTTTTCATGGTTTTCGCTCGAAATTTTCGGATTTACAGCTCGACATGA
>JBAXFX010000053.1:0-8571 GCA_037139695.1 Candidatus Moraniibacteriota bacterium | reverse complement strand
CGCGCGAAATTTTCGGATTTACAGCTCGACATGAGATTTGAGATAGATACTAAGATTTCTTTCGGATTGAAACAGTCTATGCTTGAGCAATTCCTTTTTCCGCTCCTGATATCGTTTTTTACCGCTGTCGTGTTGTTTCAGGTTGTCTCGATCGCGGGGAAACGGTTCGGTGTGATGCGGAAGGAAAGGGGCCGTACACATAAATTGGTTCCTCGACTCGGCGGGGTGGCGCTCGTCGGTGCGTTTCTGGTCGCGATCGCGTTCAATCGGGAACTCGTATTTTCCGGACCACTTCTTGGTTTGATCGCGGGCGGTTGCCTCATCCTTCTTTTTGGGACGCTTGATGATCGAACGCCAATCGGATGGAAACCGCAACTTTTGTTTCAAATCGGTCTCGCCATACTGATTTTTTCCTCCGGAATGCGTGCATGGGTGCTGACAAACCCCTTCGGTAATCCGTGGTTCCTCTACCCCGAATCGTCCGTGTGGCCCAGTCTGTTGGTCGGCATCGTGTTCACGCTTCTCGCCATGAATGCGATGAACTGGGTTGACGGGGTGGATGGGTTGCTGGGTGGCGTATCGCTTTCCGCGTTTACGACGCTCTTTTTCGTGAGTCTTCGTCCCGAGGTGAACCAGCCGACGGTCGCGATACTCGCATGTGTTTTCGCCGGGCTATCGCTTGGATTCCTCGTCTACAATGTCCCGCCCGCGCGGCTCCTGGCAGGGACGTCCGGCTCATATTTCCTCGGTTTCGGTGTGGCGGCGCTCGCGCTTTTTTCCGGGGCAAAGATCGCAACCACGTTGCTCGTTCTCTCGGTGCCGGTGCTCGACGCCTGCTTCGTCATCATGATGCGTATCCGTGCCGGAAAGTCTCCCTTCCATGGGGGAGACGAGCGTCATCTGCATGACCGCTTGCGGCAAAGAGGGTGGTCGGACTTGATCATTATGATCTCATATACAGCAGTTTCGGCGCTCTCCGGTTTTGCCGCACTCGTCCTCCCGGCCGCAGGGAAGGTATTTTTCATGTTGGCACTTGGGGCGGGGTTTGTTTTTCTGGCTTCGGGATTCGGAAGGGTAAACGAAAAAGAGATATGATGAACATCGATCCGAAAGCCCTTCGTCTGTATGCGATTGTCATGCTGCCGGTCGCGATTGCGGCCGCATGGTTCGTGTTCCGATACGAAAAGTCGCCGGCGTCGGTCCCGATCCTGCCGGGAAGCGTCGCCGTCACCGTTGGCGGGCGGACCTTTTCGGCCGAGGTGGCCGATACCCCCGCATCGCGTGAGCTCGGGCTTGGGCTTAGGGATTCGCTTTGTTCGGACTGCGCTATGCTGTTCCGTTTCGATGCCCCGGGCATTTATCCGTTTTGGATGAAGGGGATGCGATTCCCGCTCGACCTCGCCTGGATCCGCGATGGCAAAGTCGTCTTCATCGAGAAAAATATCCCGGCGGATTCGACTGCAATTATGACCCCGGATGCCGAAGCATTCGAGGTTATCGAGACGAATGCCGGCGCGCTGTCGGATGTGAGGGAGGGGGATGCTGTAGTTGTCATCAGATGAATGTCGACGTATTGGTACGAAAAAGGCTAGGAATTCACTTGGATTCCTAGCCTTTTTGAAAGTAGTATGATTTAGCCGTGTCGATAATCTTATCCGCCATTCATTCCCTTTTTCTATCGCTATGCCGTAGCCTTAGAGTAAACGAATCACTTCCCCTCGTCCTCGCGGAAGGCGCGGCGGATTTTTGACTTGGCGGTCGAGGTCTTCACGAAGCGGAGCCAGTCGGCATTCGGTTTCTTACGGTCCTTGGCGACGAGGATCTCGACGACCTGGCCGTTCCTGATGACGGAGTCGAGCGAGGACATCTTGCCGTCGATCTTCGCGCCGACGGCGTGTTCGCCAACCTCGGAGTGGATGGCATAGGCGAAGTCGACCGGGGTCGCTTCCTCGGGGAGCTCGATGATGTCGCCGAGGGGAGTGAAGGCAAAGATGTGGTTCTTGAAGAATTCGATCTTGAGTCCGGAAAGGAATTCGGCATCGTCGCGGCCGACCTCCTTTTGCCACTCCTTGAGTTGGGAGACCCAGGCAACTTCCTTAGGCTTGGCGACGGGGGATGGTTTTTTCCCGAAGACGAACGAACGCCAGCCACCACGTTCCTTCTCGGTGTAGATCCAGTGTGCCGCGATGCCGTATTCTGCCTCGTCGTGCATCTTCGGCGTGCGGATCTGCAACTCGAAGATCCGTCCTTCGGGACCGAAAACGGTCGTGTGCAGCGACTGATAGCCGTTCGGTTTCGGAAGCGAGATGTAGTCCTTGATACGGCCGACGAGCGGACGGTAGCGTTTGTGGATCGAGCCGAGCGTCTCGTAGCAGTCGACGATTTCGGGGACGATGATGCGGACGGCGACGAGGTCGTAGACGCGGCCGATCTCCATGTCGTGCTTCTGCAGCTTTTTGAACAGCCGGTAGAGGTGCTTCGTCCGGCCGTCGATATCGACGATCTTTATCCCGTCGCTCCCGAGCTCCTTGCGGAGAAGCAAGATGACTCGTTCGAGGTACGTCTTTCCCTCGCGGACATAGGTCTCCTCGATTTTTCGCATCTCCTCGTAGTGTTCCGGATCGAGGTATTTGAAGGACAGGTCCTCGAGCTCGCCCTTGATCTCGCTGATTCCGAGTCGGTTCGCGATCTGCGCGTAGATGTCCATCGTTTCGCGCGCGATACGTTCCTGCTTTTCCTTGGGAAGGGCATCGAGGGTGCGCATGTTATGGAGCCGGTCGGCGAGCTTGATGATAACGACCCGGATATCCTGCGCCATCGCGAGGAACATCTTGCGGAGGTTCTCAAGGAAGTATTCCTCGCGCGATCCACGAAGTTTGATCCGGCCGAGTTTGGTGATGCCGTCGACGAGCGACGCGACTTCCGACCCGAACCGTTTGCCCACCTCCTCGAGCGTCCGTTCGGTATCCTCGGGGACGTCGTGTAATAATCCGGCCGCGAGCGTCTCCTTGTCCATACCGATCTCGGCGAGGATCTTCGTGACGGCGATGGAATGCGTGACATAGGGTTCGCCGGACTTCCGGGCCTGTCCCTGGTGCGCCTCCAGGGCGAATGTGTAGGCATTCTGGATGAACCGGCGTTCCTCGGTCGAGAATGGCCGCCGTGAGGACCTGAGAATCTCGTCGAGGGTCATGAGTTCGGGATGATTCATAGTGTAGAAGGTTGGTTTGTCTGCCTCTCCATTTAATGCCGAAAGCCGGTTTTGGGCAAGCTCGGCCTTTTTTCGGCGTAACGCCCCTTGATTTTTTCCGAGGAGAAGAGTACCATTTCCGGATGTGTTGAATCATTAAGGAAACGGTATGCATAAGCAGAAGAAGACGAAGATCGTGGCGACCATCGGCCCGGTCACGACGAGCGAGGCGGTCCTTACGAAGCTCGTGAAGGCGGGACTTAATGTGGCGCGGCTCAATTTCTCGCACGGCGATTTCGCCGAGCACCAGGAGAAACTCGACAATATCCGTATCGTGTCCGAGAAACTCGGGACCCCGATCGCGATATTGCAGGACCTTTCGGGTCCCAAGATCCGTATCGGCGACTTCTATCAGGAGCGCGTGATGCTTAAGGAAGGGGACGAGTTCGTTCTCACGACCGAAAAGTGCGTGGGTGACGAGCATCGCGCATCCGTGAATTATCCGAAACTCCCGCAGGAGATCAAGCCCGGTGCGTTCATCATGGTCGACGACGGCAAGAAGAAACTCCAGGTACTTTCGATCAAAGGGAACGAGATCAAGACGAAAATCATCGTCGGTGGCGAGACGAAGGGACGCCGCGGCGTGAATTTGCCCGGGACCGATCTTTCCATCAGCTCACTCACGGCCAAAGATAAACGCGATATCGAATTCGGCGTATCGAACCAGGTCGACTTCGTGGCGCTCTCGTTCGTACGCCGTGCGTCGGACGTGCATGAGCTTCGCCGTATTCTCGAGAAGAAGGGGCTTCCGGCACAGATCATCGTGAAGATCGAGACGACGCAGGCGATCGACAATCTCGAGGAAATCCTTCGGGCGACCGATGCGGTCATGGTGGCGCGTGGCGACCTGGCGGTGGAAGTGCCGATGGAGCGGGTGCCGCTCCTGCAGAAGCGGATCGTGCACATGTCACGTGAGCTCGGCAAGCCGGTCATCGTGGCGACGCAGATGCTCGAATCCATGATCAATGCTCCGGTGCCGACGCGTGCCGAGGTGAATGACGTGGCAAACGCAATCCTTGATGGAACCGATGCGATCATGCTTTCCGAAGAGACGACCTTGGGTAAGTTCCCGGTCGAGGCGGTCTCGATGATGTCCAAGATCGCCATGGAGATCGAAGCTGAACCAGCCGCTCAGCCGATCATTGATGGCAACGAACTCGGCCTGGATTCGGTCGCGGAGTCGGTATCCGAGGCGGTCGAGGCGGTCGCATATTCCGTCGACGCTGCCGCTATCGTGGCACTGTCGGCCTCCGGATTCACGATGCGGGCCATTTCCCGCTACCGTCCGGACCAGCGGATCGTCGTCCTGACCCCGAACGAGCGGACGGTCCGTCGCGCCTGCCTCTCGTATGGTTGCTACGGTTATCACGTCGATTCCTTTAAGGAGATTGCTCAGGCGGTCGCCGAGGCCTCGATCATCCTCAAGAGGGAAAAGTTCGCGAAGAAGGGTGACCGGTTCGTCGTTTCCGGAGGCGCCCCGCTCGGCAAGGGTGGTGAGACGAACTTCCTGATGGTTCGACAGGCATAGGGGATGTGAAGCTGAAAGTGAAGGGACTTTCCTATCAGGAACGACCTACGAAAAGACGCGACATGTCGCGTCTTTTCGTATGACGCCAAATCAATCTCATCAATGGCGATTTCCCTCTATTATCGTTCCCGTGAAGCTTGTCCCCGACTTGATCGGGGATCTTAACGGAAGACTATACAACGGATGTATTTGATTCGGTATGAGTCTCATTGTGTCGGGGTTACTGCCCGAAGAAGCCGAGCGGTTCGGGGAAACCGATGAAGGAAAAATTAGCGGCAGCGGAATCAGCCGTTCCGGAAAGGATATAGAGCTCGTCTTCTGCCGGCAGGGGAATGATCTGTCGGATGATATTGCCGGATGCGGGAAGAATCGTATCGATATTGCGCTGATCGCGATTGTCGAGTTCGGCCAGCTTGAGTTCCCCACCTAAGGCGAAAAGTACATGCTCGTAATTCTTGGCCCACTGGACTTCCGAGACCGGTGTGGAAAACCGGGCGATCTGCAGGATCTCGCCGTCTTCTCGGGTCGGCTGGACGTCCCAGTCACGGGTGAACACGACCGAAATCTCGTTTCCCGTATAGAAGAGAAGTTTTTTGCCGTCGTCGGAAAATTGTACACCCTTGATATCCGTACCGAGTGAGACGACGGACGGTTCCACTTTGCCGTCATCATTCCAAAGGAACCCTTCGCTTCCGTCGCGATCATAGACGGCAATCCGTTTGTCGTCGTACATGGTGAGGAACGGATGCATGTATCGGTCCGCGCCGGGAATCGGATCGGTGACCGTTTTCTGGTCCGCGTTTTCGGTTATGCCCGACACCTGGATGAGGGAGACGGCACCCGTGGCCTTACTGAGGAGTGCGGCATACCGTCCGGCGAGATCGTAGGCTGAGACATTTTGAGCGACGTTCACGAGCCGCCGTGTCGTGTCGCGCATGTCGGGACGCACGAGCACGAGCGTTCCGCGGGACAAGACGAAGAATGTGCCGTCATTGTCCGGATGCCAGCGCGGGTTTTCCGGTTCGGGCACGGAAGCGATATCTTGCAGATTCTTCGCGGTATTCGTCGTCCGATCAATCAGGAATACGGCACGACTCCCGTCCGCTCGCGAACGCAGCGGGATAAGGAGCGCGTTCTCGTCCTTGGACCACTCCAGGTTCCGGCCGTCCTCCGGATCGAACCGATAGTCCCGGTTCGAGAAGGCCTGTGTTGTCGATCCGGTTGTCCGCTCGAGGATGGTGACGGTCGTTTCCCCGTCCTTCTCCCCGACGAGCGCGAAGTATTTCCGGGTCGAGGAGTTGAATCCCTTCACGAAATCGCCACTTGCTGCCGCCGTGATATCGTACGTGGTCCGGACCAGGGCGATGTTCCAGAACTCCGTCGATCGGCCGCTTTGGACGATGACCCGTTTTTCCCAGGGCAGATAGCCGTCTGCCTCGACGCGAAGCAGGTGTTCTCCCGGCATGATGCCGGTCACGTGGACCGATTGGTTGACGCTGTGGAGCATGTCCGTCGGGACCGACTTTCCATCAAGCGACAAGTTGACGGCCCGTGGATTGGCCTTGACCGTGATCGATCCGGTATAGATGAAGATGCCCCGTTCGAAACTGAACCGATAGCCGAACGTGAAGAAGAGGACGGCAGCGGACGTGACAAGAAAGCACGTCAGGAATATCCAGAAGACGACGAGGTGGAGCCGGTTGAGATTCATGCGACGGGTGTGGTGATGGTGGCGGGTCGGTTCCCAGTATAGCATAGGATCAGGTGGTCGTGGAGGGCTCGGCAGATGGTCACACTAGGCGCTTTAAAAATGGCTTTTGACGCGCCCGCACCGCCGTGGTATGATGCCGGAAAAGACACAAACCCATGTTTTCCATCACTTCGCTTTTTCCAGCCTCGGTTCCCAAGGACACCGCCGGACTGGTCGTTTTCGGGGTCGCGTTCATTCTGGTCGGTATCGGCGTCGGGTTCCTGCTCGGTCGGAACCGGCTCGTGAACGTGGTCATGAGTATCTATATCGCACTCGTGTTCACGACCGCTTCGACCGATCTGCTTCCGAAGGATTTTCCACTCTCCAACGCTTGGCTTTTCGTCATTCTTCTGGTGCTATTGACCTTGGTCGACCGGTCGCTCTTCGAGATTCATGTCCCGTCCCTGCCGCAAGACACCCTGTGGCGCATCATCGTGACGGGGATCATGGTGACCGGCATGGTGACGAGTGTCCTCGTGACGCTCTTCCCGAAAAAGACGGTCACTGCGTTTCCGATTCCGGTGCCGGTCCAATATTTCGGAACGCCACTTTCTGGGGTCTTGTGGCTGGCCGTCCCGCTCCTTATCCTACTCCTCCTTAATAAGCGCGTAAAATAGGGATTTTTCGCGTTTTTTCTCTTCCGACGTATGCCGGTTCTTTTTGCGAGGATGTCGCCCTTGACAGCTTTCGATTCGCTCCCTATACTAGGGAAGCGGTTTAAGGAAAGGAGACGGAGTTTCTTTTTTTTATTCGAGAAATACCTCGGGGCTCTGCCCCGAGGACACCGCTAAGGAATGGTTTGGAAAACCGTTGGTTTTCCAAGATGAGTTAGAGCGAAGCTCCTGCATACCCCGCCGATACGAAGCGGAGCGTAGTGAGGGGACAGCTCTGCTGCGGGGTATGTTGATTCCCGCAAATGAACATTCACAAATTAAGACAATCGCAAATTTTTGTGGTTGGTCCTTCTATATTTCTTTGA
Source organism: Candidatus Moraniibacteriota bacterium (assembly GCA_037139695.1). GTDB lineage: Bacteria > Patescibacteriota > Minisyncoccia > Moranbacterales > UBA1568 > JAAXTX01. The sequence continues at coordinate 1,064 of JBAXFX010000053.1, read as the reverse complement.
GAAGAAATCAGTCGGTCGCGAAGCCTTCGGGCTTCGCCGGAAGTATCGCTTCGGTGATGCTTCCAAAATTATTGAGAGTTTTCAGCCGAAGGCTGACCACCCTTTGGGTGGGATCCTTGTGGGACCGGAGTTTCGATTCCGGTATCCCATAGTGACTGATGCTCTCGGTAAGAAATTATTGAGAGTTTGATCCTGGCTCAGGATGAACGCTGGCGGCGTGGATAAGGCATGCAAGTCGAATGGGTTTAGGCCCATGGCAAACGGGTTAGGAACACGTAGGAATCTGCCTCGAAGTCGCGAATAACTCGGAGAAATCCGTGATAATGCGCGATGTGCTCTACGGAGTAAAGATTTATCGCTTCGAGAGGAGCCTGCGTCCTATCAGCTAGTTGGTGAGGTAAAGGCTCACCAAGGCTATGACGGGTAGGGGGTGTGAGAGCATGGCCCCCAACATTGGCACTGAGACACTGGCCAAACACCTACGGGTGGCTGCAGTCGAGAATATTCCACAATGGACGAAAGTCTGATGGAGCGACGCCGCGTGCAGGAAGACGGCCTTCGGGTTGTAAACTGCTTTTCTCAGGGAAGAATTACGATGACTGTACCTGAGGAATAAGAGGTTACTAACTCTGTGCCAGCAGTAGCGGTAATACAGAGACCTCAAGCGTTATCCGGATTTATTGGGCGTAAAGCGCAGGTAGGCGGACATGTTAGTCGGATGTCAAATATCCCGGCTCAACCGGGAACAGGCATTCGAAACGGCATGTCTAGAGATAGCGAGAAATCAGTGGAATTCACGGTGTAGTAGTGAAATGCGTTGATATCGTGAGGAACACCAAAGGCGAAGGCAACTGATTAGTGCTGTTCTGACGCTGAGCTGCGAAAGCGTGGGGAGCGAATGGGATTAGATACCCCAGTAGTCCACGCTGTAAACGATGCATACTAGGTGCGGGGAGAATCGACCCTTTCCGTGCCGGAGCTAACGCGTTAAGTATGCCGCCTGGGAAGTACGAGCGCAAGCTTAAAACTCAAAGGAATAGACGGGGATCCGCACAAGTGGTGGA
>JBAXFX010000052.1:0-8850 GCA_037139695.1 Candidatus Moraniibacteriota bacterium | reverse complement strand
AGCCGTTCGCTTCCTCCGGACGCCCTTCACTTCGTTTGTGCGCCCGGCAGGACTCGAACCTGCAGCCTTTTGGTCCGAAGCCAAACGCTCTATCCTTTGAGCTACGGGCGCATACTTCTTCTTTTGTACCTCGGAAAGGGGCCTGGAGTCAATCGAGAAACGAAAAACGGAGCACTGTCACTCCGTTTTTCAAAAAGTCTCACTGGGGTGACCACAGGGAAACAACCCTGAATATCAAACGCACGAAATACGCTTTCCAAGAAATCTCCACTGGGGTGACCACAGGGAAACAACCCTGAATATCAAACAATCAATCCGTTTCTTCAAGAAATCTCCACTGGGGTGACCACAGGGAAACAACCCTGAATATCAAACAATCAATCCGTTTCTTCAAGAAATCTCCACTGGGGTGACCACAGGGAATCGAACCCTGATTATCGGTACCACAAACCGAAGTCCTAACCGTTGAACGATGGTCACCCCACTAGAGATTTCAATATATATTGAATATGAACATACGAACCCTGACTATCGATACCTACAATCCGCTGGCTGGCGGACCTAACCGTGAAACGTGGTCACCCCTCCGTACGCTTCTCAATGTCGTGTGCCCTCGGAGGGAATCGAACCCCCATCAAGGGCTTAGAAGACCCCTGCTCTATCCATTGAGCTACAAGGGCGGATGTGTCCGTCCGATCTGTGGGTCGTGCAGGATTCGAACCTGCGACCGTTTGCTTAAGAGGCAACTGCTCTACCAACTGAGCTAACGACCCATATACCGAGGATTGTAACCGTACGTACTTTTGGCAAAACCGAACCAAATCGCGTCCGGACCGCGATAGCCGTACTCTATCAAAAAACGTTTTTCTCGTCAATTCCCGGTCGAAACCGGAGCCTGGGAAGTCGGGGAGGTGACTGTCGGTTGTGGGGTCGCGGCGATGGCTTTCGCGGCGAGATAGTCTTCCCATTGCTTCTTCGACCAGTCGGTCGGCTTCACCGTATAGTCCTGCGGGTGCGGGAAGAGCGAAGGGGATTTGTAGTTGCTGGGGAAATCATCGTTGATCAGTACGTTTCCCGATGCGTCCGTGACCTTTTGGTTGAAGGTCGTTTTCATGCTCCCGTCCGGGTTGGATTCGAGGATATGCGGGCCGTCGATCGCGACCTGTCGTCCGTCGGTCGTTCCATAGAAACGGAAGGTGAGCGACGTTCCCTGGACGGATGAAAGAATAAGGATGTACCCCGGGGTATTGTTTGTGAAGCTCAGGTCAGGCTTTGGGACATAGACGGTCGCGTCCATCCCGTATGGTTTGTAGTAGGAGACGGGATAGGCATGGTTTCGGCGCGCGGTGATTTTTAGTCCGGCCTTGATCGCGGTCTGAAACACGGTCGTTGAGACCTGGCAAATCCCACCTCCGAATTCGGGTTCCGTCTTGTTTGCCTTGATGACGAGCTCGGGAAGGTATCCATGCTCGCCGTCGACCTCGCCGAGTTGTTTGACGAACGAAAAGTTCTCGCCCGGCGCGATGAGGACGCCTTGGAACTGTTCAAGTGCACGATTGATATTGAAGATGCGGTTTTTCGGCGATCCTCGGAAATTCGTTGTCGCTTCGGCTACGACGCTGGTCAGTCCGAGTTCGGAAGGATCGGTCGAGCTGATGGTCGGGGATACGGTCTTTACGGGGAGCGCGACCGTGTCGTCCCCGGTCTCGATCGCGGTTCGAATCGCGGTGGTAGCTGCGTTTTCGTCGAGCGTGAGGCCGTCTTGGCCCGTTTTGATCAGCGTGACGGTCTTGTCGGGAGTCTCGCCGAATACCGTGTTTTTCGGATCCCGGTTCACCGTTTGAGCAAGCGTCGAAACATACTTGGACAGGGCGACAGAGTCGACCTTCCGGGAAGAGACGTTCAGAGTCGTCTCTCGGCTACGGCGCGAGAGCGTCCAGAGGCAAAGCATCGGCTGGTCGCACACATGTACATTCTCGATTTCAGACCGAACAGACGATCGTGGGATGAGGACGGTTTCTACCGTCATGAACGAGGAGATGGTCGGGACGGGAAGCGTTTCATGGAATCCATCGGCTTCAAGTGAGAGCGCTTCGGCTCGAATTCCGGAACGACAAAAAAGTCCGGACAGGACCATTCCGAACACGACCGCGAGCCGTTTTCGTTCCGATGAAGTCATAAGAGTCTCTTGTTCTCTTATTATAGAGGTGATTCCCGAAAGACGGAAGGGGAGGAAATGAAAACCGGTCCGAAACGCTTCGAACCGGTTTCTTTCGCTGTTGGGAATCCTAGAACCCGCGGACGAGGATCTTCTTCACTTTGGTCGTATCGGCCTTTGGGAGGCGGATGGTGAGGATGCCGTTCTTAAGCGAGGCGTCGGCCTTCTCCGGGATGACGTCGACCGGGAGGAGTACGGATCGGGAAAATCCGCCCCAGTAGCATTCCTGGTAGTAGTAGTTCCCATGCTCGACGACTTCTTCGTTTTTGCGTTCGCCCTTGACGGTGACCATATCGTTGTTGATCGTCACGTCGAGGTCTTCTGGTTTCACGCCGGCGATGGTGGACTTGATGACGATCTCGTTCTCGGTCTGATAGACGTCGATTGTGAGCTGCCCTTCGATGTCGTTGTTTTCAGGCATAGTGGTCTGCGGTGCGACTTGAGGCTGATAGGTGGCGGACGGGGTGCTCCAGGACGGCTGGGTCAATGGTGCTGCTGGCTCGTCGTTCGTCCGGAGTGAGAACTGTGTCGTCTCCTCTTCCTCATAAATCGGGAGAGAAGACCCGGCCGGCTCGCTCCCGTCAACGCTCTGCGCTCCCGTAAGGCGCTCGAAAAAGGACTTTTTTTCTTTGGTAGTCATGGCTTTCCGTTTAATGTTTTCATCCAAAGTATAGAGGATTTTTTACGCAAGCGCAAGAAAGATATCGTAGGCGAGGTGTATCGATATACCGACGATGAACATGAGGCGGAGCTGGTTCCGTCCGGCAGGGATGGCGGAACCGTACAGAAATGCGGTCAGGCCGTGTACGACGAGCATGCCCGTGGCAGCCGGAATCGGGATTAGGGCGCCGTTGCCCGACGATATGGAGGCCATCGTTATCTCCGTGACCGCGAAACCGAAGCCGAACATGAGGGAGGGGAAGGAAAGGGATGACCCGGTGATGCGGTTCGCCTGCTTCGTGAGGACGAGGACCTTCAAGGATTCCTCGATGACCGCGACGAAAACCAGGGTTACGAGGATGGCGGAGAGTGGCGTACCGGTAGTGTTGAGATTCCAGGGGTCGATTCCGGTCCCGGCGGGGGCGAGGAACGAGAAAACGGCGATTTCCGCGATGACCGCAAACAGTGCCGAGAATGATCCAGAAATAAGGAAGAGGAACATGCGCTTTGATGAAGGATCAGGAAATCGAGGAAAGATGTCCGCGGAGTTCGGCGGCTTTGGCATTCGTTTCGTCGAGTGTCGCTTTGGTCTGCGCGACGATCGCTCCCGGCGCGCGGTCGGCGAAGGACGGATTGCCGAGCTTGGCTTCGAGCGACTTCGCATACCTTTCCGCCTCGGTGAGTTCCTTTCCGAGTCGTACCCGTTCGGCATCTATGTCGATGATGCCTTCGAGCGAGACCCTCGCGGAGAGCCGGTCGGAGACGAGTAGTTCGGCCGCCGCCCCGTCGACCCTTTCCGTGATGTCGATGCGTGCGAGCCGTCCGATGACCGGATAACTTTCCGAGAGGTCGAGGTTCTTCGGTGAAAGCGAAACGTGGAGCCGCTTCGCCGGGTCGATCCGATAGACGGCACGGATGTTGCGGATCCTCGTGACAAGCGTCCGGAGTTCCCCGAAGGCCGTGCTGGTCTCCGGATTTTCCGTTTCGGGGATATCCGGCCAATGAACGGTCATAAGAAATCCTTTTCCGTCCAGCGTCGCGTATATCGCCTCGGTCACGAAGGGAATAAACGGGTGCCAGAGCCGTATCAGGGTGTCGAGGACCTGCCGGAGGACGGCATCGTTCTTTTCAACCTTGTGGATCTCGACATACCAGTCGGCGAAATCGTCCAATGTGAAGGCCCGGAGTGTCTCGATCGCGAGCGAGAATCGGTTCTCGGCGAGGTGGCCCGTCGTTTCGGTCGCGATCTTCGAGAGCCTGCCGAGTATAAACCGGTCCGAGAGGGATCTCGCAGTGCCGGAGTCTTCGCCGGCCGTGCTCATCGTGGCGACATAGCGCGAGAGGTTCCAGAGCTTGTTCACGAAATTCCGAGACGTTTCCATTTTGTCCGTCGAGAATCGCGAATCGTTGCCCGGAGTCACATCAGAAAGAAGTGCAATCCGGAGCGCGTCGGTCCCGTATTCCTTGCCGATGTCGATCGGGTCGATGCCGTTGCCGAGCGATTTTGAAAACTTGCGGCCGTCCTTGTCGCGGAGAATGCCGTGAATGTATACGTCGCGGAAGGGGATCGTATCGAGTGCGTACGTGGTCATGAGGATCATCCGGGCCATCCAGAAGAATATGATCTCGGATCCCATCTGCATGAAGGAAACGGGATGGAAATTCGCGAAGTCGTTTCCCTGGTCGAGCGTGGAAAAGGTCCATAGTCCGGACGAGAACCAGGTATCGAGCGTGTCGGAATCCTGTTCCCATCCCTCTCCGTCGGGCGCCTCGATCCCGCAATACATTTCGATTTCCGGGTCTTTTTCCCCGACTTTCGACTTTACTCGATACCACACCGGAATCCGGTGTCCCCACCAGATCTGTCGGGAAATGCACCAGTCGCGGAGGAGGTCGATCCAGTGAAGGTAGATTTTCTCAAACTGTTCGGGCTGGATCGCGACCCTTCGGTCGGCATCCCCGCCGAGTCCTTCCGTCACGGCTTCGCGCATGAGGTCCTTGAGGGTCTTACCGCGTCCGGGAATCTCGCGGTTTACCGCGACGAACCACTGTTCCATCGGGATGACTTCGACGACGTCACCGAACCGGTCGGACGTGCCGACGTTCTGCGTGACTTCCTCTTCCTTTTCGAGTAGGCCCTTCTCCCGGAGCATGGCGACGAATTTCCCGCGTGCTTCAAGGACGGGGAGTCCGGCATATGCCGGTCCGGCTTCGGCGGTCATGCTGCCATCGATACCGATGACCGCGATGAGCCCTATTTCCGGATGTCGCTCGCGCATGTCGAAGTCGGTCTGGCTGTGCGCGGGAGTGACACCAACCGCACCCGTACCGAAGGTCGGGTCGACTTCCTCGTCACCGATGATTTTTATTGAAAGTGGTTTCGCAGCACCGACTTCGACTTCGAAGGTCTGGCCGATGAGGTCGCGATAGCGCGGATCGTCCGGATGGACGGCGACCGCCGTATCGCCGAGTTTGGTTTCGGGGCGGGTCGTGGCCACGGCGATCGGAAAATCCTTCGAGTAACGGAACGTGTACAGCTTCGCGGGACGCTCGATGTGTTCGAGCTCGTCGTCGGAGCAGGTGGACTGTCCCTTCACGGACCAGTTGACGACGCGGTAGCCCTTATAGATAAGGCCGTCGTCGTACATCTTCTTGAACATCGTGTTCACCGCGAGGACCCGGGGTTCGTCGAACGTGTACGCGAATCGCGACCAGTCGCAGCTCGATCCCATGGCGCGTACCTGTTTGGCGATGGTTTCCTTCGATCCGTCGGCGAACGTGCGGATCTTTTCAAGGAGTCCGTCGCGGCCGAGTTCCTGCCTGGGATTTGTCATGCCCGAGGCGACGAGGTTCTTCTCGACGCGTGATTGCGTGGCGACGGCGGCATGATCCGCGCCAGGCAGGAAAAGGGTCCTATCGCCACGCATGCGGTGATAGCGCGCCGCGACGTCCATGATGGAATTTTCCATCGCGTGGCCGAGGTGGAGTACTCCGGTCACGTTCGGTGGCGGCATAAGGACGGAGAACGGCTCGGCGTCCGCCTTGGTGACACCTTTTTCAATACAAATATCTGGGTTGAAAAAGCCACTCTTTTCCCATTTCTGGTAGAGCTTGGTTTCCCATTCTTTCGGATCGTATGCCTTCGGTATCTCGTGTGGTTCCATATTCCCCATACTACGGCCTTTTTCGGATTCTTTCAAGAAAAGCATGATTTTCGGATAAAAAAATGAAACCACACGAGTTTGCGTGGTTTCGGATAAGATTGATGTGAGATTACGGATTCGAAACTATTACGGCACGCGAAGGAATCTTTTTCCGTATCGCTTCGATGAATTCGTTTACGTTTCGTTCCCGCGTTTCCTTATATTTTGAAAGGTTTTCCATGGCTTCTTCCCAGACAGTCATCAGAGCCTCGGCAGCAAAGTTCACGGTGTGGAGCGAATCTGTAAATTCTTTTGGAGTACATGATTCTGGGTTGATGAGATCGATGCGATAGGTCCAGTTTTTAAACACATTATCACATGTAGGTTCTTCAGCACGTAGGGAAAGAACGCAGGATAGCTGATGCTTTCTTAGTACCTCGTAAAGAAAATTCTTGACAATGCCGTATGCGGTTTCATCCTCATACTCTATATCACCGCACGTCCCGATATGAAAAGATTTTTTTACGAGAAAATTTTCGGTTGTGAGATAGGGCGTTCGAATAAGAAAATATGCTTTTTTAAGGTTGCTGCTGACGTGAAATCCGATTTGTAGATAGGATTCTCCTGAGAGACAAATCATGAGGTTCGCTGTTCGTACATCGGCTATCGGATTGGAATCGTATAGGCTGCCCTCCTTGTCGATAGCATAGTTTTTTTCAGAATAGTCCACGAACGCCTGATAGAGTTCGAATGCGGAAAGGGTGTTTTTCGGTTTTGACATCGTGTACCTCACTTTTTATGTATTGTTAAGGGAATCCGCTTTGCTCGTATATAAGCGCGATTTTTTGCTTTTGTCAAGGGATTACTTCCGCAGGAGCAGGTTTGTAACCTGCTCCGTACCGTTCTTTCTCCTTGTCGCGACGTAGTCTTGGCAGAGGCGAACAGCTAAGGGTCGATTTTATCCTGTGCCGTATGATATGCTCGGTTGTAAACCGTGTGGTTCAGGGTACAACCCTGAACCTGCGAGGGATGTGTCCGTATTTCTCTGCTTGCCACGCCGTAGCCTTGGCGTAGGCTGGTTATCTGCTAACTATTAAATGTTCCATGTTATCTGTCTCACAGCGGCAGATTCGCGTCGGGTTCGAGGTCGATGGCGTTTCGTTTGAGCGCTTCACGTTCGTCGGTTGTAAGCCGGGCATAACGGAGAACGGCGGCGGAGCCGATCATGGCCGCGTTGTCGAGTGAATAAGTGAATGCGGGAACTACGAAACGGGTGTGCGGGAATCGTTCGGCAATCATGGCCGCTAGGGATTCACGGAGCGAAACATTAGCCGAAACACCGCCGGCGATGACGAGTGTTTCCGGAGCGTATTCCTCGATGGCGCGCTTGGTCTTCGTGACGAGGACATCGACGACGGCTTCTTGGAATGCGTGGCAGATACCGTTCACGAACGATTCGTCTCGGTCGGTTTCGGCGGTCTTGCGGATCTCGTAGAGTACCGCGGTCTTGAGTCCGGAAAACGAAAAATCATAATCTCCCGAATCGATTATTGGGCGAGGGAAGCGAAGATCTTTTTTGTCTGTCTTCGCGAGCCCGAGTCCTCGAAGGCATGGCGATCCAGAGGATTCTGAGCCCTGGATTGCTTCGACGAAGACGTCTCGCAAAGACGTTTCTTGGTATCGTTTGGCTCGTTCTGCGACTTCCGGTCCTCCGGGATAGGGGAGGCCGAGCATCTTGGCGACCTTGTCGAACGCCTCGCCCGCGGCATCGTCTTTGGTGCGACCGAGTATCTCATATTGGAAATGATCCTGCATCAGCACAAGCTCCGTATGCCCTCCCGATACGACGAGCGCGAGCAATGGAAAGACATTGCTCCCACCCCTCCGCCCAAAGGGCTCCTCCCCTCCGGCAGGGGAGGAGGATTCTGGATTTTCTGTTTCTACGTTTTTTCTCTCCCTTTCAGAAAGGGAGTACCCGGTACTCCGGGGGAGGGATTTGTTTTCATCATCCGTTTTCGGTTCCTGACTTTCGACTTTCGACTTTATGGACTTTTGACCGATAAAGTTCGCATAGACATGCCCCTCGATGTGATGGATCCCGATGAGGGGTTTCTGCCAGACGAGGGCGAGCGCCTTGGCGGCGGATACGCCGGCCAGGAGCGCAGGAATGAGACCCGGGCCCTGTGTGACCGCAATCGCGTCGATATCATCCTTCACGACGCCAGCCTCCCGCATCGCCTCGTCGATGACAGGGACGAGGTTCTTCACATGTTCGCGTGCGGCAAGCGCCGGAACGACGCCCCCGTATTGCCGGTGGAGTTCGATTTGCGAGGAAACGACCGACGACAAGACGACCGGCACGCCGTCAACGAGCGTGACGACCGCCGCCGCGGTATCGTCGCACGATGTTTCGATGGCGAGGATTTTCGGATATTTTTCTGTATGCATGGGAGTTTATAGAGATGTCTAGACGGGGTGTCTCTACTCTATGGTTATTGCCGGGAAAAGGCAAACGAATATCAAAAGACTCCCATGAGATGGGAATCTTTTGCCTTTTTGTAGCCCGTAGGGGAGTTCCGTCCTCGACGTCTGCTGACGTCTTGTAGTCCAGGGCAGCGCTGAATGCTCCCTATCCGGTCGCGTTCATCGACGCTCGATTACTCGTCTTCACTCGTATCTTGCTTCTGCCCGTCCGACTCCCTTCTCCGTAATATATAAAAAAACAAAAGACTCCCATGAGATGGGAATCTTTTGCCTTTTTGTAGCCCGTAGGGTTAAGTGGTCGGGTTTGTCAAACACGATAGTGTTGACAATGAGAGAGAATTTCGA
>JBAXFX010000051.1:0-9414 GCA_037139695.1 Candidatus Moraniibacteriota bacterium | reverse complement strand
TCCGAAGGAGATGAGGATCCCGCTGTCGTAACCTGACGAGTTTTGAATGGTTTGTAGCCGAAATTTTCGGATTTCAGCCGGCAAGCGGATTTTTTGCCTTATATAGGCGTTGAGATTTGAGATAGATACTTAGTACCGGTAACAATCTCGGGTCGCTCTCTTCGAGTAAGGGAGTAAGAAGTTTTGATTCCATCTCTTCTCCGTTCCCATCTACGGTTCCCGTTCCTTCCCTTACTACGATCTACCTACTACGTGCTACCATCTCTTCTCCGTTTCCGTTCCCATTCTCACTCCTCACTTCTATCTATTCACTCCCGTTCCCGAACCGTTTCCCAAATTCTTCTATTCTCGCTTTCAACAGCCCTTCTGTCTCCTCATCGAGTGCCTTCTTCTCCCGGATCGCCTTGAGCACGTCTTCCCCTTCGGAAGCGAGGTACTCGAGAAATTCCTTTTCCCAGGAGCGGATTTTTTCCGCCGGCACGGTATCGAGATATCCGCGCGAGAGCGCATAGAGCACCGCGACTTCCTGCTCCACGGAGAGCGGCGAATACTGACCCTGTTTCAGGACTTCCACCGACCGGCGGCCACGTTCGATGAGTGAACGGGTCTTCTCGTCGAGGTCGGAACCGAACTGAGCGAAAGCCTCGAGCTCGCGGAACTGGGCGAGATCGAGCCGGAGTGTACCGGCAACCTGCTTCATCGCCTTGATCTGCGCGGCAGAACCCACGCGGGAAACCGAGAGACCGACATTGAGTGCCGGACGGATACCCTTGTGGAAGAGATCGGATTCGAGATAGATCTGCCCATCGGTGATGGAGATGACGTTCGTCGGAATATAGGCGGATACGTCACCTGCCTGCGTTTCGATGATCGGAAGCGCGGTGAGCGACCCGCCGCCGTTCTCCTTGTTCATCTTGGCACTCCGCTCGAGGAGCCGTGAATGGAGATAGAACACGTCGCCCGGATAGGCCTCGCGTCCCGGCGGACGACGCAGGATGAGTGCGATCTGCCGATACGCCCACGCATGCTTGGAAAGATCGTCGTAGATGACCAGCACATCCCTGCCTTGGTCCATGAAATATTCACCGATAGCGGCTCCCGCATACGGCGCAAGGAACGAGAGCGCCGCCGGGTCGGACGCACCGGCCGAGACGATGACGGTATAGTCCATCGCCCCGCGTTTGGTGAGTTCGCCCAGGATACGCGCGACTTTGGATTCCTTCTGCCCGACGGCGACATAAATACAGATGACGTCTTGATTTTTTTGATTCACGATAGCATCAATCGCAATCGCGGTCTTGCCGGTCTGCCGGTCGCCGATGATCAGCTCGCGCTGTCCGCGACCGATCGGGATGAGCGCGTCGATCGCTTTGATACCGGTCTGAAGCGGTTGGTTCACGCCCTGACGGGTGATGACACCCGGAGCGACCTTCTCGATCGGCATGAGTTTTTTCTCGCCCGCGATCTCGCCGCGCCCATCGAGCGGGACACCAAGCGGATCGACGACCCGTCCGATAATCGCATCGGATACCGGGATAGAGAGGAGCTTCCCGGTCCCCTTGGCCGTCTCGCCCTCACGGACGCCGTTCCCGCCGGACAGCATCATCACTCCGACTTCGGCCTCTTCCAAGTTGAGCGCGACTCCGACCGCCCCGCTTTCAAACGAGATGATCTCAGACACCGCCACGCCGGAAAGCCCGGAGAGACGTGCTACGCCGTCACCGGTTTCGAGTATCCGTCCAATCGACTCCTTCTCCGCCTCGAAACGGAAATCGGCTATCTGTTTCTTCAGTTCCTCAATGAGTATGTTTGCCATATGGTTTCAGGAATAATGAATGATAGATTGCGATATAGGGTTCCTTTTTCCGTCTTTCTGTCTGCCACTTCAAAACATTCCCCTCCCTCACTCCCTTTTTCTGTCACCTCTCCCTCCGGGAGAGGATGTCGGGTACTCCCGACAGGTGAGGGTCTGAATTCATTAGACCCGTCCCTGAACCCGACCCTCATCCGTCTCGGAGTACCGATCCACCTTCTCCCAGAGGGAGAAGAGGCTACTTCTATCAATATCTGTTATCTGTCACTAGATCTTCCAATCGACTCATGTCCCCGGACCACTCCGGAAACAAGTCGTTGATTCGATAGCTACATTGTTATATTGATAAATTGTTAGATTAATATAGTATCTTCGTCTCTTGTATTTTTAGTCGTTGTCAGTTGTTCGTTGTTTGTTGTTTGTTGTTTGTTGTTTGTTCCAGTCTTCTCACTTCTCACTCCTGTCTACTCACTCCTTTGACCCCATCTGTCTCCCAAGCGCCTGGAGTCTCGCCCAGATACTACCATCGACTACTTCATCGCCCGACGACAACTTCACGCCACCAATGAGGTCTTTCCTAACCGCATAGCGAAGCGCTACAGACTTTCCGGGGAATAATGTCTCAGCATTCTTCGCGATATCTTTTCTCATCGCATCATCCGCTTCGATCGCGGTCTCGGCAAGAAGAGACACACGTCCGGCCTGCTCGTCGGAAAGTGCCTCCGCCGCACGGACAATTTCGGATAGTTTCTTCGCCCCTTTGTGTTTACGCACGAACGAGAGAAATGACGCCGCCACACGAGACGAATCGCCGCCCTCCGATGAGAGCGCGACCAGCACTTTCGCGTATTGTGTCGGTGAGATTTTCATGGTCGATCAAATAATTCCGAACCCCTCCTGATTCCCTCTATCTCCCCAGGAATCAGTCTCCCTTTGGTACAAGGGGAGAGAACTTCCCTATCCTGCTCGTTCGATTCTCCATGTCTCCCCCTTTGACCCAAAGGGGGAACAAGGGGGATTGGAAAACCATCATGATACTCCTGAATATTATCGCTCCAGGAACTTCGTCACCTTGCCCTGCTCAGCATCACCGTCCAGTTTCTCCCGCAACACCTTCTCCGTCGTCGCAATGACGAGATCGGCGATTTCCCCCTTCGCCTCGCGGAAGAGCTTCTCCCGTTCTTCCTTCGCACGCTCCTGCGCTTCTTCCACGATCTTCTCCGCCTTCTTTCCGAACTCCGCGATCATCTCGGCGCCACGCTTTTCGGCAGAGGCCCGGGTTTCCGCGACGAGCTTCTTCGCCTCTTCCCGTGCCGCGGTGAGGATCTTCTCCTCGCTCTTTCCGGCCTCATCAAGGCGTTTTTTCGCCTCCTCCGCGTTCCTCAGCCCTTCCTCAATACGCTCCGTCCGCTTCTCAAGAAACGCAAGCATCGGCTTGTACGCAAACCGGTGCAGGATGAACAGGAGCACGAGGAAATTCACCGCCTGCGCGAGCAGGAGCTTTCCGTTTATACCGATCTGCGTGAGTATCTCCATACGTCGGATGAAAAATAGTGTCTGGACCTGATAAGCACGGCCACCGACATACGGTCGGGAGGATTTGTCCTCTCCCGACCGCCGATCGAAGGTCCTACTTGAAGAGAATCATCAGCGCGACGACGAGCGCATAGATCGCGATCGCCTCGGTGAACGCGATACCAAGGATCATCGACGTCTGAATCTTCGAGTGCGCCTCGGGATTGCGCCCAATCGACTCGAGTCCTTTGCTCACGAGGTACCCGATGCCGAGACCCGGACCAAACGCTGCGGCCGCAATCGCGATCGCCGCACTGAAAAACTTTGCATTATCAGCATTCGCCACGACCGCCTGTACACTATCCATACCGTTTATTCTTACTGGTTGATTACGGACTGCGGGCGACGGACTTTGAAAAATCCGCACCCCGCATTCGATAACCCGCACCGCGCTAATGTGCCCCTTCCTCGTGCCCCGTGACCGCCATCTTCAGAAAGACGATAGTAAGGAGCGAGAACACCGCCGCCTGCACCACCCCGACAAACACCTCGAGGAGGAGGAACGGCAACGGTATGAGGTATGGGACGAGCGTGAGCATCACGGTCAGGAGCACTTCGCCCGCGAACACGTTGCCGAAAAGCCGGAATGAGAACGAGAGAATCTTCGCGAACTCGCCGATAAGCTCCAAAAGCCCCACGACCGTACCGATGCCGTACGGCTTTTTCCACGGCGCGACCAGAAACTTGGACGCGTACCCGCGGATGCCGAGCGCCAGGATACCGAAGACCTGCACCGAGATCACCGCGATGAGCGAGAGTGCGACCGTCATATTGAGATCGGCCGCCGGACCGCGCAAAAACGGGACCATCGTCACATGCCCGGCAGTCACCTCATTGAGACCGACCGTCCCCGCCCCCGGCAGGAGACCCGACCAGTTGGAAAAAAGGACGAACAGGAAGATGGTCGCCACCAGCGGGAAAAAGTCCCGCGCCTGCTTTCGGTCCTGCGTGATACTCTCGATGAAAGACAACAGCCCCTCGAAAACGGTCTCGATGACATTCTGTGCTCCTCGGGGAATCTCTTTCGGATTCCGCGACAGAAAGATGGCAACAGCGGCAAGCGAAACGGCAACGATGACCGCGACAAACAGGGAATTCGTCACCGAAAAGCCCCCTATCGAGAACAATTTTTCGGCGATAATCGATATTTCCATAGTGTTCCCGGAAAGCCGACTGAAAACAGGCTCTTGAAAGCCATTCTATGCCAAAAAAACGGAACCGTCAATCAGCCTTTTCGCAACCGTTGAAGGGGAATAAAAACGTCACCCTTCGGAACAGCTCTAGCGCCTCAAAAAAACGAAGTGTCACCACCAAGTTCCTCTTCCGGCGTTTCCGGCTTGATTCCATCAAAGACACCCTCTCGCTGTTTCCGAGAAACACCTTTTTCAGGATGATGAAAATTGATATGCTCCTCACCACCACGCTGATCACCCTCGGACACGTCCAAATCAACTCCTGGCTTGATTTCGAGTGGCCTCCCTGCGAGACCCGCGGAATGCATGTCCATGTTTTCCATATAGTTTCCTTAGTAGTTTTTCACGCGTCTTTCCTTTACAGTATACCACATCACCACAATAATCATCGGATTTTGAACATCTTCCAGGCATTCTCCGTCGTCGCCCGGGCGACCTCGTCGTGCGACAGTTCCTTCACCGTGGCGATCTTCTCCGCGACCAATTTCACCAATAAAGGCTCATTGCGCTCACCCTTATGCGGGCCGGGCGCGAGGTATGGACAATCGGTCTCAACGACGATTCGATCAAGTGGAACCTCGCGAATCAACCGGTCGTACGAATCCGAATACGTCGCGATACCGTTTATCCCGATATTCCATCCCCGTTCGAGAAATTTTTTCGCCGTCTTATGACTCCCGATGAAGCTGTGTATCACGCCGCACTTCTCGGGTGCCGTCTCATCGAACAACGCAAGCAGGTCGTCATAGGCGTCCCAACAGTGGATCATCATCGGCTTGCCGACCTCATTCGCCAGGCGAACGAATTCGCGAAGCACGCGCTTCTGTTCCTCTTTCATCACCTCGACATCATCCCCTTCCTCGAAGTGATGATAGTCGAGCCCGACCTCGCCGATCGCGACGACGTGCGGGTCTCGCGCGAGTTCGAGGTACGCGTCATAATCGAAGCCTTCTCCGGTTGTCTTGATCTCGGTTGCTGGCAATTCCCAATCATTCTCGTCATCACGATGCTCGAACGACCGCTTGCGCAGCTGTATCGGATGCAAACCGACCGCGGCATACACGCCCTTCCCCTCGTATTTCCGCGAGTACTCGACCGCGCGTTGGCTGGTCGAGAGTTGCGACCCCACGTTCACGACCGAGATTCCCGCCCCCAGCGCACGTCGAAGCACCTCGTCCGCATCCTCGCGGAAGGCGTTGAAATTCACATGAGCGTGGGTGTCGAAGAGGTGAGACATGGAGTGAGTAGTGAGTAGTGAGTAAAGAAACCTCCTGCTCCCCTTTCGGAGGGGAGCTGTCATGTACTCATGACTGAGGGGTGGGAGTACTTTGATTACTTCAAGTTTTCCAAAATATTTAGAATCACACCATCCAGATTCTTATTCACTTCGTTATTCCAAAATCGTAGCACCAAAAGACCAAGAGATTCAAGATAGACTGTCCGCTCCGCGTCATGCTTTACTTGTTCATTATGCTGCCATCCGTCCAATTCGACAATCAGTTTCTTTTCAGGACAGTAGAAATCGACGATGTATGGCCCAATGGAATGCTGTCTGCGAAACTTGTGTCCCAACGCGCTTCTCCGCAAACGAGACCAAAGAATGACTTCCTGTGGCGTCGCAGATTTCCGCAATATCTTTCTATTCGCCTCCCGTGATTTTGAATTGAATATGCGTTTCATACTATAATTGCACACCCCTCACCGTCGAAGACTCCGGAGCTCCCCTCCCCAAGTGGAGCAGGGAAGAGAAGGCGCTAGAGCTAAAATATCGGCCCGCTCCCCTTTCGGAGGGGAGCTGTCACGTCTTCGTGACTGAGTGGTGGGAGCACATTGATCATTTCAATCCATCATTTTTTCTCCCACTCTTCCCTCAAGATACCGTAACTCACGCTATCATAATATTCACCATCGACGATTCTCGCTTTTCGATACACAGCCTCTTTCTGCAATCCCAGCTTTTCAGCCAGCCGAATCATCCGTTCGTTTCCGGACCACGTCGATATGCCGATCCTGACCATTTTCGGATATTCCACGAATTTCTCATCGATCCACATCCGCAAAGCCGTATATCCGATACCACTCCCCCAGTACGCTTCACTGAAAATAACAACACCTACCTCCATCCACAACGTCTCTTCGGACTTCCAATACCAGTTTACCTCTCCGATAATCTCATCAGTTATCGCATCTGCGATAATCTTCTTGCCTTCCAATACACTTCGTTCTCCGTGTTTCAGCCTCTTTCGATACGTCTCGATTTTCTCATTCAATTCAGCCTCGGTTTCCTGCTTGAAATACGGACCATTGTATTTCCTGAATTCCCGGGAAGGATGATTCTATTTTTCGTATGTCTCCAAATCCTTTAGTTCCAAATCTCGTAATAGTATTTTCATAAGCGCCTTAAAATAAACCATTCCGGATCATATGCAACAGTGAGTTCTGTTTTCTTTCCCATCAGAACGAGATCGCGATAGCAGCTATGTCGTCGTGCTGTTTGAAACGGGGGTACTTCCAGCATTTCGGGTCGGCATCTTCGAGGGTTCGTACATGGTCGCGAAGCCCTTCCAATGTACGCTTCTCGAACGTATCGACGAAAAGCCGCAAATCATCGTCCGATGCGGGATCCTCTTTCGGTATCACCAGTCCGTCCGTAAAGAGAAAGATATGACGCACCTTTTCGAGAGACTCCGTCCCATGTTCCAGATAGCGTTCTATGTCAGGATCGCCGTCCAAGTCACCATAGTTTGCCTCGCTGTTGCGCGCCGTAGACATCGTGTCGGACATCGCCGCACGGATATTTTCAATCCCCTGATCGGCAAGCTTTTTCCATTCGATCAAGACCTCCCGATCCTGCCCGTGCCCACTTCCAAGAATCCTACAAGAACCGTCATTCATAACCACCAACACAACACTGTCCCCGATATGGAGCCAGTCAAACGATCCGTTTCCGATACGGATGACCGTCGCCGTCGTCGCCCATTGTGCCGTCTTTCTTTTCCAATCGACGCCATTTTCCTCCATTGCCTTTCGGATTGCGTCATTCGCTCGTAGAGCCAATTCGATCAGGGTCCCATCCCCAGACGCGAAGACGTCCCTCGCGATCCTGGAAGCGATAGCCGCTCCGGTCAGCCCGTCCTCTCGCGGCGCCCCAGGTTCCATTACGGAAACGCCGTCGAACACACCAAAAATCGGATCCGCTACCAAGAAAGAATCCTCGTTCACCGGCTTTATGCCTTTATCGTAGACGGTCTGAATATCCATGTGTTCATCTTACAGCTTAAGCCCGTTGTATACAAAAGCAAAAGGAACATACCCACTTCGTCAAAAGCATTCCTCGAACCAGAAAAAATATAGGCATGCCCCTTCTTCGGTTCATCGGTAGTGGCAAGATTCTATATCAATGTGTATTTGGAAAAAGTATCTGAGCTGCTCTGTAGAAAAGACCATCCGAGAATTGTCATTCCGGCCTACGAGCCGGAATCTATGCTTTGGATCCCGGGTCAAGCCCGGGATGACAGCGCAAGGTATGTGAGTTATTGTACTGTTTTCTACAGAGCATATCTGAGCCTTTTTCTAGTTTCCTTTTCCTATTTGTCTGACTTATCTCTATTTCTTAATACTCATTTCAATTCATCATATAATACTCCTCCCGTTCCTTCACCAATCGCGCCGCCTCATGCTTGCCATATTCAGTGATGAATTTCGGAAGCCTCGTCGATCTCATCGCTTCCATGAATTTCGCATTCCATACGGCATCATTCTTCGGTTTTTCTCCGCCGATATACAGAGCACTCAGCATGTCAGCCTCCATAAGCACCAACTCATCGGTATCCTTGAGTTCGAATTTCTTGTCATGCACGGCGACCAGGTGAATCGCACGAGCCTTCTGCTCTTCGGAAAGAAAATCAAAGAAATCATCACATAAAAGCTGTTCCACTTTCTTCGCTCCGAGCTCCATATGAAGCGCCTTCGCGCCCTCGACCTTCTCGAAATCCATAACATCCCCTTCCTTGAAGATGTCCGAATAGCCCCAATCATGGGCATACGCGGCGATAATCATGACAGCCTCGTCGAGCTCCAGCTCCGGATGATGACTGATTATCTTCTTCAACCATTCAACGACCTCTAACGTATGGATACCATCGAATCCGCCCCGGCTCTTTTCCAGATCAGGAAGGATTTTCTCGACAAGAAGATTTTCTATTTCATTTACTTCCGGATTCATAACTTGACTTCACGCCTCATACGCCATCCATGACTTCAAAACCTCATATTGTCCCCTGACCGATTCTTTCTCGTCCTTAAAGAAGATCTTCTCATTGTAATCACGCTCTATCTTTTTCCGATTCTTTTCAAGAACATCGAAAAACGACTTGTTCGAGTATTTTCCTGTCCAAAGATAGAACGGCGGTATGAAATGCGCCATAGCGTCGGCCGAGGCGATGATTTTCTGTTCCAATGTCTCCGGCGGATATTTCCGACATCGGTGCCTGAGGACGACCTCACGTACTTTTTCCGCGACATCTGTTTCGAAGCCTCGCTTCACGAGCAATTCATACGCCTTCTTCGAACCTATTTCATCGTGTGGCTCTGCATCCTCAAGGCGAGCAATATCATGCAGCATCGCCCCAAGCCAGACCACTTCCATATCGGCTCCGTATTTCTCCGCCATTTTCTTACTGAATCCGATAACCGGCTTGATATGGATATCCCAAAACCACTTGTAGAACTCCCTCGTTTCGGAGTCGGAAAAACTATGCAGCGCCATCTCCGGCTCATAATGAATCACCTCGGGGCAGAGCCCCGAGGTATCAGAGGCTCCGTTCAAGGATT
>JBAXFX010000050.1:0-10019 GCA_037139695.1 Candidatus Moraniibacteriota bacterium | reverse complement strand
TGCCATTCCATTTTCAGATCCTCGGGGCAGAGCCCCGAGGTATCTTACGAATAAAGATATAGAATCGAAATACTTTCCATATAACTTGCTCCTACTCATCCCAATCTCCCTGATTCCTTTCGTTATCGGAATCAGTCCCTCTTTGGGACAAAGAGGGAGACTCTGGATAGTGTACAAGCGAAAAAAGAACGTTCTCTCCCCTTATCCTAAGGGGAGGACAGGAGGGGTTGGAATATGAAGGATGCTTATAAAGAGACTTTTAAGACTCAGAACCATGTATTGCGTATGATCCGTTATTTTGCTTGTATTTTTCCACTACCGATTTCACGAAACCGATATAGATTGCTATCTGCTCAAGAGCACTCATCGGCATATAGGTCCGATCCTCCACTTTTTCCTTATCGTACGAATCAGCAAGATAGAAAACGTTTCGCTCACCGACCGTTTTCCCGATATCCCGATAATCCTCGAGTTCGGTTCCCGTCTCTTCCCCGATTTCAGCGTCCACAACCTTCGCCAGATCGAAATCAATCAGGAATGGTTTACCATCGGCACGAATGACAATATTGCCCG
Organism: Candidatus Moraniibacteriota bacterium; assembly: GCA_037139695.1. GTDB lineage: Bacteria > Patescibacteriota > Minisyncoccia > Moranbacterales > UBA1568 > JAAXTX01. The sequence continues at coordinate 9,446 of JBAXFX010000050.1, read as the reverse complement.
CATGAAGGTCATTGTGTAAAATAGCCGGAAACTCCTCATCCGCAGTATGGAGCCATTCGATCTGTCGACTGATTTTCTCCGTCAGGGTGTCAAAGTCCCAATCCAAGATATACCGATATCCGTTTTCGATCGCCCCGACGATGTTTGACTCGACTTCTTCCGCATGATCCTGAAAAAATTTCCTGATTTGATACCCATTCTTGTGGTTCTTCTCGGCGTTCCGCAGGATGTGACCCGGATCACACAGCTGCTCGAACGTGATACCGTTGATTTTTTCCATGACCGCCATGATATCGACGACGGTCTTTTCGGTTCCTTCTATGATATCCCCGTCCATGATTTCCGATTTTGGATCTTTCCCCAGAGATTGCGCACCCTCGATCTGAACGACGCTGCAGACGAAAGGAACGTTCAGCCCCTTCTCATGCGCGAGCGTTTGGACCTCTATACCGTGGATGAAATCATCGAGCGGACGAGGCTGACCAGGCAAAGATGGGATCCCCATATAAAATTCCTTGGCCTTCGGGTGCCATTTTCGAACCTGCAGTATTCTCCGTACCCCGAGCTCCTCCGTGGCAACATGTGAGACCTCTTCCCCGGGATTGCCGACAACGAAAAACTCGTTATTGGACCCGATACCGTGTTGTTGTCGCGCGGAATTAATGAAAGTGAAGAGCGACCGCTTAAAATCCTTTACCCGTTCGATATATTCCGGACTGTTACCGGATTCAGACAAGTCATCAAACGCTTCCAAATCGCCGGAACAGAGTTCCATCCGAAGTTCCTTCCTTTGCCGGGCGTCATCCCTTTTTTTCTTCAGTGTCTTCTCGACCGAACCGACATCATAATAATGGTCTCGTCTTTCTTTCATATACGATTTGTCAGCCTTTTTCATTTCAAACAAAACTCTTGGAATCTCTACGATTCCCTGTCCAAGTATACCTGAATAACAAACCTCTTCAAAACGAAACATCTGCAATCCGCTTTCAAAAGCCAAAAAGCGGCCAAAGCCGCTTTTTTGATTACCAAGCAATCATTCCTCGATCTCTTGATGTTTTCCGCTCCTCTTCTTCACTTTTCACTGTACGCTTTTCGCTCTCTCGTTCCAAAGCCCTGCTGTACGTTTTTCGCTTTCTGCTACTTCTTCCGACTCACACGGACACGTTCGGTCTCATTGAGCACCTGCTTACGCAAACGGACACAGGTCGGCGTGACCTCAAGGTATTCATCGCCAGACATGATTTCGAGCCCGCGCTCGATCGTAAGCTCCCAAGGCGGGGATAGCTTCAGAGCCTCATCCGCACCGGAAGAACGCATGTTCGTCAGGTTCTTTCCCTTCACCGGATTCACGGCCATATCGGACCCCTTCGCGGTATTGCCGACAACCAACCCCTCATAGACCTCGACACCGGGGCCGATATAAAGCGTGCCACGTGTCTGCAGGTTGTCGAGCGCGAACGCTGCCGTCTTGCCCGCAATCATCGAGATCATCGAACCGGAATCGCGGTGTGCGATCTCGCCGACGAACGGTCGGAAGCCGATGAACCGGCTCGAGAAAATCCCCTCGCCACGCGTGTCGATGATGAACTCGTTGCGATAGCCCAGGAGTCCACGGGTCGGGGCTTCGAACAAGAGCCGCTGGTACCCGCCACTTCCCTCCTTCATCTCGATCATGAACCCCTTGCGCCGACCAAGCTTCTCGATGACCGTACCGGACGACTCCATCGGACACTCGATGGTCACCTCTTCGAACGGTTCCTGTTTTGCGCCGTCCACTTCCTTGATGATGACCTGTGGCTGGGATACCTGTACCTCATACCCTTCCCGGCGCATGTTCTCGAGGAGAATCGCGATGTGCAGCTCACCACGGCCATACACCTTGTACCGATCCGTCTCGGAAAAGTCGATTTTGAGTCCCACGTTGATCTCGAGCTCCTTCTCCAGGCGCTCACGGATCTGCTGGTTCGTGACGTATTTCCCCTCGCGGCCCGCGAATGGACTGTCGTTGACCAGGAAAAAGAGCGAAATAGTCGGTTCGTCGATGTCGATGGCCGGCAGGATTTCCTGTTCGACCGTCGCGGAAATCGTATCGCCGATCTCGACGTTCGGGAGCCCGGCTAAAAGGACGATATCCCCGGCATGCGCCACGGAAATCTCTTCGCGATCGAGTCCCTTGAACGTGAAGATCTTCACGATCCGTCCACTCTCGGACTTCCCCTTCACATTGCGGATAAGGATCGTATCGCCGGTTTTTACCTTCCCCTCGTACACGCGAGCAACGGCGATGCGTCCAAGGAAATTGTCATATCCGAGGTTGAACGGCTGAGCACGAAGCGGTGCCTCCGAATCATGAAGCGCCTCCGGAACGCGCTCGAGAATCGTATCGAGGATCGGCGACAGGTCGACACCTTTCTCGTCGAGCGAGCGTTTGGCGATTCCCTCCCGCGCGATCGCATACAGCACCGGAAAATCCAGTTGTTCATCGGTCGCCCCGAGGTCCAAGAAGAGCTCGTACACAAGTTCGGCAACGATTTCTGGACGGGCAGCCGGCTTGTCGATCTTGTTGAGCACTACGATCGGCCGGAGACCGAGTTCGAGCGACTTCTTGAGGACGAAGCGTGTCTGTGGCATCGGCCCTTCCTGCGCGTCCACGACTAATACCACGTCGTCGATCGAACGAAGTACCCGCTCCACCTCGCTGCCGAAGTCGGCATGCCCCGGAGTGTCCACGATATTGATCTTCGTGTCCTTGTAGTAGAGCGAGGCATTCTTCGCGTAGATAGTGATGCCGCGCTCCTGTTCAAGCGCGTTCGTGTCCATGGAGAAGCCTTCCTGGGCATATCCGGTCTGCTTCAAAAGGCCGTCGGTCAGAGTCGTCTTGCCGTGGTCGACGTGCGCGATGATGGCGATGTTTCGTATATGCATAGATGGTTCCGAAAAGGGATAAATGGGTGAAATAGGACGAAAGGGGATAAAATCACTCGAAAAATAAAAAAAGAATTCCTGCTCCCCTTTTCAATCTTGCTCCCCTTTTCAAGGGGAGCTCCTGAGTCCTCGAAGGTGAGGGGTAGAGGAGCGTTGAAAATGTCGAAAAATAAAAAGGCGCCATCGCCCTTTTCTTCGCGTACCCATTATGCGGTAATACCAAAAAAATGTCAAAGTAATCCGGCTAAAACAAACACGTTCCAAAAAGACTGAATGCTATTTTTCCCATATATAAGATAAAATACGGCATATTTACATCGGAATCATTGACTTTACCATCCATATATGCGATACTTCACAGTCATTTCAGGTCTTTCACATTTTGCTTTCATCTATCCAATCACCAAAAACCATACGGGAGCCGACCATGCACATAGAAATAAAACTTTCAGGAGTATCCGTCGAAGACATTACCCGACTACGAGAAGGTCTTCCAGAAAAAGTCCGCATAACCGGACTGCACGAGGAAACCCAAACGCTCGAGGCGACACTTGATTTGACCGTCAATGAGGTATTTCAACTCCTTGCTATTCAGAATATTATCGCTACGCCTGTTTTTGAGCTTACGGAGCCTGAACAAAAACTATACATCGAGATCGAAGAGCTTAGCATCTCGGTTCGGGTATATAACACTCTCAAGCTAAACGGTTATGAGTATATCGGCGATATCGTTCAAAAACGACCTAGTGATTTTCTTCAATACCATGGGTTTGGGAAGACAAGTCTCAAAGAGCTTTCAGCCGAGTTGGAACGAGTCGAACTTACGTTCGGAATGAACCTCGGGAATTTCCCTGATGCACTCGTCCTTGAGCGAATCCGTTTGGCTCGCCAGAAAAAAATTCAGGATATCCAGGAAGAACTGGGGCGGAAATTTCAGATGGATATCAGTCATTTAGGTCTGAAACCCAAAACGGAAAAATGCCTCTCTCAGGCCGGTATTCATACCGTAGGTCAGTTGGTTCAACAAAAAATGGATTTCTTGCTTCAATTGAATCATTTCGGACCAGGCGCCCTGAAAGAGCTTAGAAACGGACTCTATTATCTAGGTCTAAGCCTTGGGATGACCATTCCTGAATCTTTAGAAGGAGCGGAGTCATAGGAAAGATGAGGTTGATTACCGCAAAGAAGCGTGGTCCAATGTGACACGCTTTTTTATTTGCATACTGATACTTTTCCGTTTCATCTTGAAATATTTTCCCACTCCCAACATTCGTATCATTTTCTGGATTCCGTTGTTAGTTGTGAGTTATCAGTTGAAAGTTCCGTTTGGCTTCCGACCCCGCTCCCGTTTCAAAATTTCACCCAGAGGGTGATCAGCCTTCGGCTGACAAAATAGTTACCGGCCTTATGGACTTTCGACTATTTCCCGCTTTTCGTACCCAACTCGTTAATACGTTAACCCGTTAACTGAACAATGTTTTTCTCTCCCGTTCCCGTACTCTTCGCTTTTCGCTTTACACTTTGCTTTTTATGGTGTATACTGTCTTTGTAGTGGAAACGGGTGCCCCAGTCGGGGAACCCGTTTTTATTTGAAGAACTACGAAAATAAGCCGTAACACAAACCTATGGAAAACAATTCCATGGTGACGTCAGGAGAGATCCATGGCGAGACCGAGGGGTCAAAGTCATGTGATCGGTGCCGTCGAGCATTGGAACAGGAAGAAATGGCCTTTGCATTTCTCCTTGCCCTGATGCCGGTGATCACCCTCACCCTCTTCGGGAACATGGGGCTGTTATAAGCCTCGATCGCCAAAAAAAATCCGCCCTTTTCGGGCGGATTTTTCTTTTCTTACGGTAGAGACGGGGCATACCCTGTCTCTACGACTCACACTCCATGTCCCTACTCCTGTCTTCTGTTCTCGGTTGTAAGTTGTAAGTATCTATCTCAAATCTCATGTCGAGCTGTAAATCCGAAAATTTCGTTGGAGCGCCAACCAGAGGTTGGTCACCCTCTGGGTGAAAAACCATGAAAAATGAGGAGGGCTACTATTGTAACCTGACGATTTTTGAATGGTTTGTCCGCCCGCGACGATCGCTTGGCGAGACGGTCGGGGTAGCCGAAATTTTCGGATTTCAGCCGGCAAGCGAATTTTTTGGCTTATATAGACGTTGAGATTTGAGATAGATACTAAGTTATCAATTCCTCTATTCCCATCCTACTTCCGTATCCCGACCGTCTTCACGGCCTTCCGCATCCGTGCCGCCGCCTTCTCGAGGTCGACCGACTTCCCTTTCGCCTGTTCCCTGAGCAACGGATCGAGGATCGTCATATCCCGGAATTCCTGGAGATAGTAGGCCCGGGCACCCCTGATGAGTTTCGCAATCCCGTCGAAATCCTCTTCGGTATGGATACCAGGCACCACGGTCGTACGGAACTCGTACGGCACGCCACTCTTCATAATCAGTTGGATACTATTCCGAATCTTCTCTTCATCGACCGTGACCCGCACCGTTTCGGCATACCTATCCATCCCGTTCTTAATATCCATCGCCACATAATCGACCAACCCTTCCCGAAACACTTCTTCGAGAATCTCCGGACGAGTCCCGTTCGAGTCGAGTTTGACAACGAATCCCATCTCCTTGATACGACGGATAAACGGCACGATGTCCTTTTGCACCGTCGGCTCCCCGCCGGTGATACAAACCCCGTCGAGAATCCCTTTCCGTTTCTCCAAAAAGTCGAAAAATGCCTTCTCCCCTCCCTTAAACGTCTTCACCGCCTCAGCCGTCGGCTCCACCAACTCGGGATTATGGCAGAACGGACACCGGAGATTGCATCCGACCGTGAAGACGGTCGTGGCAATCTTTCCCGGATAATCGATCAAGGTCATTTTTTGGAATCCGGCAAGCAACATACGCGACAAAGACTTTCGAAGGCTCAACCTTCGGAGAGGATTGAGCCTTCGAAAAATTTAACTAACTGATCGATCCGATACCTAGCAATCACAAGCCATCGTCGACGCGAACGTCAACCGGTCCTGGAACTCCTGCCGTTTGGCTTTGTTCCACTGTTTGATGGGGCGGATATACCCCACGATGCGGGAGTACACCTCGGCCTCCTGGAAGTTCCTGAGGATGGGATCGGCCGTATGGCACGACTCACACTTCACGAACGAAGCACCACCAGCCTCGTACGGCATATATTTCCCACCCTTCCCGATTTCCTTTCCGCAGTCATGACAGACATGCTTCTGCATATGTTTATGTTCCCTACTTATTATTTACTTATTTATTGGCGTATCGATAGACGAATCGGCTACTCCGCGATCGCATAGTCCTTCACTCCGGCATCCGCGACACACTGCGGACAGACATGATGCTCACCCGCGATGTACCCGTGCACCGGACAAACACTGAAGGTGGGGGTCAGGGTGAAATACGGCAGCTTGTACTTTTCCGCGATGCGCCGGACCAGGTTCTTCGTCGCGTCCACGTCCCAAATCCGTTCGCCGAGGAACCCATGAAGGACCGTGCCACCCGTGTACTTCGTCTGGAGCCTGTCCTGCAGCTCAAGCGCCTCGAAAATATCGTCCGTAAACCCGACCGGGAGCTGCGAAGAATTGGTATAGTACGGCTGCGCACCCTGTTTGCGGACCGCATCGTCATTCGCAAAGACTATATCCTTGTATTTCTCGCGATCGATCGCCGCGAGTCGATGAGAGGTCCCTTCTCCCGGCGTCGCCTCCAGATTGTAGAGGTTTCCGGTCTCCTTCTGATAGCCGATGATGCGCTTGCGCATGCGTTCCAAAACCTTTTCCGCGAAGGCTTGCCCCTTTTTCGTCGTGATATCGGTACCCAAGAGGTTCACGATCGCCTCGTTCATGCCGATGAGTCCGATTGTTGAGAAGTGATTCGCCCAGTACTGTCCGCGACGTCCCTTGATCGGCGCGAGATAGAACTTGGTATACGGATAGAGTCCGCGATCGGTCATCTGTTCGACAATCTTCCGTTTGATCTCAAGGCTCGCCTTGGCGATATCCATGTATTTCTCAAGCCGTTCGAAGAATTCCTTCTCGTTCTTGGCTAGGTAGCCGATTCTCGGCATATTGACGGTCGCCACGCCCACCGATCCGGTCAAAGGCGCCGCACCGAAGAGTCCGCCACCGCGCTTGTGGAGCTCGCGGTTATCCAAACGGAGCCGACAACACATCGAGCGGGCATCTTCCGGATCCATGTCGGAATTCACGAAGTTCGCGAAGTACGGAATGCCATATTTGGCGGTCATTTCCCAAATCGGGCGGAACCGGTCGTCGTTCCAGTCGAATTCCTTGGTAATATTATAGGTCGGGATCGGGAAGGTGAACACGCGGCCGCTCGAGTCCCCTTCCATCATGACCTCCGCGAACGCGCGGTTGATCATGTTCATCTCATCCTGGAACTCGCCGTAGGTCTCGTTCTTCGGCTCGCCACCGATGATGACCGCCTGGCCCGCGAGCGCCTTCGGGGCGGTGATATCGAGGGTGATGTTCGAGAACGGGGTCTGGAAACCGACCCGGGTCGAGACATTCATATTAAACACGAACGACTGGATTTCCTGCTTCACCTGCTTGTACGAGAGCTTGTCATAGCGGATATAGGGCGCGAGCAACGTATCGAAGTTCGAGAACGCTTGTGCTCCGGCGACCTCGCCCTGGAGCGTGTAAATGAAGTTCACCATCTGTCCCAGAAGCGCGGAGAAGTGCTTCGACGGACCCGAGGAGATCTTTCCCGGCACGCCGGTGAACCCTCGGCGGATAAGGTCGTGCAGGTCCCAACCGCAACAGTATGCCGAAATCTGCTGAAGGTCGTGCAGGTGTACATCGCCGTCCTCGTGCGCCTTACGAATCTCGGCCGGATACACACGATTCATCCAGTAGCGCGAACTGACGATGGACGCGATATAGTTGTTCAGGCCCTGGAGGGAATACGCCATATTCGCGTTCTCCTTGACCCGCCAGTCCATTTCCTTGAGGTACTTGTCCACGAGGTCGGACGAATCGTCGAGTGACTTCTCGATATCGCGCAATTTTCGGCGTTCCTCACGATAGAGGATATACGACTTGGCGGTCTCCTCGAAATCAAGAATCATGAGCACGCGCTCCACCATGTCCTGCACGTCCTCGACCGATGGCATGATACCGTTCTTGAATTCCTTGCGGAGCAGACTCACGGTCTTCGATGCGACCCGCTTCGCGTCCGCGACACTCCCCTCGCCGGTCGCCTCGAGCGCCTTCGCTACGGCCGTCACGATCTTCGTTTCTTCGAACGGAACCGTCCTCCCATCACGCTTCACGACCTTCCGGAAATCAGCCTTGATAGCAGGCTTTTTTACCGCCTTCTTCGGAGTACTCTTCACGGCCACCGCCTTCTTCGTCGCCGTGGACGATACTCCCTTCTTTTTCGTCGTTCCCACTTGAGCCATACGCGGTTTTATTGTCTGATTATCTGTTTTTTCAACTATATGTTGTGGTTGCAAGGGAAATAATAGCACAAGGCAAAAAACCGTGCAAGCGTCGCTTTACTCAGCCTTTTTTCCGTTCACGCGAATATCGGCAGCGCATCCGGATACGATATGGCGACAAAAAAACCGGCCCGACGGAAGTGTCGGACCGGTCTGTGAAATACCCCTTTTTATCGGCTTGCATCGACTCCGGCAACCCGTTCCACTTTCTTTGAATAAAAGTCCACATTCCCGATCCATCGGTTCACGTCCGCCGGCGAATGCCCGACACAGGAAGAACCGCATTTCCAGACGACCAACTCCTGCGGGGTATCAAGCGCTAATCCGTGTACAAGGTAATCAAGCCGGGAACCCACGACGGCAACCGCCTCCTTAGGACTTCCAAAACATGAATATCCGCTCGCGGTGATATTGTCTCCGCTTCCGCGGAATCCCCAGTAGTTATAGCAGGTCCGTCCGGCATAGTCCTTCGGGGAAAGCTTGCCCCAGTTCGATTCATGTTTGGCTATGGAGATAAGGAATTTCGCCGTCTCGGGATCCTGCCGAGCGATATACGGTACCATTGCCTCAATCGGACTTCCCTCGACCATCTTTCCCACTTCACGCTCGAACCGGGTCTTTGCATGCGAAGTGGCTACAGGGGCCGTTCCGACCGCGTCAATATCATATCCGACGCCTGTAGCGGCGGCCGAGATCAAAAGGGCGATGAATCCGACCGAGGCCAGAAGGACGGAAAGATACAGGACACTTTCGTCCTGTACTGGGCTGTTTTTCTTTTTTTTGTCGCCCTTCTTGGCGACGGGAGTCGTGCGTTTCATAGTCTCTGTCTTTGTTTTTTCCCTTATCAAAGGATTCTAATGAAATTTCCATATAAAAAGACCGGGTCACCCGGTCTTTCCCTTCCTATTCATCTGGTTATAGTATAGCACTTCCGAAAGGAAAAATCAACCTTCGCATAACCGGTGTTATTTAAAAATAGAAAGTGGACTGATTTAAAGATAGAAACTGGACTTTTCCG
>JBAXFX010000049.1:0-10228 GCA_037139695.1 Candidatus Moraniibacteriota bacterium | reverse complement strand
CCCTCGTCGAAACCGGCGGACTCGTCATCACCGTCGTCGATCCGAAGGCAGCGACGATCGGGAAAGCAACCTTGTATCCGGTTGCGACCGACACGGACGGCGATGGCAACGACGACTATACCGGCCTTCCGATGGCCGATCAATCGGTGAAAGATCGGGACGGGAAAACGGTCACGATCGATACGACCGCGGTGTCGGATACCTCGCGCATCTTCGTCACCCCGGACGTCCCCGAACCGATCGCCGTCTCCGCACGGAAATCCGGCAAGAGCTTCACCGTTTCCGTAAAAGACCCCGTGTCCGATCCGATCATCTTCGACTGGACAATCATCGAGGAGAAATGATTGTAAATCGAAAGTCTGAGTCTTGTTCCTGATTGACACAGGGCAGGTCTCGCGATAGTATCCGGTCAAAAGAAGCGACGACGGTTTTGATAACCTTAACAAAAAAGGAGGGGTTTATGACGACGGTATGTTTCCGATATAGGGCACTTTCACGGTATGAGAACGGAATGGTTTCAGCCATCGGGACCCGTTTCGGATTAACGGAGACGGCATCCGCCTGGGTCAGGATTCTTTTTGAACGGGAAGAGACGGAGATCAGACAGCGTTCCCTACTCAGAAATCCCCGTTTGTTGGCGGCATGGCTCCCGGCATGGTTCATATCGGTCCTCTTTTCGGTGATGCTCGTGAATCCGGAGCTTGGCGTACGAGTACTCGATTATTGTGGGTTTCATCCGGAATCAAGCGGACGATTGGCGCTTGCCACGGTTATCCTGGTCTGGTGTCTCTTCGTTTCCAGCCAATGCTGGGCAGCCGTCGAATGCCAATGGGAAGCGTCCGAAGAGCCGGATAGGAAGAGCGTGCTTTTCGCATATTCCTTTTTCAGCGACCCGTACGAGGTACTGCCATATCTCATGTGTGTCGTTCCGCTGATTATTTCGTTGGTGTATACGGGATGGTTTATTACCGCGTTTGGTTTAGTACTTTCTTCCGGGATATACTATAAGGAGGAACGACGGCTTGCACACAAAGTTCGCGATACCCTGAGGGCGATCGGACGGCGATAGAAAATTCAGGCCCGGAATCATCGATTCCGGGCTTTTTTGTTTTTCGATGCATATTGAATCGACGGACCTTCAGTCTCGGACCCTCACCTGTCCGGAGTACCGGACATCCTCTCCCGAGGGGAGAGGAGGGAACTGAAAGAGCGCTGGGCGTGTAGGCGTATTTCATGGATCCCGGGTCAACCGGCATACGCCAGTCATAAGCCCGGGATGACAGTACTCTTTCATGGTGTTATGTGTATAATCAAAAACCCGCTCTTCGCGAAGAGCGGGTCTTGGTGTATCGGAAGATTTGTTATATGGCGGGTGCTTCTTCCAGCCGCTCGACACGATATTCGAGGGTATTGTATTCGATCTTATCGACTTTCTTGTTGAGATTGGCCTTGATATCCGCAGTCGTATCTTCGAGATTATGGAGTCGCCCATCCATACTGTCCAATCGCGCATCCATACTGTCCAATCGCCCATCCATACTGTCCAATCGCGTATCCATACTGTCCAATCTTTCATCCATACTGTCCAATCTTTCATCTATTTTCAAAAAGCCGTTCTGAACGATTCGGGCCAGGTCATCGAGAGTCATCGTATCTTTCTGTTCCATAAAATTCTCCTCAACATTCCATACATCGTAGAGTATATGCTTGGTCCGAAGACACGTCAAATATTCGTTTTCCGAAACTGCACGACATCGTAACGCGGACAAGACAAATCCCGCCTTCGTCAAGACTACGGCGTGGCAAGCCCGCCTTCGTCAAGACTACGGCGTGGCAAGCCCGCCTTCGTCAAGACTACGGCGTGGCAAGCCCGCCTTCGTTGAAACTACGGCTTGATGAAAGAGAAAAATTGTCCGGAGCAGGGTGCTCTCCAGGGGGAGACAACCTGCTCCCACAAAGCTCACAAGCGACAGGACTGGATTGCTTCGTCGAAGACTCCTCGCAAAGACGGAAGGGGAGATGAAGGGGAAACAAAAGGGAGACGGAAGGGGAGACAAAGGGGACGGGTTCCGGAATGAAGAACGACTTTCCAAGGAGCTAAGCTCCTGTATACAGGAGCTTAGCTCCTTGGAAGAATCGCAACCATCGAATGAAATTATCGCATATTGGCTTAGCCCGAATCACTACCACCTTGTACTCAGGAGCTTAGCTCCTTAGTTGACCCTTTTTCGTTCTCGTAGAGGCAAAAGTGGCTTTTTTTTCTTTGGAAAGGCTTTTTTAAAGTATTTCTTTTCCTTGCCTGAAAAGGGTTTTTCGGCTAGAATGGCAGGCATGGAACGATTCGAAATAGAAGGAGGAAAACGGCTCGGAGGAGCCATCGACGTCCGTGGATCGAAAAATGCGGCGCTGCCGATTTTGGCGGCGACCCTTCTTTCCCAAGAGACGAGTGTCATCGGTAACGTCCCGCGCATCGAGGACGTCTTTCGTCTTATCGAAATTCTTGAGAGCATGGGAGCCGTGGTCGAGTGGCGCGATGAACGGACAGTGGCCGTGACCCCGAAGGACGTGGATCCGTTGCGGATGGACACGGCGCCTGTGAAGAAGATCCGCTCGTCGATCCTGTTGCTCGGGTCGCTTTCCGCGCGATTCGACCGGTTCACGCTTGCTCATCCCGGCGGATGCGTTATCGGGGCACGTCCGGTGGGGACACACTTCGACGCGCTCCGAAAACTCGGGATTGGCATCGAAAGCGATGGCAAGGACTATCGCATCGACGCGTCGGGGCGAGCGCCTCATGACATCGCTCTTCGGGAACTGTCGGTGACGGCGACCGAGAACGCGATGATGCTCGCCGCGGGCATGCCGGGAAAAACGGTCATCCGGGTTGCGGCCGCCGAGCCACACGTGGAAGACCTTGGACGGTTTCTGCAGAAGATGGGCGCGAAGATCGCCGGGCTCGGGACGCACGTAATCGAGATCGAAGGAGCAGTGCACCTTTCCGGCGCGGAACATACGGTTATTCCGGACGCCAACGAGGCAGCGACCTTTCTCATTCTCGGTGTGGCAACGGGGAGCCCGATCACCGTACGGAACGCGCATGAGCATCATCTCGACATCGTGCTGGAGAAGCTCCGCGAGTTCGGGGCGGATTTCCGCGTCGAAGGGGAATCCATCACCGTCGTTCCGGCAAAGCGGCTCGTCGCGGCGTCGAAAATTGATACGCGAACATATCCCGGCATACCGTCTGACGTACAGGCGCCCTTCGGCGTGCTGGCCGCACTGGCCGACGGGGAGACACTCCTTTTCGACACGGTCTTCGAGGGCCGCTTCAATTACGTTACCGAGCTCGAGAAGATGCGGGCCGTCGCGACGGTGCTTAATCCGCATCAGGTGCTCTTTCGCGGACCGGCACGGTTGCGAGGGACGACGATCCGAAGTTATGACCTCCGGGCGGGTGCGGCGCTCATTATTGCGGCGCTCGCAGCCGAAGGAAAGACCGTCATCGAGGATATCTACCAGGTAGATCGCGGGTATGAGCGGATTGAGGAACGGTTGGCGGCACTCGGGGCGGATATACGACGAACGCGATCGTAAACATAAAAACGAATACAAAAAAGCCTGAAAGGTTTCAGACACGATTTTTTACGTTTTCCATTTTCCATTTTCCATCCGATCCCTATGAATCCATTCGTGCGAAAAATCGGTATCGATCTCGGGACCGCGAACACGCTCGTGTTCGTGCCGGGCAAGGGCGTCGTGGTGAACGAGCCGTCCGTCGTGGCGATCTCGGTGCTCGAGAACAAGGTGCTTGCGGTCGGGAACGAGGCGAAGGAAATGATCGGGCGGACACCGGATACGATCGTCGCGTCTCAGCCGCTGCGAGACGGGGCGATCGCCGACTATCGCGTGACCGAGGCGATGCTCCGGTATTTCATACAGAAGGTCAGCGGTCGGTTCCGACTGATCCGTCCGGAAGTCGTACTGTCCATTCCGGCGGGCGTGACCTCGACCGAGCGCCGGGCGGTCATCGATGCGGCGAACAAGGCGGGCGCGCGCGCGGCCTATGTGGTGAAGGAGCCGATCCTCGCGGCGATCGGCGCAGGCATCCCGATCCATACCGCGCAGGGGAATATGATCATCAATATCGGCGGCGGGACATCCGAGATCGCGGTTATCTCGCTCGGTGGCGTGGTCGCGTCGGCGTCGGCCCGCGTCGGCGGGAACCGGATCGACCTTGCCATTTCCGATTTCATCAAGCGCAAGTACAGCCTCGCGATCGGGGAGCGGACGGCAGAGGAACTCAAGATCAAGATCGGCGCGGCCATCGCGCAGGTCAAGGAGGATCATATGGACATCCGCGGACGTGACCTCATGGGAGGCCTGCCACGGACGGTATCCATCTCGTCCAACGAGGTGACCGAGGCGGTCCAAGACGAACTCCGCGAGATCATCAACGTGGTGAAACAGGTCCTCCAGGAAACACCGCCGGAACTTTCGGCGGACATCATGGATAAAGGGATGGTGCTCTCGGGGGGGACGTCCCAACTCCGTTTTCTCGACCAGCTGATCAGTAAGACGATCGGTGTGCCATGCTACGTGGCGGACGATCCGGCGTTCTGCGTGGCACGCGGGACCGGTATCGTACTCGAGAATCTCGACGCGTACAAGCGGAGTATTATGTTGGGGAAGTAGCCTTCGCGACTAACAACTGACGACTGGCGACTTACAACCCGTAGGCAGTAATGGTACAGTAGACCCCGGTCGTTTTCAGTTGTAGGTTGTCAGTTGTGAGTCATTCAATATGGTCATAGGCATCGACGCGTCGCGGGCATTCCTGCGGAATCGGACCGGCATCGAGGAATACGCGTACCAGGTCATCGCACACCTTCGGGACCCGCTCGGGGATGAGCGGGTGATTTTATATGTCCGCACGGGGCAGGGCCCGGATTTCGAGTTGCCGGAATTGTGGGAGGTCAAGGCGCTTCGGGCGTCGCGGTTCTGGACGCATATCCGGCTCTCGCTTGAGATGCTTTTGCATCGGCCCGATGTCTTGTTCGTGCCGGCACATACGATCCCGATTATTCACCCTCGGTCCATCGTGACCATACACGGGCTTGAATATGAATTTTCGCCGGAAAGCTATTCATGGTGGGAGCGGTTCTATATGCGAGCGGTCATACTTTTTTCCTGCCGCGTGGCGGAGACGGTCATCGCCGTGTCCGAGAACACGAAACGCGATTTGATACGGCTCTATAAGGTGTCCGCGGAAAAGATACGGGTGGTGTATGAGGGGAGGCCGGAAAGACAGATAACAGATAACATGGAACAGATAACTGAGGATGAGGCAGGGGCTCCCACCCCTCAGTCTCGAGGACTCGACAGCTCCCCTCAGGCAGGGGCTCCCACCCCTCAGTCCCGAATACGGGACAGCTCCCCTCAGGCAGGGGAGCGGGGGGGCGGAACAATTTCGAATCTGGACCGGGGAATTGAACGGCCATACCTACTGTCCGTCGGGCGGATCGAGGAACGAAAGAATGTGCGACGGATCGTCGAGGCGTTCGATATCTTGAAAAAGCGTCACCGCATATCACACCGGCTCGTGCTCGCGGGGAAGCCGGGATATGGGTATGCGGACGTGAGGAACGCGATCGAGATGTCGGGCTATCGGAGCGATATCATCGAGATGGGATACGTGGACGAATCGACGAAGGTGGTGCTTTTGGCGGGTGCCGATGTCTTTATTTTTCCGTCGCTCTATGAAGGGTTCGGATTGCCGGTGGTTGAGGCACAATCGGCCGGTGTGCCGGTGGTGACCTCGAATGTCTCTTCTTTACCGGAGATCGGAGGAGAGGGTGCCTTGTACGCCGATCCGTTGTCGGCCGAATCGATCGCTGACCGTATCTGGGAGATTCTTTCCGATCCGGTGCTCAGGAGTGGTATACTGGAGAAAGGTCGGATCAATGCGGAACGGTTCGACTGGGGAAAGTGCGCCCGTGATATCGCGGATACGCTTCGGAAAGATGAGGATTAGTCGTTTTCGTTTCCAATCCCCCTGATTTCTTACCTTGGACGGAATCAGTCCCCCTTTGGGACAAAGGGGGAGACTCGAGATATCGCTTCATGAAATTGTGAGGAGCGGCATTGTGAATTCGTGTTCTCCCGTTGTCCCGAAGGACTTGTTCCGAATGCGACGAGGACTTGAAAAATCCAAATATGCATGAGCTCAGATCCGATGCCTGGCGCGATAAATGTGAGAAGGAGGAAGGAAGGACGGGCCGCAAACAGAAAGGTTAAAATTCCACAGATGCCATACAATGGAACAAACAACAGTGCTATTGCGTAGACGATAAGTAGTTTCCTGCATTTTTTTCAGGAAATTTGCAACGGATAAGATGATAACGGCGATGTAGGATATGATCCCTCTGAGTGGCTTGCGAGTTACTAAATGACAATAGATGACTTCAGAATATAGTGATTCTATGGATAAAAGTCAAGAGTCAAAAAAGAAAATAGCCTTTGTACATGACTTCCTTGTTTCGTATGGGGGAGCGGAGCGGGTGCTGGAAAGTCTGATTAAGCTCGATTTGGATGCGCCGATCTATACGCTGCTCTACGATCCGGAAGCGATGAAGGGGCGGTTCTCGGGGCGCGAGATACGGACTTCGTTTTTGCAGAAATTGCCGAAGTCTCTTCGCAAGCGGTACCGATGGCTGTTGCCGTTTTATGCCGTAGCCGCGGAGTCGCTTGACCTGCGCGAGTTCGACGCGGTCATTTCTTCTTCGGGCGCGTGGTCGAAGGGGATCGTGACCCGGTTGCGCACGACGCATATCGCGTATCTTCATTCGCCGATGCGACTCCTGTGGGATGCGAACGAACGGTACCTGGATGCCGTCCGAGCCGGCATCTGCCGTCGTTTCTTCGGGCGGATGTATCTGTCATACCTACGCGTGTGGGACCGCGAGGCGGCCGACCGTCCGGATGTTCTCGTTTCCAATTCCGAATATACGAGGGCACGCGCCAAAAAATACTATCGGCGTGACTCGGTCGTGATTCATCCGCCAGTGACGCTGTCGGAAAACTCCCACCCCTCAGCCCCGAATACGGGACAGCTCCCCTCTGGCAGGGGCTCCCACCCCTCAGTCCCGAATACGGGACAGCTCCCCTCTGGCAGGGGAGCGGGGGAACGAGAGGATTTTTTTCTGGTGGTGTCGAGGCTGACTGCGAGCAAGGGCATTGATATCGCGATCGAGGCTTTCAATAAACTTCAGTTGCCACTTCGTATCGTCGGTGAGGGTCGAGAACGGCGGCATCTCGAGTCGCTTGCGAAGGGAACAGTTACTTTTCTCGGCGGTGTGGATGACGCAGAACTGGTATCGCTCTATCGCCTCGCGAAGGCAGTCATTGTCCCGTCGGAAGAGGATTTCGGTCTGGCGGCGGCGGAAGCCGTTCGTTTCGGGACGCCGGTCATCGCGCTCAGGACGGGTGGAACGGCAGAGATTGTCGAGGAAGGACGCACGGGGGAATTGTTCGGGGTCGCGACGCCCGAAGTGCTCGCGGACGCGGTGCGCCGGTTTCTTGATCGGGGGGATGCGGCGTATATGGCTGATCCAGCTGTTACGGAAGGGTTTTCAGAAGAGCGGTTCCTATCGGCATGGCGGGAGCTTCTGAAAAAAACGGACAGTGATCGCATGGAATGACTCTCGAAATACGTTCACCTCGACCCTAGGTATCTCGGGGCAAGCCTCTTCCGAGGGAAAAGGAGAGCGTCTCAATATGACAGAATGATATGGATATCATCGGACACGCACATCAGCGGGACCTCCTTGGGAAGATTTCCCGGGGCGATCTTCCTCATCACGCGTTTCTGTTTTTCGGACCGGAAGGTGTCGGCAAGCGTCTCGTGGCGCTTGAGTTTGCCGCGTCGCTCCTCGGGTTCCCGGGTGAGGACCCGTCGCGGAAACAGGATTTCCTCCTGATCAACCCCGTGGCAAAAAAGGATGGCGGAAAGCGGAGTATATCCGTCGATACTGTCCGAAATGCGGGGCAGTTCCTGAGTCGGTTTCCGGCAGAGGCGCGGCGCCGTGTCGTCTTGATCGATGATGCCGACCGGATGACCGAGGAAGCACAGAACGCACTTCTTAAACTGCTCGAAGAGCCCAATACATCGTCGGTCCTGCTTCTGGTCGCGTCGCGGACGGGTCTGCTTCGTGACACGGTCGTTTCCCGGACCTTCCGGGTCCCATTCTCGGCCATTCCCGAAGATATGATGCGTGCCGGTTTTGGTACTTTCCTTTCTGGAGAGGCTGCGGTGGAGCCGTTCTTCTTTTCGCTCGGTCGCCCGGGAATCGTCGTAGGCGCAGCTGCTAGTCCGGACGAATTTTCCGGAAGACGGGATCTACTCCGGTCGCTTTTCCGGATCTCGTCGCTTTCCTTTTGTGAGCGACTTTCCCTCTCGGAAAAATTGTCCGCGTCGCCTTCCGAGGCGGCCGAGGTGTTCGAATGGTGGGTGGCCGGGCTCCGAAACGTGCGCAAGCGCGACGATTCCACGAAGGCAGTAGTGCGACGGTATCGCTTTCTGGAAGACATCGAGAAAACGACTCGCTCGCTTCGGGATACGAACGCGAACGTCCGGCTCCTGCTCGATCGGCTGTTCCTCGTCTCGCTCTGATTCATGTAGTGGAAGAAAGAGAAAAAAATGAAACCGAAATTGAAATCAAAACCGAAATTCACGCCGATTCCGAAGCGGGAAAAACGAATCGCCTCACCGCATGAACACATGTTCCGGGAGGCGTTCCTGCCGGATCGGAAAGTCCGAAAGCCACTTCTGGTCCGCGAGAAACCGGAGCGATCCGGAGGTATCTTGTGGGGGATGATGCTCTTGTGGATGTTCTTCCTGTCCGTGGCCGCATATACCCTGTTCTTTTCCGATTTTCATACGATTCGGACGGTCGAGGTATCCGGGACGAAAGACGTGTCGTCGGAGAAAATAGAAGCATTCGTCCGGGAGCGGCTTGCCCAGAAAGCGCTTCGGGTATTTCCGCAGGATAATTTTTTTCTGGTGCCGACCGATTCGCTCGGTCGCGACTTGTTGCGGGCATTCCCGAAGCTCGCAAGCGTGTCCGTATCCAGGGACTTCCCGAGTGGGATACGTATCGGAGCGACCGAACGGGATCGGATACTCCTGTGGTGTTCCGGTGACTCGTGCTTTCTCATCGGTGACGACGGCGTAGCCCAGGATGCCTCGAGTGCCGAGACGCCGGAGAATGAGCCGTTCCTTCTGCGCGTCTACGATGACAGTGCCGGCCTGGTGGATATCGGCAAGCCGCTTTTTGAGATGAAGTCGGCTAGGGCGATCATTCGTCTCGCGACGGAACTTCCGGACCGCGGTTTTACCATCGCGCTCCCGTTCCATTCCCCGTCGTCCGTGTCGGACGAAGTGCGGATCACGACGGAGGAAGGGTGGGACATCCTCGTAAACCTTGCTATCGATCCGGGGAAGACGATCGCTTCGCTTCAGCTCGTGCTCGACAAGGAGATCCCGGCCGACCGGCGTTCCGCGCTCCGGTATATAGACCTACGCACCGAGAACCGCGCCTTCTTCGCCTACAGGGATTGGACGCCTCCGCCGGACGCGACCGCCACGACCCCGTCGCCAGGCTCGGCTTCGGCTACCGCATCGCAGGCCTCATCTTCCGCGGATACGAGTGCGAAGAGGGCAGACACCAAGAAAAAATGAACCGCACCTGGTTCATTTTTTCTTGGATGATAGCCATCGAAACCAGTAACATAATAATGCGATCGTCAGATTATGTTACTGTCTCTTTTAAGCGTTGTTTCCGAACTTGAAAACGGTTCGGAAAAATGGCTTGATACGGGGATAGTTTTTGGTCGAAATCGGAAATGAGGTAATCCGTTCACGAGTTAACGTGTTGAGCCTATACATAATACCGAGTCAAACACATCTGTCGTATATCCTTCCGTTAAGATTCCCGATCCCCGATCAAGTCGGGGACAAGCTTCGTGGGAACGACAGACAATAGAGGGAAACTTCCATCGATTCGGCACTGGTAGGAGATCGGGTTGGTCTTCTTGAAGTTTATTAATCGGCACGTTCTAAAAAAAGATCGGTCGAAGTCGGCATATCGTTTTTAAGAATATGTCGAGTAAGATCTTTTTAAGAAACCACCTCATCGGGAACCAGTGCCTCTTTATAAGCATCCTTCATATT
>JBAXFX010000048.1:0-10310 GCA_037139695.1 Candidatus Moraniibacteriota bacterium | reverse complement strand
AAACGAAATTTTCGGATTTACAGCTCGACATGAGATTTGAGATAGATACTAAGAGAGATACCGAGAAGCCTGGCTCTTCCGAATCTTACCGCGCCCTTACCCCTTCGGTTACAAGGTTTCCAGATAGACGAGCACTTTCTCATTGCGTGAGCGCTCGCGGATGGCGGCATAGATCGCGGCCAGATCAAGGTCTTTCTCGGCCTGCTTGACGCTCTTGGCATAGGCAAGCACCTTGTTCATCTCGGCCTCGATTTCCTCGTTCGCGACATCGATATCCTGCTCCTTTGCGATCGATTCGAGCGCGAGCTGCGACAAGAGTCGCTTTCCCGCCTGCGGTCGCCATTCGACCGAAAGATCCGCTTCCGTCTTTCCCATACGGGACAAATAATCATCAAGAGACAGTCCGGTCATGGCCGCCTGCTGTCCGAATTCGGAAATCATCCGACGAAGCTCGCCCTCGACAAGGACATCGGGAAGCTCGGCTTTCGTCTCGGCGACGATCGCATCGAGAATATCGGTGCGGTGACGTTCCTGTTCCTGATCCGCTTTCTCCACTGCCATACCCTCGCTGATACTCGCACGCAGCGCCGCAAGATTCTCGAACCGCCCGAGTGATTTCGCGAACTCATCGGTAAGCTCCGGAATCTCCTGCTCCTGCACGAGGAGTAGCTTCACGGCAAACTCCGCCGGCTTCCCAGCGAGCGCCTTCTCGTGATAGGTATCGGGAAACAAAAGAGTGAACGTCTTTTCCGCGCCGACCTCCATGCCGACGACCGCCTCTTCAAATCCCGGAATGAACGCGCCCGAACCGAGCACGATCGGATGCTTCCGTCCCGTCCCGCCCTCTATCGGTACTCCGTCCCGACTCACGACAAAGTCCACCTCGACCGCATCCCCATCCTTGGCGGCACGGTTCACGGTCACAAGCTTTGCCCGACTCCGTGCCACGCGGCCAAGCTCCTTCTCGATGTCTTCTTCCGACACCGTCGTCTTCTCCTTGGCATGTTTCGCGTTCACGGAACGGACGGCCTTCTCCCAGGCGCCAAGCGATGCTTCCGGCATGATCGCGGTCGTTACGGTGAAGCACAGGGCCTCGCCCTCGTTTACGTCGTCGAGCCGGATCTCCGGCTTACCGATGGCGTCCACCTTGGCCTCGCGCAGGACGCTCGGGAACAGATGGTCGATCGCATGTTCCGCCCCCTCGATGAGGAGGGTTGTCTTGCCGAGCTTCTTCTCCAGGACCGCGCGAGGAATCTTTCCGGACCGGAATCCCTCGACCTTCACGTTCTTGGAAAGATGTTCCGCCGCGTGATCGATCTCCCCTCGCCATTCCTCCCAGGGAATCGAGACGGAAAGTTCTGCCTTGGACTGCGGAAGCGGTTTCACCGAGACATCCATACGCGAAAAATAAGAATGAAATAAAATCGATATCCGTCGTCGTGTTCCGAAATCCGAAACACGTTACTTAGCTGCGGGAGTTTCGGCATCAGGCGTTTCGGGGGTTTCAGGAGCAGCCACGGCTTCGGGGGCTATGGGAGTTTCGGTTGCGTCGGGCACGACCGGGACACCGGCGCCCGTCACGTCGATACGACACCCGGCGAGCTTCGCCGCGAGCCGGACATTCTGCCCACGCTTACCGATCGCAAGCGACAGTTGCTCCTCGGGAACGACCACCTTGGCACGCCGGCCTTCCGCATCGTCGAAGATCTCGACTGAAACGACCTTGGCCGGACTCATCGCCGCGATGATGAACTTCACCGGATCATCGTTCCATTCGATGATGTCGACCTTCTCGCCGCCGAGTTCGTCGATGACCGCCTGCACGCGTGTCCCACGTTGCCCGACACACGACCCGATCGGGTCGACGCCCTCTTGGTTCGCGGAGACCGCGATCTTGGTGCGCGATCCCGCCTCGCGGGCGATCGCCCTGATCTCCACGGTGCCCGCGGTAATCTCGGGGACCTCGAGCGAGAAGAGGTGTCGGATCATATCCGGATGCGAACGGGACAAGACGAGTCCGGGGCCCTTCGATTCCGCCTCGACACGGACAAGATATACCTTGATGTGTTGCCCGATGCGATAGCTCTCGGTCTCGACCTGCTCCGACGGGAACAGGATGCCGACCGACTTGCCGAGGTCGACATAGACATTGCGTCCCTCGATACGCTGGATGATGCCGTTGAGCACTTCGCCTTCGTGATCCTTGTATTCCTCGAACATCACTTCACGTTCCGCCTCACGCAGACGCTGGATGACGACCTGTTTGGCCGTCTGTGCCGCGACCCGACCGAAGTCCTCGTGCGATGGGAGCTCGATCTCGATGATATCGCCGACCTTCGCGTTCTTCTTGATAAGCTTCGCGTCATCGAGCGTCAGATCTCGCTCGGGATTGTACCGGGGAAGTCGGTCTTCATCCGCAACAACATCCGAAGTGGCAACTGCGGAAACCTCGGGAGCCACTGCCTCGTCGGTCTCCTCAGCCTCCTCCACGAACTCGCGGGTCGTCTCGTCCACGACTTCCTTCACGAGAAAAAAACTCGCGGTCTTCGCGATCTCGTCGAACTGCGCGCGAATGACCTGACTCTTCTTGCCATAGTCGCGTTTGTACGCGACGGCGAGCGCCGCCTCGACCACTTCGAGTACCTTCTCCTTCGGGAGGCCTTTCTCGTCCACGATCTGCATGATCGCGCTGCCGAATTCACCGAGCCGTCCCGAGAGACTCTGCTCCGGTTCCGGAGCCGCCTTCTTTCTTGCTGCCATATGATTGCTTATTCTGTCGCCCTCCGTATGAATATACGGAATGCGACGCTGTTTACTTACTTATTTTACTTGCTTATATCGTTTCCCGCTCCCCTGCCCGAGGGGAGCTGTCCTGTACTCAGGACTGAGGGGTGGGAGCCCCTGCCCGAGGGGAGCTGTCCTGTACTCAGGACTGAGGGGTGGGAGCCCCTGCCCGAGGGGGGGGATTATCCGACCATAAAGGAGGATAGTCCATCACATTTTCGTGGCTCTTGACCCGCGCACCGGGTGAGGGATGGGAGTCACTCTTCATTAATTAAGTACGAATAGACTGTCTCCAGTAGCCACTATGAGCCTCTTCTAAAGAAAAAAGTCCGCTCGCGCGAACTCCGTCACCACCCCTATCCGTATGAGCGTAGTATAGGGCGAAACGGGGTTCCTGTCAAATGGAACCGCAATGTTCGATTACATTCCTGGATGTCTCAACGAATGGACTTCACTTACATTTCTTAATGTCTCAATGACCCCGGCCTTCGCGAACGGCGAGGCGAACTCCGTTCACACCAGTATTTAGTCGAATAATACTTTAATAAAGCCATGATTTGTCTCTTTTTGTCCGGTTTGCCATTTTCTCGCGCTTGAATTGACTTTTTCGCATGTTCATGCTAAAATACCCCGTTACGGTTTCAGTGCCCGCCTTCGGACACCCCGTAACGGGCACATTAAAAAAATTTCATCAAACAACATAAAAAAGAGGAGGCCACTATGGCTGGAGATAGAACTGAAAAAACAATCGATCTCGTGGACATCTTCGCGAATCTCGCGTCGATCATGATGCATATCCCCGGACTCACCGGCCTGCTCGGCCGACCGAAGGGGGATGGCGTAGCAAAAGAAGGTGGAGAAAAAGAGAGGGAAGTACCGACCAATATCTTCACGAAGGAAGACGAGGCGGTTATGTCGCAGCTGGAGATGCATCTCGACTCGGAACACTTCGATATTCTCTCAAGACTCTATGAAATCCTGGACAAGCACCAGGCTGACAACTTCCGATACTATATCGTGAAGCAAAATCAGATCGAAGAGCACGAGAATCGGACGAAGACGAAGAAACAGGTCAAGACCGGGTCGAGTGCCAAGGGGCCGGAACGCGATGAGCTCTTCGAGGAGTTCGAACGAATTCCCATCTCGAACCTGTATAAGAAGTCGGATATTCGGACACGGTATCTCGCCTTCATAGCCGGAAAAATACTTGAGCTCGACAAGGACGGGAAAGGTGAATATGCGATGAAGCATATTCTCATCAAGCGTCACTATATCCGGGAAAAATCCCTCCAGCAGGAGGCGAAGGAAAAGGTGACGGAAGAAAAGGATAAGGCGCTTGATGCCACGTACTGGTTTCTCATGAGACGTCGTCTCGGAAAGGAGAAGTACAAGAAAGTTCTCGGCACCAGAACCGAGGAGGATGCCCGAAAGGATACGGCGTTCCATGACGAGTGCCTCGCCGCCCTCGCCGTAAAAAAGGAAGAGGAAGAAGAAAAGGAAGCGACGGAAAGAAAGAAGAGACAGGTCGAAAGGGATAAGGTCGACCGGCTCGGGAATATTCTCTGGATGATCATCGCGATCATCGCGGCCGCCTGTGTCATCGCGCCGGTGTTGGAAAAAATTTTTGTCAAATAACAAACGGAGGGAACGATGAGTAGTAGTACCGTAACAAAAGATTGGGTGGAAGTGTTGCGCGGTTGGGAACAACATCCTGAAAGATTTGTCCAATACGCGAATGATCTCCGTGCGAAACTCTTCAAGGTAGTGGTCGCAACGGGAATACTCATATTCATGGTCATCGTCATCTGCAGCAAATACCTGCAGATGATGGACTTTGTCATCGGGATCGGAATCATCATCGGCACTTTCTGGGTCATCGCGGATTACAGGGTCGTCCTGCCCGCGTTAGGACTCGGCGCCGCATCGAAATTGCCGAACTTCCAGATGAGCGAGGTCCTTCAGAAAGGGGCGGCGGGACTCCCCGACGTCGAGATCAAGAAACTGGTTCAAGGAGGTTGGGAGGCGCTTATCAAGTATGTCGTCCAACCGGTAACGGTATTCGCGTTCCTGATATCGGCTCTCGCCTTCTTCCACGGGATTTTCCAGATACAGGTCATCTTCTGGGCATTGCCGGAATTGGCGCTCCTCCTCATGGTCGCATTGGTGAACGTGCTTCCGGAATCACCCATCAAGAAATACGCGCCATACGGAATGATTATCGGAGGAATAATCGTCATCTGCGGATTATACGGTGCGTTTGAGACCTCATCAAAACAGGCCACCCCGGTCAGCGTCCCGTCAGCGAGCAGTCCTGTTAACAACCCGACCCAGGGACCCGAAGCTGCACCGAAATACTCCGGGAAAACGTTCGGCGTGACCGTCAAGAGTCTCGAGCCGATTACGCTTACCGGTATTCCGGACGGCGAACGGACCTTCAGACTCGTAGATGCGAATCCGGTGATCATCGTCTATATACCGGACTCAAACAGCAATACGGGAATGAGTGCCACACGGAATTCACTGAAAGACCCGGCGTACACGCTTGTTGCCGGAGAAGGAACGGTGAACGGAGGCAAGATAACGGTGACTGAGGGCAAAATCTCCATCAGATTGCGCGTCCCGCCCGATACCGAGGAGAACCTGAGGTCGGGGAAATTCAAACTCGGCGAAACGACGATTAACGTCGCGTTCGAGTAATCGCTAAAAACGGCCCAGGAAAAACTCCTCGGGCCGTTTTCTTTTTCCGTGCAGTATGAAACGATCTATGCCGTTCCCGAGAGCAGCATCGCGATCGTCCGGATGATGATGAGCGACAGGACCACGACCGCGATACCCATGATCGAATACTTCACCAGGCTCTTGGCCGTTTCGGCGCGCTTCTCGTCGCCGGCGGAAGCGAAGAACATGAAGCCACCGATGACGAGCATGATCATCGCGAGCAGACCCGAGATGCCAAGGAGGAAGTTCAGGACGCCTTGGATGATCTGGACCATGGACTTGGCACTGCTCACCTCGGTCGGCACCTGCGCGCCACCCCATCCGAGCACGTCGCCGATCACCTTGAGGAATGATGGTGCCGCCACGCCGATCGCGAGTCCGATCATCGCGGCGGTAATCATTTTCTTGGCGGTGCCTATCTTTTTCTCGTCGCCGGCCGACGTGATGTAGAAGATGCCTCCGAGAACGATGAAGAGGAGCGAAAGCCAGACGATGATACCCTGGAACGCGGCAAGGAACACTCCTGTAGCTTCCTGAACGGTGCTGAAGTTGAGCGGGTTCGTGAAGGAAACCGAACCGACCGATCCACCACCGGCACCGGCACCGGTACCAGCCCCACAACATATCTGGCTCGCCGAAGTACAGGTACCCGGCTGTTGAGTGAGGCCACCCGTGCATGTCGTGCCCACCTGACACGTCCCCGTACAGACACCGCTAGCCGCTCCTCCATAGGTGGCATCATAATTCGCATTGGGGACGGTAGCAAGAGGGGTGGCAGTCACGCCGTATTGAAACTTCGGACGGCCGGCACACTGTGCGTTACAGAGCTTTTGAGTATCCTCGAAAGAGGAAGAGTCTACCGTGGTGCCATCAGCCTGCACGCAGGCACAATTCATTCCCGGTGGCATGGTCGCCGCGAAAACCGGGGTCGCTTGCGAGGGAAAAAAGAGGGCTACCACGAAAAGAAAGACAGGGAACGCGGCGAATCGTGTATGCATATTTTTGTGATGAAACGTCCTATTGGGAAACGATGAGAAGAAATGCCACTCGGAAAATCGGTATCAATAGGTTGCCGATGAACTGCCGGTCGCGAGCTGCTGAACGGTGTAGACGACCACGTACCCGAGGAGTGCGACCGCGACACCGATGATGGCATATTTGATATTCCCCTTCGCCGCCTCGGTATTCTTCTCTTCGCCACCCGCCATGAGATACTGGAATCCTGCCACCACGAACATGATCATGGCGATCAGGCCGAGTATGCCGAGGAGCCAATTCATGACATTGACAATCACCTGTCCTGCCGAGGTCTCCGGCAAGCCGGTCGACGAACCCGATGGGACGCAGACCCCGCCCATCAGCGTGCCGTCCGTACAGCTCGCCACGGCAAGCACGACGCGTGGCACGATGACCGACACGACGAGTGCCGTGAGTGACGTCGCACGGATACCGACGTTTCGCAATACTCCGAGAGGATGGTTCTTCATAGTTTTTTGTCTTCAGTCGCATCGGCGGATGAAACTTTTTTTCTTGCCGATGGAATTCGAACGTCTTCCCCTTCATCATACCGCACAGACAAAAAAAGACAACCCCGCGCCGTGCGGGGTTGCCTGACTGTTTCCCGACATACCGAACAGGAATCAGAAGCTGCCGTTGACTTTAGCACTTCCAAGAAGTCCAACTACCGTATTGATCACGACATAGCCGATGAGTGCCACCACGACCGCGACGATGGCGTACGTCATCATGCTCTTCGCCTTCTCGGTCTTCCCCTCGTCGCCGGCGGCGGTCAGATAGAGGATGCCCGCTATGACGAAAGAAATGATCGCGCCGATGCCGAGGATTCCCAGCACCCAGTTCATGACGGTGGTCAAAATCGTACCGATCGTATCCTGGGTCATACCACCAGAAGTCGCCACGGAACTGTACGAGCCCGGACCTCCGGGAACGGTCCCGAAACCGGTTCCCTGTGCGAAAACCGATACCGGCGCCGAAAGCGTCGCGGCGAGAACGCCGTACCCGATGTGTTTCATTGATTTCATGCGTTCACCTCCTTTCTGTTTTGTGATTGTTTCGACACGCTCATCATACCATACCTGCCACCGTACGGACAATGATCAGTGCCGCAACGATCACTGCCACGCCGACGATCGAATAGATCAGAGCCTGCTTCGCCTGCCTCATACCTGTCTCGTTCCCCTGAGCCATGACGTAAAGCAGCCCGGACACCACGAGCGAGACCATCGCCAACACGCCCGCCGCGCCAAGAACGAACGAGAGCGTGTCCGAAAGGATCTTGGAAATCGGAACAGCGTCCTCAATCACGCCCGCGGCATGGGCGACCTTCATGAGAGCGGGAAAATCATGCATACGATTAATTTCCGGTGGCTTTCCTTTGGAGCGGTGCAATCTGGTTCATCGCCAAGGAAAGCGCCTGTTCGACGGTCGCTTCTCCGCGGTTCACCGACTCGATCGCGTCCGCAAGAATACCTTCCATGGCTTCCGTATCGCCGACACGCCAATCCTTGGCAATCAGGTTCCCGGCCGCGAACGGCGCAAGCCATGCATCGGCTTTCTGTGCCTCGATAAGATCGCGACGAGCCGCAGGCTGGCGGGACTTCTCAAGGAATATCTTTGTAGGGTCGTCCGCGATCGAGACCTCGCTCACGCTCGTCGTGGCAAGCGCGTTCCGAAGCGTTATCTTGTTCCCGGGATGCGGGAACGCGAGGTAGTGCAGGAATTGCCACGTCTCATGCGTTCGGATACCGTCGTACGTATCCGTCGAAAGAGCGGACTTCTTGCCACCGGTGTCCGGTTCGTTCTTGTGTTTCGCCACGACCAGCACCCAATAGTTCGCATAATTCGACGGCGCGGCTCCGGCTATCTGCGGGAGCGGTGCCACGCCGAAGTTAAGCTTGGCGTTCTTCTTTTTTATCGCGTCGATCTGCCACGAATAATTGACCATCATCGCGAGATTCCCCTCGTAGAACGCGTCGACGGAATAGTGCTGGTTCGCGTTCCAGGAATACTGGCTGCTTCCAAGCTTGGCAAATCCGGAATAGTACGCGAGTGCCTTCCATGCCGGTGGCGAAGATAGGTTCACCTCGTCGGAAAATCCGTTGGCCGCGGGGGTCATGCCGTACTGGGTCGCGAGCGCGAGCAGGACATCCGTTGAACGATTGATGTTCTTCGCGGTCCCGAGCGCGATAGCCGACTGTCGTATGTTCCCGCTATTGTCTATGGAGTCGAGCAGTTTCGCATCGGCGGCGACATCGTCCCAGGTCGAGGGTGGTGACGCGATGCCGGCCGCATTGAACAGGTCCTTGTTATAATAGAGCGCGAGCGAATCGACCGACATCGGGATGCCATAGATCTTTCCATCGGAAACGAGGTCGTTCGCTGCCACATCCACAAAGGCATCGCGAAATTCGCGCTCGGAAATCTCGTAGGCGGGTGCGGGGGCGATAAGGTTCTTGAAAAGGGGCAACCAGGAACTCCTGATAAGGAACGCATCCGGGCCGTTCCCTTCGGCAAATGCGCTTAGCAGGTCCGCCCGATAGGTTTCGGCGGTCACCTTCCGATAGATAACGGAACCGACATGAGACTTGGCATATTTTTGCTGATAGTCGTTCATGATCGGCTGGTACGAATCGGAGTCGTCGAGGCTCCCCCAGATTTCCAGATTGACCTTGTACGAAGGTGGCGCGACCGTCCCGCAACCCGAAAGAAGGAACGCCGAAGCGAAGATCGGGAGCGTAGAAGCGATGCGGAGCAGGGTGATGGATTTCTTCATAGGTCATTTGGTCACAAGGAACGCGTAATGGAACGCTCCGACAGGCAATTCATGCGTTTCGGAAAAGCCCGCCGAAGCGAGCAACCCCCGAAGCTCGTCCGGAGCGACGCGGTCATCCTCGTCCGGACCGATATTGCCGATCGAGATCGGGCCCCATTCCATGACGATCGCATGTCCGCCGGGACGGATGATCCGCGCGATCTCCGCGATCATGATGCCCCGCTTCTCATTTTGAAAGAGGACGTCTTTCGCGATGACCCAATCGACGCTTGCCGGGGCGAGGCCGGATCCGCCCGGCTTCTCGAGGTTCGCGCGTTTTGTCACGATATTGCGGAGCCCCTCCGACTTGATCCGGCTCTGCATGGCCTCCAAGGCCGATGGCAAGACGTCGATCGCGATCACCTTACCCTCGTCGCCCATCGCCTTGGCGAATTCGATGGAGAAATACCCGGCACCGCACCCGAAATCGACTACCGTCCCCTTCGGCTTCTCTGGCAGGGAACGGAAGACTTCCTTCGGATCGACGAACACTTTGGATTGAATCATATATTTTGGTTTCCGTTCTATTCGAGAGGACAAGTATCCATGCCACGACTCCGCCCGCCATGCCTGTAGCAAAAAAGAGTGGACAGGTTCCTATGAATATAGTACAACAAGTAAAGGCGAAATGAAAGAAGATAAAGAGATGGATACTCAAACTTCCGAAGCAAAAGGAGAAAGGGGTTTGAAATGGGAGAAAAGGGATTCCAAGCAAAAAGGGAACTAGTAGCCGTTCCATATCCCCTGTTTACCGTTTACTGTTATCTGAATCCGGTACCTGCCCGTACCCTGCCCCCCCTGCCCGCAACGTTTTGCGTAGCGATGCAAGCGGGCTTTCCGAGGGGAGCTCCCGAGTCCTCGAGCCTGCCGGCAACACTGTCGCACTGCGGGCAGGGGTGAGGGGCGCCGAAGATGCCGTTGTTAGTATCTATCTCAAATCTCATGTCGAGCTGTAAATCCGAAAATTTCGCGCGAA
>JBAXFX010000047.1:0-10370 GCA_037139695.1 Candidatus Moraniibacteriota bacterium | reverse complement strand
CCGTTAGGGTCTCCGTCACGAGCCGTACGATCTTCGAGCGGAAAGGCGGGTAACCCGCGGAGCCCTATCTGCAGAGAGGGCGACAGGGGGTACGTGTGTGTACGCCGAAGATCGTAGGCGCAGTAGGTATGTTCCTAACGGATAGGCTCTCAGTAGATGATAACAAGCCTCCCCGAGTCAATCGATTCGCGATCCATCTTGTCACTCCGGTTTCATTCCGATATCGTGATTGTCTGCGTCGAGAGGCTCCGGGAGCATTCCATGGTATCATCAGTGGGATAGGAATACCGGTAACCGGATATCGGAACAAGACAAAAAATCATATACCGAACGGCAAAAAACCACAGACAGAACCTATGTCGAAACGAACACAGACGGTCATCCTCGGCGCCGGTCCGGCGGGATTATCGGCCGCGTACGAAATGAATGGGAGCGGCAGCGACATAGTCGTACTCGAGGCGGACCGATCGGTCGGAGGCATCAGCAAGACCGTCTCCTTCAAAGGATGCCTTTTCGACCTCGGTGGACACCGATTCCATACCGATATTTCCGAAGTTTCACGGCTCTGGGAAAGCCTTCTGGGCGACGACTTCCTGACCCGACCGAGACTTTCCAGGATCCGCTATCGGGGGAAATTTTTCGATTATCCGCTCACGCCGATGAATGCCGTCTTCGGACTCGGCATGATCGATTCCATCGGTATCCTTTGGAGTTATCTGGCCGCCCGCATGTTCCCCTCCAAGGAAGAGAGGACGTTTGAACAATGGGTATCGAACCGTTTCGGGAAACGACTGTTCGAAATTTTTTTCAAGTCCTACACGGAAAAGGTCTGGGGAATCCCCTGCGATGAACTCAGTGCCGAATGGGCCGCACAAAGAATCGACGGTCTTTCCTTGTCCGTCGCGATCCGACAAGCCCTGTTCCCGGAACGAAACGGCAAAGTAAAGACGTTGATCGACGAATTCCGTTACCCGAAACTCGGACCAGGCATGCTCTACGACGAGATGATGCGCCGCATACGCGAGCGTGGTGGACAAATCGAGACCGGTACGCGCGTCACGGGATTGTATGCCGACGGCAACAGGATTCACAGCGTTCTCACGGAAGACGCGGATGGGAACGGCGCCGAGTATCCGGCAGACTTCCTCATCTCAAGCATGCCGATCGACGAACTCGTGCGAATGATCCGTCCGGAGGCGCCCGAACACGTGCTTCGAGCCGCGAATGGTCTGAGATACCGGAGCCTCGTCTCGGTAAATCTTATTCTTGACCGGGCGGACCTGTTTCCGGATAACTGGATATACGTTCACACGCCTGAAGTGAGATTGGGCCGCGTTCAGAACTTCGGTAATTGGAGCCCCTTCATGGTCGACCACGACGGGCAAAGCGCGCTCGGCCTCGAATATTTCTGCGACGAAGGAGACACCTTCTGGAATATGAGCGACACAGCACTCATCGCACTCGGACTCGAAGAGCTGGAAATGATCGGTCTCGCGAAGCGCGAGGATTTCGTCGATGGTTTCGTGAAACGGACGGCGAAGGCATATCCGGTCTACCGTGGCGCGTACCGGGAATATATCGCGATCATAAAGGACTATCTCGACGGCTTTCCGAACCTGCAGACGATCGGAAGAAACGGAATGTTCCGCTATAACAATATGGATCATTCGGTCCTGACGGGCCTGCTCGCGGCGCGCAATATACCGAAACAAAAAAACGATCCCTGGGATGCGGGTGACCACGACACGAAAGGGGTATGATCATACGAAACGGAAAACTGAAACGATTGTCACGATTCTTCCTTCCCGCCTGGATGCTATTCTTCTTCGTTCTCCATGCCAAGAATACGTTCCGGTTCGACAATGAACGGACGGCGCTCTCCTTTTTCGCCGCCATAGCGATGACCATCGTCTTAAGTGGCATCGTTTTCTTCGCTTACAGACTGTTCATTACCAGAAACGAAAAGGGCGCCTTGTCCGTAGGAATCCCTTCCCTTCTCGTGATTACCGTCTTTACGCTCTTCTTCCTGCTCGATATCGGCCACATCACATCCATGGATAAGAAAGGACTCACTGATTTGCCTGGTTTTTTCCTTTCCTTCCTTGATTCGGTTTCTGTCGTCTCCATATTCCTGGCATCCGCGTTTGTCGTCGGAAACACTCTTTTAGAGCGTTTCTCTTCTCGGCTCTTCGGAAAGAGCGAGGCTCTCACGGTATCCGTAGCTCTCGGAATCGGTGTGTGGGGATATTTCATATTTCTTCTCGATGTGCTCGGCATCGCATATCCCTGGGTCGCCTGCCTGTTCGCGATAGGAGCCATCATCATACGGTGGAAAAAACTTGTGAAGCTAGGCGTTTCCCTCTCGGAAAAGAAGATGCGCGTTCCCTCACAAATCCGACTCGAGGATGCGGCGTTCGTGATCATCATCGCACTTGCGCTCCTGTGTTTCGTATTGTCGTATTCCAGCCTCGCCGTCGGCGGATGGGACACCTTTCACCAATACCTCACCTTCCCCGACGCGTATGCGCGGCATCACTCCCTGGTTCCATTCCCGTTTCATCCCCATTGGGGATTCCCTCAGCTTTCGGAAATGATCTTCCAAGCAGGACTCCTTCTCGGCGAGACACGGACACCGTTCCTTCTCAATTGTGCCTTCATCGTTCTCGGCGCGATCGGATTCGGCACCGTGGCGAAAAGCATCGCCGGAAAGGCGTATGTCTGGCCATTGGCAACCCTCGCATCGGTACCTTTGTTGCTGCGGTTCGCGGCCGGATACCTGAAGGTGGAATCGGCGCTGTTCCTGTACGTCGTAGCGCTTTTCATCGTCTTGAAAAAGATTTTTGAAAACCGCACTTCGAAAGATCGGAAAAATGGACTCTGGATACTTGTCGGCATCATATTCGGATTACTGTTGTCAGTGAAATACACTTCCGTCATCTTCGTCGCGGCACTCTTCGTATCCCTTGTTCTCTTCCGAAAAACGTTCGGGTTCGACTGGCATAAAGCCGTCCTTGTCTCTGCCATTTCGCTCTTCATCTTCTCCCCGTGGCTCATAAAAGACCAGATTTACTACGGAAACCCGTTGTATCCGTTATTCCCGGGAAAGGATTTCGTCTCCGCACAGCTGCGTATGAGCTGCCAACCGTATTTCGTACAGGGCAGCAATGAGGATATATTTCTTACGCTCCACCCGGAACAGTACCGAAAGGATGCCATAACACTCTCGCGCATCCATATCACCCTGCTTCCGTTCATACAAGGTAACGGCTCCGATGTAACGGGGGTCGGTCCGTTCTTCATTATCTTCCTGCCCCCGCTCATTTGGCTGCTCCGTAAGACCAAGGATCCCTATCCGCGGTTTCTTCTCTCTTTCTCTGCAATATTTTTCGCGCTCGGCGCCTGTTTCTTCATGGGACAAACCTGGTATCTCCTCCCGATGACCGTCCCCTTCCTCTTAGCACTCGCGTATGTCTGGAAGGAATGGGAGGGCACGAGATCATCCGTTCTGGCCCGATATCTCGTATTCGCCTGGATATTCTTCGTCCTCGCAATAAATGCATTCGCATCCGGAAATTCCGAGTTGACAAGCTATGCCCGGAACGAAACATCCATGGGAGAACTCCTCGAATCGATTGGGAGATATTGCGGCAACTTCCGCCGATACGATGCCTATGCGATGTGGCAAGATATCAACCGGCTCATCCGCGAGCGTGATGCATCCGACACGCTGGTGTACGGTTTCATGGACCCGCAGGGATATTTCATCGATGATTCGTTCCGTCATTTTATTCCCGATTTTTTCGGATACCTCTCTACCTGCCTATCGGAAAACGGTGGCATAGCGGACGGGATGCAAAAACTCGGCGTGACGCATGTCCTGTTCGATTCGGAACCGCCTGCCGGATGTGTCCAAAGCGACGTATTCCTGACCTGCCGGGCCTACTACGGTTTTCAGGACTATATCTCGACGCATGGAACGCTCATAAAAAAAGAAGGGGCGTTTGAGCTGTATTCGGTCGAATAGGCACCTCTTTCTTTTCTGATTCTTCTTCCCACCAAGATATTTTCATGCTATACTGAACAAGTAATTGGCTACTTAAAGCTAAAATAAACCATAAGATAGACCCTATGTCACAGAAGAAAATCGCGGAGTTGTTCGATTTCACGGGAAAGACGGTGGTAGTGACCGGTGGCGCCAACGGCATCGGGTACGGCATCGCACGTCGGTTCGCCGAGGCGGGTGCGAACGTGGTCATCTCGGACATCAACGAAGCAGCGGGCGTCGCCAAGGCTGAAGCGCTCGGTGCGGAGTTCGGAGGGAAGGCCATCTTCGTGAAGACCGATGTCTCGGCGGAGGCGGACATTGAGGCGCTCGTCGCGAAGACGAAGGAGGCCTTCGGAAGCCTCGACGTGATGGTGAACAACGCGGGCATCTTCCCGACCGCGCCGGTCCTCGACATGGAAGTCGGTTTCTGGGACAAGGTACAGGCCGTGAACGGCCGTGGCGTGTTCCTCGGTTGCCGTGAGGCCGCCAAGGCGATGATCGAACAAGGAAACGGGACCATCATCAATGTCGCCTCGATCGATGCGCTGCATCCGAGCATGGTCGGACTCGCGGCCTATGACAACTCCAAGCACGGCGTCTGGGGCTTTACCAAGAACCTCGCACTCGAACTCGCCCCGCACAAGATCCGCGTGAACGCGATCGCTCCCGGAGGCGTGGCGACCGAAGGCGTCGCGGCCATGAGCGCGGGCGGTGCGACCGTATCCGATGAACAGATGAAGGCATTCCTCAACGCTATCCCGATGGGTCGTTATGCGGACCCCGACGAGATGGCGACCATCGCCCTCTTCCTCGCGAGCGACGCGGCCAGCTACCTGACCGGATCGATGATCGTCGCCGACGGCGGTTCGCTCATCGCGTAAGGCCGGACCGAAAGCATACGAAACCACCACACTCTTCGCGAAGGGCGTGGTGGTTTTCTTTTATACTACAAAAGTTTCCTACGCCTCCTTCGGCTCGATGCCGAGATGCTTGAGCGCGTCTTCGGTCTTCGGGAAGATCATACCCGCCTTGTCGAGGCGGTCGTACCCGTCAATCCCTTCCTTAAGGATATCAAGGACGTTCGCGTCGATGCTCGAGAGGATAACTTTCTGCCCACGGCCTTCGATGACGGAGATGATCTCATTGAGCGCCTCGACGCCATCGAGGTCGATAAAGAACACTTCGCGCAACCGTAAAATGATGTATTTGTACTGCGAAAGCCCGGTCTCGAACCGGCTGATATGGGCGCGGCTGTTGAAATACACGAGCCGACCACGGAACGAGTACAGGAGGACATCCGGATTCTCCTCGATTTCCTTCCCCTTCCCATCCTTGGAGCCGTCCGTGTCCGAAAGGTCAGAGCGGTTCGGACGCATATCGTAGTGGCCGTGAGACATCTTGTCGACGGAGATGAGGAGCGACAGCACGACGCCGAGCAGTATGCCGGTGATCGGATCCTCGACGACCGTCACGACCGCGACGATCATCGAAATACCGAAGATGGTCTTGTCGAAACGGTAGAAGCGGAAGAAGTGCTCCGTCTCCACCATCTGGATCGCGACGAAGACGAGGATGGCCGCGATGACCGCCATCGGGATGAACTGGAAGTAGCGCAAGAGAAAGAGCGAGATGATCGCGACGGAAACCGAGTTGATGATGGCGGACGTCTTGTGTTCCGCCCCGGTCTTCACATTAAGCGAGGTACGCGCCAGGGCGGCGGTCGCCGGCATCCCCCCGAAAAGTCCCGAAACGACGTTCGCGAGGCCGAGGCCAAGCATCTCCTTGCGCTCGTCGTGCTTCGTCTTTGTCATACCGTCGGCAATCTTGGCCGAGAGCATCGTCTCGAGGATCGCGATGAGAGCGATGACCAGACCCGACCGTAGCAAAGTTGCCGAGTAGAAGAAATGCGGGAGCGAGAAGAGTTGGAAGTTCATGTCGCCATACTTCATGCCGAGTGTCTCAAGCGAAAGCGGAATGGCATGCGTCTGTCCGAGATACCCGAGCGCGATACCGACCGGCGCGAGAAAGATGGCGCCCGGCAGCTTTGGCACGAATTTCTTGAAGGCGATGAGCCCGGCGAGAAAAATAAGAAATATCGTGAATGCGGGAAAGGAAATCTCGGGAATATGCCGGAATGACTCAAGGAGGTTTTCGGAGAACTTCTCATGTGATGGCAGCCCCTTCAGGCCGAGGGCGAAGTTGAATTCGTTGAGGCCGATGATGAACGCGACGCCAAGCGTGAACCCGTGAATGACACTCGACGGGACCAGGATGAGGTATCGCTCGAGTCGGAAGAAATACGCCGCCAGGATGGCGACGCCGGCCACGATAGCCAGCATCGGCACGCTCCCGATCCCCTGCGTGAAGACGAAGGTCGCGATAATGCCGGAGAGCGCCCCGGTCGGCCCGACGATATTGAAGCTGCTGCCCCCGAAGATTGCCGCGATCAGCCCCGCCCAAACAGCGGTCACGATACCGATGAGTGGCGTCACGCCGGACGCGACCGCAAGCGACACGGAGAGCGGGATGGAAATGAGCGATACCGTCAGCCCTGATTTGAGGTTCCGTTTGATATTCTCGGTCAGCATATTTCTTTACATTATGCGCCATAGAGGCACTTCGGATAATTCCTGATATCAAGGACAAAATAAAAAGACCTTCGACGCCGGCACCCTTCACGGAGGAAGGCACGGCTGGTCCCGAACGGTCTTTGACCTTCAAACAACTCTGCTTTCTTTTTTCCCGTACTTGGGAAGCGGAAGTCAATGTGCTCTAGGATATCACATGTTTAAAAGAGGGTAAAGCGCCTTGTCAACGGCGTCAACGGGAAATAGAAATGTCCCCTCAGGCAATATATACCAACAGTATGACGGACTCCCTACTCATACCGAAACAACTTGATGTGTTCTCTATTGCTATCGAAGGCGTTCAACTCCTAATTGGGAGTTGAACTCCTGAACGTAACAGTGATTCGGTTAATCCCGTATCACATCAAACTGCGAGAGGATCATCGAATTGACTCCATACGTATTCATCCGAAAAATTACCCGATATGATGCGACCGTAGGGGGGCGCGAAATGACGGTCGTCATTTCGCGCCACCCCTCTCGTGATAGGTGTTGATTGATATATCAAGACCTTTTCAGTATCAGAGTACGTACTCTGATACTGCGTGATACTCCGATGGGATATTGGTGCTTGACAACGAAATCGCACGGGAGTAAAAAGGCAAAGTCGTTCATTACAAAAAACAAAAACCCCGAAGAACAATGGCGCCACTCATTATCCCCATACCACGGGCCATCGAGCCCGTGATGTCCAAGAATTTCGCGCAATGGAGCAAGTCCGTGCGAAACGGAGACCACGAAGCCGTCGCTCAACTCTATGCCGAAGAAGCAACCTTTCATCCGACTCTGTCTGATCAGTTCGTACGAGGAAGAAAAGACATCGCGGAGTATTTCGAATACTTCCTCAAGTTTCAACCGGTCCCGTCGATAGTCGAGGAAGCGGTTCAGAGCATCGGAGAGGCAAAACTTTATCTCCACACGGGAATCTATCGTTTTGATTTTAGAGAAGCCTCGCATCATCTGATAGCACGATTCTCGTTCCTACACGAATGGGATGGCCGATCATGGACTATCACACATCATCATTCCTCCTCAACGCCGCCATTGGCAAAATCCTGAAGGAACCGAACGAAAGGGCTTTCCGAAACACATACGGAAAGCCCTTTATCAATCTGTATCAATAAAGGAAGAAGACTCTCTCTCCTTCCTTTTTTCTTCCTCTTTTTCCTTTACATGACACTGTTTCCGTGTTAGGCTAGGATTGTTTCATTCCCCCTATGGAAGGATTGTTTTCAACATCGTACGGAATGTGGGTCACGCTCGTCGCCATCGGCCTCGGACTTCTTAGTCTTGTGGCGACCGCCACGCTTTTTTTCCGCTTCAAAAAGCTCAAAAAGAGTCTTTCGGCGGTCCTTTCCGGAGCATCCGGCGCCGATCTCGAAGGAATCATCCTGAAACAGAAGGAAGGACTCGACGCGGCCGACGAGGAAATCCGCAAGCTCTATGGCATCGCCGAGCAGCTCTACCGGCTCGGACAAGAAAGCATCCATAAGACCGAGCTCCTGCGGTTCAACCCGTTCAAAGAGACCGGCGGAAATCAAAGCTTCGCGGTCGCACTCCTCAACGGGAAAAACACCGGATTCGTCATCTCGTCGATCCACACCCGCGAAGGGACGCGCGTCTATGCCAAGCCGATCGAGAACGGGGCCGAAGTAAAGGAGTACCCCCTTTCGGAAGAGGAAAAACACGTTATCGGCGGGGCTATACGGAAGCAATCGGCCGCCTTCACCAAGAAAACGACAGGAAAGTAATCGACCTTATAAGAATCATCATGAACGAGACACCGCAAGACGAGACGTCACAGCCACAACCGCAGGTATTCATCCCGGCGACTATTACCGTGAAGGAGTTTTCCGAGCGGTTGGATTTGCCGGTCGGGCGCGTCATCACCGAGCTCATGAAGAACGGCATCCTCGCGACCATCAACGAGGAGATCGACTTCGAAACCGCAAGCGTCATCGGTTCCGATCTCGGATTCGAGGCGGTCCCGGCCGAAGAAACCGGCTCCGAGGAAAAACCGCTCGACCTCGAAGGCCTACTCGCACTCTGTGCCAAGGAAAAAGAGAGTGACAAGAAACTCCCCTCACGCGCACCGATCGTAACCATCCTCGGCCACGTCGACCACGGCAAGACGACCCTCCTCGACACGCTCCGCAAGGCAAGCGTCGCCT
The DNA here is from genome assembly GCA_037139695.1 of Candidatus Moraniibacteriota bacterium. Lineage (GTDB taxonomy): Bacteria > Patescibacteriota > Minisyncoccia > Moranbacterales > UBA1568 > JAAXTX01. Next base: position 1,527 of record JBAXFX010000047.1, on the reverse strand, counting down.
CGGGCGAAGCCGGTGGCATCACGCAGCATCTCGGCACCTATCAGGTCCGAAAGCGCGGTAAAATCATCACCTTCATCGATACCCCGGGGCACGAGGCGTTTTCCGCGATGCGCAAACGCGGCGTCTCCATCGCGGACATCGCCATCCTTGTGGTCGCCGCCGACGACGGCATCCAGAAGCAGACCAAGGAAGTCATCACCTATCTCAAAGAGCGCGGGCTCCCCGTCATCGTGGCCATCAACAAGATCGACAAGCCCGACGCGAACATCAATCGCGTCAAACAGGAGCTTGCCGAGAATGACATCCTTATCGAGGAATACGGCGGGAAGATCCTTTGTTCCGAAATCAGCGCCAAACAGAATATCGGCATCGACTCGCTGCTCGAGAACATCATCCTCCTGACCGACGTCGAGGAATTCGTCGCCGACGCCAAGCGCGACGGCCTCGCCGTGGTCCTCGAAGCGCACCTCGACAAGCAAAAAGGACCGGTCGCGACCGTCCTCGTCCGCACCGGAACGCTCAAGGTCGGCCAGGACATCATCGCCGGGTCCGCCTTCGGACGCATCCGCCGCATGGAAGACTACACCGGCAAAGGCATCGAGACCGCAGGGCCGTCGGTACCGGCCATCGTGTACGGTTTCCACGATGCCCCGCAGACGAACGACGTCGTCTCGGTAGCGAGCGGCAAGTCCGCGGCGCGCGCCCGTTCCCAGGCGGTCGTCACGGCAAAGGGATTCAAGGCCAAATCCGAGGGCGAAGACGAACGGAAGAAACTTTCCTACATCCTCAAGGCAGACGTCCAGGGATCGCTCGAAGCTATCGGCCAGATCCTGGGAACCATCGTGTCCGACGAGGTCACGCTTGAAGAAATTTCGTCCGATGTGGGCGCGGTCACCGAGTCCGACGTGAAAATGGCGGCCGGTGCCGACGCGGTCATCTTCGCCTTCAATGTGGAGCCGACTCCGGTCGCCAAGCGGCTTGCCGAGAAGAACGCTGTTTCCATCGAGACCTTCAATATCATCTATAAGCTCGTCGACCGGGCGAAGGAACGGCTTGCCGACCTACTCCCGCCCGAGACCGTCCGGACAGACTTCGGTCTCCTCTCCGTGCTCGCGGTCTTCAAGACCGGCAAGCGCGACCAAATTATCGGTGGCCGCGTGAGCGAGGGAAAGATCCTTCGGAATTCACTCATCGAGATCCGTCGTGGTGGCGAGGGTATCGGCCAAGGAAAACTCCTCAACCTCCAGCAAAACAAGCAGAATGTCGACGAAGTCGGCCAGGGAAACGAATGTGGACTCGTCTTCGAGGGTGGCGAGAAGGTCCAGACCGGCGACACGCTCGCCTGTTACAAAGAGGAGACCCGCCGCCGTACGCTTTGATCGCCATCGCATCAGGATTTTTCGGAATCCGAAACGATCAGCTTCAATCCGATACATTTTTCGTTCCTGTTATAAATTGTTAGTCGTTAGTTGTAAGTATCTATCTCAAATCTCATGTCGAGCTGTAAATCCGAAAATTTCGATAGGA
>JBAXFX010000046.1:0-10549 GCA_037139695.1 Candidatus Moraniibacteriota bacterium | reverse complement strand
AAGGGTATGAAAAAACGGCTCGGTTGCCGGGTTTTTAACGAGACACTAGTGGTAAAATACAACTTTGCACTTTCCAAGGATGGTTCTCGGAAGATTTTTATAGACTGTCCGGATAGATTATGCCCGACAAATAGCGCGAAGGGTCCGTGGCATGATAGTCATCCTGGACATCAAGCGCGAACCGAAGATGCGTCGCTTCGAGAGCCATAGGAAATATTTGCGGAAGCGGTGAGATTCGCCCGAGCATTCGCCGGGCGTCCGGTGCGCTTGTCCCGCGTATGCTGGGATGCCGGACGAACTCAACATTACATCTTTACCATAAACTTTTTCTGCGGAGGAGGTGAGATTCGAACTCACGATACCCTTGCAGGTATGACAGTTTTTCCGCTACATCCCCGCCTGGCGGGGTGAGCGGACCCGCTCGCAGGGACGAGCGGGCAAGACCGGCTTCAGAATCTTTTTGGAGCGGAGGAGGTGAGATTCGAACTCACGATACCCTTGCAGGTATGACAGTTTTCAAGACTGTTGCCTTCAACCACTCGGCCACTCCTCCGCTCCAAAAAGATTTGTTTCAAACAACAACCACTCGGCCACTCCTCCGCATACACGGGAACTTCACGAAAAGAACTACGTCTACTCCTCTGACCCTAATTTCTTTTTCAGTTGTCTGCGTCCCTGACTCGTTTTATAAAACAATTCCGCCTGTCGCGCCAGCGTCTTACTTCGATGCCCCTCATAATAAGCGACCTCCCATGGACAATATGGTTTTGTGGATCGTACGAATCCGCCATTATGTCTCTCCAAGCGCGCCTTCAAATCTTCCGTACTCCCCACATACAATCTCCCTTTTTCGGACTGACTTTCTAGGATATACGTATAATACATCACTCTCCATGAATGATTATGCCTTTCCGCTACATCTTCGCTCGACACAGTCGTTCGCGAACGACGTGACTGACGAAGTGAGCGGACCCGCTCGCACCGACGAGCGGGCAACCACTCGGCCACTCCTCCGCTCCAAAAAGATTTGTTTCAAAATAACGGCTCTTCTCGGTCACCTCTCCGTCTCAACCAGGCTAGCAGAAACCGTGCCCGCTGTGAAGCGTCCGGAAAGAGTGCTATACTGTCCATACATCATTCTTCGACACGGATATGAATTTCGACATGCAACCCGCCAAGCACGATCAGGAAGAATCAGGTTCCCCCTTCCTCGAGACCGCTACCAATCCCGTCGAGGATCCGCGGCCGAAACCCCCGATCGAACAGGCCAAGCCACACTCGTATCAGACGGGCAAGATACTTGCTCACTGGGAATCGGAGGGGCACGATTCTCCGTTCCTTGAATCGAAGAATCTGCTCGTCGGGGTCGTATTCGCGCTCATCGGCATCGTCGCCTATTCCATCTATACCGACAGTCCGATCATGGCGATCACATTCATCCTCATCGGCATGACCGGCTATCTGCTCTTCAGCCGTCCGGGCGAACCGACGGGGTACAGGGTCACCGAAAAGGGCATATCCGTAGGACGGGAGTTCTACGACTACCAGTCCGTCACCTCATTCTGGATCATCGAGGGGCACCCGCAATTCCCCAAACATCTCATTCTCGACATCGCCGGCATCCTCACACCGCGCTTACACATCCCACTCGACGGGAACGATGCCGAAACCATGCGACGCGTCCTTCTGAAATACGTCCCTGAGGAGGAATACGAACCGAACCTTATTGACATTATCGAGAGGATACTGCATATTTAATTGGTCCGGAACGGTCCGGTCCTGGTCGTTTTTCGTATGCGCGCTCGTAGCTCAGTGGATAGAGCGTTTGGTTGCGGTCCAAAAGGTCGCAGGTCCGATTCCTGCCGAGCGCACAAAAGAAACTCCCCGCAAGGGGAGTTTTTGGTGCGCGAGGAGTGAGTGAACGATTTCACTCACGATAGGAATCGGACGCCGGAACGTCTTTTGCCAGCAGGCAAAAGCGCGAGGCGGTGCCTAGCCCGAGTCGCGCGACGGCGCGACGAGAGGCGAAGGAGATTCCTGCTGAAAAGTAAGCTTCTTTTTTTATTAAAAAAATGCTTTAAAAAGCCTCTTTTTTATTTTATCCAACATAAAATTGACTTTTTCGCTTCTTCATGTTATTATCCCGAAACGGAAGAGGTATTGCCAACCTTAAAAATCTGAAAAGATGAATACTGAAGCAAGAATCATCCCGCCCGTCGCCGAAGTTCCAGCTATCATGGCCGTCATTCTTCTTGGCATGATTGCGTCCAAGTCCTGTGTCTCTCCAACAGAGACCTTCTGGCTTGCAATCGCATTAATCGCAGTTTCTGCTGTGACGATAATTTTTTATTTTTTCAACAAAAACAAGTGAACGATGAAAAAATTATTCATCCTTTTGTTCCTGCTCTGTAGCATCATTGCTATAAGATCCATAGGGTCAAAAAAGAATGATTCTTCAACAACAGCCCAACTCAGACTTGCCCAACTCAGACTTTCCGAAGAAGTCACCTTCTCGGAAATTGCCAAGGGGGAGAACGGACATGCCAGTGTTGAGGCGAAGGTCATGGTGCCAGACATCTGGATTCTCAAAATCGACTCCTATGCCCGGAGTCAAGTTGAAAAGGAACTCTACCGTGTACAACGTGTACAAGGATACGAGATAGACGGACCGATTATAGCCGACTATCGGTTCGGGGAAACCCCGCACTATCTGGTCAACCTGATCAGGAAAAAGAAATAATGACCACATGCCATGGAACAAGAAGATCCGTCAGAAGACGAGACTTCCGTTCCATGGCTGTTTTATTTCCCGTTGACATTCATTCCCCTTTCCTTGCTCATTTCGACAAAGTATCCTATCCTGTAGCGGTTCGCTCATTCCCAATTCTACACTTTTCATTTTTCGCTTTACATTTTTCATTACCTGTCTCCATAGCTCAACGGATAGAGCGTAGGCCTCCGAAGCCTGAGATCGAGGTTCGATTCCTCGTGGGGACACACCCGACACCTCCGCATCGCAAGCGGTGGGTTAAAAACGTAACTTTTTTCATCGAAAACGGTCCACGGCGGATCATGTTGTCTCATTGTCTTTTGGCTTTTGTTTCTTGACGCATATATCTTTCTGTGATATCATATTTATACTATTTCGGATTTCCCGTCCTTTTCAAAATAAGTAAACCCTAAGGAGCGAACATGAAAACCACCGGCCTTTCCGGCGAAGCACTCCACCCGAAAAACATAATTTTCGTTCCAGATTATCCGCACTCCGTCGTACGGATGCTGTTTCCGAATACCGGTAATTCTTGTGCCGATATACCGGAAATCATCGACTCACGACTCCACCGATTCTGCAAAGAAAACGGCATCTGCATATCCATGCTTCCGCAGACTCCGGAGCTTGTTCTCAGGATTGAGGGGCGCCTTCTGCTTGCGGACAGACGTCGCGATCGAATGAGAAGCGGGATCTTCGCGATCGGTAATCGGAAAATACCCTTCGAAAGCCGAACGGAATCTGATTTTCAGATTCTGAAAGAAGCGTCGTCCGCCGTCTTGCAGAATAGTGACGCAAGAAACATCAAAATGGTAATCGGCGGATTTCCGGAGAATCGAGAACCATCGATCATCGTAGGATTCAAGATTCCGACCGGCATCATTCTCAATAAACCATTTCGTACCAAACGACCGAAAAAATCGGTTGAAAACTTCACGGAGCCCCATATCGATCCGGATGATCCGGAAGAAGTATCCAGCTATCTGGTCATCTGAGACCTACCCGTCCCGTCCACGACTCCATTGTGGATGAGACGGGCTTTTTTTTATCCCGTTCCCCTGCTATGCTTCAGGTATGGCTCAAATTACCGTAGGCACACCGCTCGGGGCGCTCCCGGCGTTCAAGAAGACTATTCTCGCCAAACTCGAAAAGCGTGGCATTTTGACCGTGGGCGACCTCCTGCGTCACCTTCCCCGCTCGTACGAGGACTATTCTGTCATCCGTCCCATCTCACAGATTGGGGTGGGCGAACTCGCGACGGTCGAAGGGAAAGTAATCCGCCTATCCGCCGGCCGTACCTATCGCAAACAGGTCTTCCTCACCGAGGCGGTCGTGGGCGATGATACGGGCGAAATCCGCGCCGTCTGGTTCGGCAACCGATTCATCGCACAGACCCTTTCCGAAGGTGCCAGCGTCCGCCTCTCCGGACGGGTCGCCGAAGACGGCAAAGGACTCCTCTTCCAGACGCCCGACTACGAACGCTCCTCGCGCACGGCCACGCACACCGCACGACTCATCCCGGTCTATCCGGAAATCGGCGGCATCAGTTCACGATTCTTCCGTTGGCAGATCATGGAGCTGTTCACGAAGCTGAAGGATATTCCCGATTCCGTTCCGGAAGACATCCTCTCACGGCTCCACCTTCCTACGCTCAAGTCCGCGCTCCGCTCCATACACCTCCCGAAAAACGACGACGACTGGAGAATCGCCCGCAAGCGGTTCGCCTTCGACGAGATGTTTCTCTTCCAGCTCAAGGCACTCCAATCGAAAGCGCTCTACGACACGTCGACCGCCATATCGGTTCCCGACGCGCAGGATTCGACCGATGATTTTCTGAAGTGTCTCCCCTTCGTGCCGACCGACGCGCAATATCGCGCGATACGCGACATCGTCAAGGACCTGGTCGGTCCGCGGCCGATGAACCGGCTTCTCAATGGCGATGTCGGCTCGGGCAAGACGCTCGTCGCGGCCAGTGCCGCGCGTGCGGTCGCCTTGGCCGGATATCAGGCCGCCATCCTCGCCCCGACCGAAGTCCTCGCGCGTCAGCACTGGGAAAACCTCTCCAAACTGTTCGCCGACGAACCGTTCACGGTCGCACTCCTCACCCGCGAATACCGGTTCCTCGGGCGCGACGTCGCGAGTAAACCTGCGCTCGGCAAGGCGATCGAAGCCGGCATCCCGAAAATCATCGTCGGCACGCACGCGATCCTCCAGGAAGGCATCCGATTCCACGATCTTGCGCTCGTCGTCGTGGACGAACAGCACCGGTTCGGTGTCGAGCAACGCGCCACGCTCCAGGCCAAGACGAGCGGACTCGACGATGGCCTTCCGGACCGCGTTCCGCATTTCCTCACCATGACCGCGACCCCCATCCCGCGCACCCTCGCACTCGCCTTCTTCGGCGACCTCGCGCTCTCCGTACTCGACGAGATGCCTGCCGGACGCCGGCCGATCGAGACCAAGATCGCGCGAAACGGCGCCGACCGCGAGCTCGTGTACGATTTCGTCCGATCCGAAGCCGGCAAGGGACATCAGACCTTCGTGATCCTCCCGTTGGTCGAGGAAAGCGAGGCACTCGAAGATGTGAAGTCCGCGACCGCGGAAGCCGAACGCCTGCGTACCGACATTTTCCCCGACCTTCGTGTCGGACTGGTTCACGGCCGCATGAAGGCGAAGGAGAAAGAGGAAGAGATGCGGAAGTTCCGTGACCGCGAGACGGACATCCTTGTCGCGACCGCCGTCGTCGAAGTCGGCGTCGACATCCCGAATGCGACCGTCATGATCATCGAAAACGCGGACCGGTTCGGCCTCGCCCAGCTCCACCAGTTCCGCGGACGCATCGGCCGAAGCGAGAAGAAATCCTACTGTTTCCTCTTCCCGGGCGATGCCGACGCGGAGAATGTCCGCCTCGAGACGCTCGAAAAAAGCGCGAGTGGGTTCGAGATCGCCGAGGCCGACCTCGCACTGCGCGGTCCCGGCGCGTTTTTCGGCACGCGCCAGTCAGGACTCCCTGATATCGCAATGGAGAACCTCACCAACCTCCGCCTGGTCGAAATCGCCCGCGCCGAAGCCGGCGACCTGCTTGTCGCAGACCCTGCACTCGTCCGTCATCCCCTCCTCCTCGCCGAACTCCGCCGTTTCGAGGAGGCCATCCATCTGGAATAACCATATTCTTCCGAAGGCTCAACCTTCGGAGAAGGCTTAGCCTTCTTCTGAAAACTCGATTCCAAATTCCCTGTTTCCGATCTTTTTCACAAAAAGCGACAAGACGTCGAGTAATTGTTCAGCGCGGTCTTCCACTGAAAGAGCTTTGAACGCATTCGGCAGCCGCATGGAGGTCGGGATAATATATTTGAGCGTATTCTGATCTATGAACCGTATCTCACCAGTCCGGTTCTTCTCAAAAATCGAACGCAACGACCGGCGGGACCGATCATCAACCGGAAGACTGTTAATAAACGCAAGGAGTTGCTCCGGCGCATCCATCCTGCGCGCCATCTCACTCACAATGCTACCGATTTCATTCAATGCGAATCCTTCCTGCTCAGCGTCACTAAACCGCTTTGCCAGACCGGAAACACATTCATCAAAACTCTCATCATCGGTGTTTTTTGTCTCTTTATCAATACAAACAAAAAATGCGTCTTCAACCTGCTGAGCGGTCATTCCATTTTTCTGAATGAAATCCCTCAGAGACTGTCGTATTTTTTCATTCCGATCTACCCCCCCCTCATGGTTTGCCTTTCCTTGCTCCGGATTGAACATAGCTTTTTGGTACGGATTATTGGATATTTCGAGACCAGTATACCATGAAAATCCACCAGGATAATATGTTTCTCGAATCAAAACAGATAGTATGGTAAAATTACCATACAGAATCATCCAGCCAGATTATGCTCGACATCCGCATTCAGATCGTCAATTACAAGACTAAACCGTACCTTCTCGATTGCATCGCATCGATGCGGGAGGAATTGGAAAGCGCGAGCTTCTCGTATTCTTTCGCTCTCCTTGATAACGCGTCAGGCGATGACCTTTCGGATATTCCTAAAAGATTCCCATGGCTAAAAAACCTCGAAATCATCCAAGGAACAAAAAATCTTGGATTCGGCGCGGGTCATAATCTCCTCGCCAAGGGTGCTGATGAAAAATATCTGCTCATCCTCAATCCAGATATAAAATTCATCGAACCAGATACCATCAGACGGCTTCTTGACGAGATGAAAAGATCAAGATCTCAAATCGTCGGACCGAGACTCATTACTGCAGAAGGGAAAAGGCAAGCATGGGATCATGGAGGATGGCATGGAACAATGTGCTACTTCAAATCAGCCTGTGGAATCAATGAGAGTCGCAGTGATGCAAAAATGAGACGGAGTATTTGGGTATCAGGTGCTGTTTTCCTGATTGAAAGAAATTGTTTTGACAGAGTAAGCGGGTTCGACGAACAGTTTTTTCTCTATGCCGAAGAAATCGATCTCTGCGATCGAGTACGAAAAAATAAAGGGGTTGTCATGTATGTGCCCGATATCAACGTCCTGCATTTGGGAGGGGTCGTCGCGAACAGGAACGATTGGCTATTCGGGTCTACAATGAGATTATACAAGAATCGCTTTCTTCGTCTTGTAAAAATAGTACGGTGATCCGTTAATAAAAAAATCATGAGCAAACTCACTTTCCCGAAAGGATTCCTCTGGGGCGCCGGCACCTCGAGCCATCAGGTAGAGGGCGGACATCATAACGAATGGACCGAGTGGGAAATTAAAAATGCCGAACGGCTTGCCAAAGAGGCGCGTGAAGAAAGTTGGCATGATTCCTGGCGCGGCTACGGAAAACGGGACCGGAACGCGGAATTTGCGAAGGAAGCGTCCAATCCGAAAAATTATATATCAGGCGCGGCGTGCGATCATTGGAACCGATATGAAGAGGATTTCGACATCCTCAAAGCACTTCATCTGAACACCTATCGGTTTTCCATAGAATGGTCAAAGATTGAGCCGGAAGAAGGTGTATTTGATCAAGAGGCTATCGACCATTACAAGAAAGTAATCGCATCGCTTCGTCGTCGTGGCATCGAACCCTTCGTCACACTCTGGCATTTCTGGCTCCCCGTCTGGGTCGCGGAATCAGGTGGGGCACTCTCGCCGGAATTTCCTGACCGATTCGCACGATATGCGGAACGTATAGCCAAAGAATTCGGCGACAGCGTGACGTTCTATGTAACCATCAATGAACCGGATATCTATTCGAGCCTCTCATTCCTCCTTGGTTTTTGGCCACCGGAGAAAAAAAGTATTTTCCTGCACTTTCGAGCACTCGGTCACCTAAAGCAGGCCCACAAAAAAGCATACTCGGCCATACAAGCCGTAGCCCCGCATGCTCAAATAGGCATCACGAAACAATTCATGCACTTCGTGACACTGATCCGGTCACCGTGGAATCTCCTTTTATGCCGTTTCGCTGATTGGTGGTGGAACACCTCGATCGTCGATGCACTCAAGGGATATCAGGACTTCATCGGCTTCAACTACTATCAAAAGAAAATCATCGGCAAGGATACACGGAACCCCGAAGACATAGAGCATACGGATATCGGATGGGAGTACGATCCGGAATCGATTTACGATGCACTCGTCGCCCTCAAACGATATAACATGCCCATCTACATCACCGAGAACGGCCTTGCAGACGCCTACGACCGACTTCGTGGAAGGTTCATCACGGAAACCCTTACTTCGGTCCACCGGGCGATCGAAGACGGCGCCGACGTGCGCGGATACATCCATTGGTCACTCCTCGACAACTTCGAACTCGACAAGGGGTTCTGGCCGCGGTTCGGGCTCGTCCATGTCGACTTCGCGACGCAACAGCGCACCGTCCGCGACAGCGCCCGTCTCTACGCCAAAATCGCGGAAACGAATACGCTTGAAATCCCCAAATCTTGATTTTTAAGCAATCTTCGGGTACAGTGTCAAAGTGGTCATATACCACGTGTTTTTGTTTATCTTTCGTATTGAAACGGCCCGTTCGTCTAACGGTCAGAACACCCTGGTCTTTCACCCAAAGGGTGACCAGCCTCTGGCTGGCATCCCGTACAGGACATGAGCATGTTCTACATCTATGTTTTGAAAAGCGAACGAGCGGAGTATCATTATATCGGTAGCACCGAAGATCTGAAAAAACGGATTCAGGAGCATAATCAAGGTAAAACAAAGTCGATAAAGCATCTCGTCCCATTCAAGCTCCTGCATTGTGAAGCGTATGAAACCCGTACGCTCGCCAGGAAAAGGGAACTTGAGTTGAAAAGAAACAGCTTCAAAAAGAAGGAATTATTTGATAGGCTGGAACGATAGCATATGGCCCGTTCGTCTAACGGTTAGGACACCAGGTTTTCATCCTGGTAACAGGGGTCCGACTCCCCTACGGGCTACAAGCGCAATACGATTTTACTCATGACAGGTTTTTCACCCAAAGGGTGACCAGCCTCTGGCTGGCATCCTGGTAACAGGGGTCCGACTCCCCTATAATGGTCGGGAAATCCTGGACACGAAATCTGGTACAATGAGATGGATTCCGAGGACCACAAACATATGACCAAACAACCCAAGAATTTCACGCCACAGGAAAAATCCCAGATAGCGATTGCCGCCATCAAAGGAGAAAAGACGTTGGCTCAGATCGGCTCGGAATTCCAAGTTCACCCGACACAGATCGGCCTTTGGAAAAAGAATGCTCTCACCAACCTCCCCGATCTCTTCAAAGACAACCGGAAAAAAGAGTATCAGCAGGCCATTGAACGGCAAGAACAGATCGACAACCTCTATCGTATCATCGGGCAAAAGGACACGGAGCTGGACTGGCTTAAAAAAAAGATGTCGATCGTTGACACCGGCTGAACGGAGAAACTTGATCGAGAAAGACAATAATGACATCACCGTCAAACGACAATGCGAACTGCTCGATATCCCACGCTCTACCCTGTACTATCAGCCTGTCGGGGTCTCCGAGGAAGACAAGCGCGTCATGGACATCATCGATACCGTATATACGGATCATCCGTTCTATGGAAACCGGCGCATCAAAGAGGAGCTGAATCAGACATACCATATCGACATCGGACGGGAGAAAGTCCGGACACTCATGCACATAATGGATATCTGCGCGCTCTACCCGAAGAAAAACCTCAGTCTGGGAAACGCGCAACACACGATCTATCCATACCTCCTTCGGAATCTTGCCATCGAAAAGCCGAATCAGGTCTGGAGTACCGATATCACGTACATACCGCTCAAGGAAGGCTTCGCCTACCTCATAGCCGTCATCGACTGGTATTCGCGATATGTGATCAGCTGGAAGGTATCCAATACGCTGGAAATGGACTTTTGTCTTGAGTGTCTGAAAGAAGCCTTGAGTACCGGTACGCCCGATATATTCAACACCGACCAGGGCAGTCATTTCACCAGTCCGAGGTTCACGGGCATACTGGAAGCGAACGGGATCAAGATCAGTATGGATGGACGTGGGCGCTATCTGGACAATATCTTCATCGAACGGCTCTGGAGAAGCGTCAAGCAAGAGAATATCTATCTCAGCGCGTACGCCGACGTATTGGAAACTCGTCTGGGATTGCAGGAATACTTTTCCTTCTACAATACAAAACGACGTCACCAATCATTGGCGTACAAGACCCCTCAGGAAATGTTTAATTCGGCTCGCTAAATTTTTCGAAATTCTCTCTCATTGTCAACACTATCGTGTTTGACAAACCCGACCACTTAA
>JBAXFX010000045.1:0-10639 GCA_037139695.1 Candidatus Moraniibacteriota bacterium | reverse complement strand
TTGCGAGTGGGATGAGAACGGATTTCCCCTGAAAGGGAAATCAGTGGCTCGAAGAGGAATCCCACCCCCGCAACAAGGAACGTAGTGAGGAGGAGCGAGTGAACTGCTTCACTTGCGAGTGGGATGAGAACGGATTTCCCCTGAAAGGGAAATCAGTGGCTCGAAGAAGAGGAATCCTCTGGGCGGGGATTTCTCCCACCACCGCAGTCATGAAAACAAAACAGCGGTACGGAGATGTTACAAGGGCCGCGCAAGCGGTTTCTTTATTTTTGATAGCGGTATGATCACAGAAACCAAGCAATCCGTCTCGCGACTTCCGGCAAAGAAGATTCTTTCCTGGTACTGGCGCGTCGTGCGTACGTATCGCTTTCGCATTCTCGGTGCGCTCTTTTTGTACGGAATCGGTTCGGTGATCTCGAACGCCGGGATGCCGCTCATCCTGAAGCGTATCATCGATATCGTTTCCGGCGTGGCCGGTACGTCCCATGACGATGTCTGGGGATTGTTTTTCATTCTCGCGGCATTCCAGTCGGCCGTCTATTTCCTGTTTCGAGGGGGTGATTTCTTCTATTTCCTCTCGCAGAGCAAGGCACGCCGCGATCTGTCCCGGTTCGCGTTCGATCAGTTGCAGCGTCATTCGTACGAGTTCTTTTCGAACCGGTTCTCGGGCAGTCTTGTCTCGCAGGCACGGCGGTTCGTCGACGCGTTCGAAACGATAGAGGATGTCGCCGTGTGGACATTTTGGCTTTCCGGGATACGACTGGCCAGCATGTTGGTCGTTCTCACGTTGTTCCTACCCTCTTTAGGGTTGCTCTTCTTCGTTTCTATCGTGATTGTCGTTGTCGCTGGCGCGCCGCTTCTTCGGGCTCAGCAGAAGCGTAATGCCGAAGAGGCCGCCGAAAATACCAAGGTGACCGGGTTCTTTTCCGATGCCGTCTCGAATATTCTCACCGTCAAACTGTTTTCGGCGGTCGATATCGAGAAGGAATCCTATCGTTCCTGTACCGAAAAGGAAGAACACGCACGGAAGAAGGCGACGATTGCATTCATTAAATTCAGTGCCGTGCAGAACGGACTGTCCATATCGCTCCAGGTCGGTATCTTTGCCTACTCCCTGTATGCCTGGTCGCGTGGGGAGATTTCCGCTGGAACGGTCGTGGTCGTGCAGACGTTTATCACCGGAATCTGGAGTCTCGTGTGGGACCTTTCGAATTCGACCTCGAGGATGCTTAAAGCCTTCGCGAACGCGTCCGAGATGGTGGAGATCTTTGAATTGCCGACGGATCTCACCGATCCGAAAGACCCGGAACCATGTACGATTTCGAGAGGCGCCATCGAATTCCGCGATGTGTCATTCCGCTATTCCGGAGGTGAAGCGGTCTTCTCGAAATTCAATTTTTCCGTCCGCGCCGGCGAGAAGGTCGGTCTTGTGGGACCGTCAGGCGGTGGGAAGTCGACCGTGACCAAACTCTTGCTCAGATTCGCCGATCCGCAAGACGGTGGCGTATTCATCGACGGGCAGGATATCCGGAATATCCGACAGGACGATTTGAGAAATGCCGTCGCCTATGTCCCACAGGATCCGCTTCTCTTCCATCGCTCGCTTCGGGAGAACATCGCCTACGGAGATCCGGATGCGACAGAAGAGGAAGTCTTGTCCGCCTCGAAGCGGGCCCATGCGGACGATTTTATCTCGCGACTTCAGGATGGATACGAGACGCTTGTCGGTGAGCGTGGTGTGAAACTTTCCGGTGGGCAACGGCAACGTGTCGCTATCGCCCGCGCGATTCTCAAGGACGCACCGATCCTGGTTCTCGACGAGGCAACGAGCGCGCTCGATTCCGAGAGCGAACACGCGATTCAGGAAGCGCTTGTGGAACTTATGAAGGGAAAGACTGCAATCATCATCGCGCACCGGCTCTCAACCATTCGTCGGATGGACCGTATCGTTGTCTTGGGTGAGAACGGGGTGATAGAGGAAGAGGGGACGCATGAAGACCTGCTTGCCAAAGGCGGGCACTATGCCGCGCTCTGGGCCCGGCAGACCGGAGGCTTTATCGACGAGGCTACAGAAAACACTTGATTACTAAGTATCTATCTCAAATCTCATGTCGAGCTGTAAATCCGAAAATTTCGAGCGAAAATCATGAAAAATGAGGAAGGCTACTGTCGTAACCTGACGATTTTTGAATGATTTGTAGCCGAAATTTTCGGATTTCAGCCGGCAAGCGGATTTTTTGCCTTATATAGGCGTTGAGATTTGAGATAGATACTAAGTGGTCTGAACAGTGAAAAATGTATAAAAGAGGCTTTTAAATAGCCTCTTTTTAGTGTTTAGCACTCTACTTGACAGAGTGCTAATCCAGGATTTATACTGTATCTGTAGAAGATGATGACGTCTTGAGTAGTTTCTGAAGATCGCACGTTTCCCGTTTCCCGTTATCTGTTCAATGTTCACTGTTATCTGATTATCTGATATGAATGAACGACAGAAACATGTCCTCGCCGCCATCGTCGAGGAGTACAGTAAGCAAGCGAACCCGGTCGGGTCGCAGCTCCTGATAGAACAGTACGGGTTCGACGTGTCTTCGGCGACGCTTCGCAACGATATGCTCGCCCTCGAGAAGGCGGGGCTTCTGTATCAGCCACACACCTCGGCCGGACGCATCCCGACGGACGCGGGGTACCGATATTTCGTTGAGGAGATCATGCCGGACGTCTCGCTCCCTCTTGCCGAGCAGAAGTCGATGCAAAAAGAGCTCCTTACGCTCCGTGCCAAGCATACCCGGCTGGGTCGCAGTACCGCCAAGCTCCTTTCGGTCCTTTCCGGCAACCTGGCTGTCGCCGGTCTCGGGGACAGCGAAGGACTCTACGATTTCGGGATGAAGGAACTCCTCGAGAATCCCGAATTCCGCGAACTCGATGAACTCTGCCGGCTAGTTGAGGCACTCGACTCGCTCGACGAGAAATTCGATGTCATTTTGGCCCAGCTCGGGAGCGACGAGACGAAGATTTTCATCGGCAAGGAGAATCCCATCGCCGAGATCTCGAACTGCTCCATGATGGTCGCGCCGTACGAGAACGAGGAAGGTCGGGGGATACTCGCCATCATCGGTCCCAAGCGCATGCAGTATGCCAAGAACAAGTCGCTCCTTGATCACATGCGCAAACTCCTCTCCGCCTCGCTCGTTTTGGTGATATTCATCCGATAACAAAAATCATAGCAGTCCTGCTCCCCTTAGAAAGGGGAGCTGTCGAGTCCTCGAGACTGAGGGGTATGAAGACAAGAAAAATATTTTGATCGATAAACATGAATAAACCTATGACGAAACATGCTGAAACATCAGCGAAGATACGACCCGAACTTCCCGAGGTGATAGTGGGGGCGCTCGTCGTGAATACGGAAGGAAAGGTTCTTTTGGCGAAGGGAGTGAAATGGGCCGACAAATACGTGATTTTCGGCGGACATGTCGATTTCAGGGAACCGTTGGAAGACGCCGTGAAGCGCGAGGTGCTCGAAGAGGCGGGCATCGGAGTGGAAGTGATCGATCATCTCGGATTTTCCGATCATATCTCAAGCGACGGGCATTTCGACGGCAGGCACATGGTATTTCTCGATTATCTCTGCCGGTATGACGGTGACGATGATGCCGTGAAATTCAACCGTGAATATACCGGCGAATACGGATGGTACACGCTTGCGGAAACGGAGAATCTCGATCTCGGCGGCGGAACACCGCTCATCCTCGACAACTATCGGACGTATCTTGCGGAACATGATGCGCTCGGGGGATGGAAGCGATGCCTGGCGGATTTTGAAAATTATAAGAAACGGCAGGAGGCTTCGCAGAAGGAGATGGGAAAGTTTCTCGTGGAAAGGCTCTTGAACGACCTGGCACCGGTCCTCGACAATTTCCGCGCCGCGGCCTCACATGTGCCGGAAGCGTCGAAAGGTGATCCGTGGGTCACGGGAATCGGATATATCGAGAAGCAATTAGAGGACGTCTTGGCCCAGCATGGCGTGCGCGTGATCGAGGTGAAAGAGGGTGAACCGTTCGATCCGAACCGACACGAGGCCCTCAGCGATGAATCGACCGGCGAGGATGCGGACGGGCAAGACACAGCAAAGACACAGACAGTCGTGAAGGTCCTGCAGAACGGCTACATGATCGGCGACAAAGTCGTAAGGGCGGCAAAGGTGAGTGTCAGGTGACCAGATAACAGTGAACAGGGGCACAGTTTCCTGCTCCCTTGCAGAGGAGGATTATCCGACCAAAAGGAGGATGGTCTCCTGGCCGCGGGGTAGGGGTGGGAGTTGTATGTTATCAATTAAAAATGAAAGGAGGTGAAAGCGTATGCGAAGTATAGTACCGATGAACCCGCTGTTTCTCGATCTCGACCGGCTGCTCGGCGACGAGCTGGCCGGAAGGGGAAGTTCATTCGTTCCGGCCGTCGACATATTCCAGGAGAAGGACGATCTCGTTGTCGAGATGCCCCTCCCGAATATCGACGCGGAACAGGTGGATATTTCCGTCGAGAACGACGTCCTCACCGTCTCCGGACACATGAGGACGAAGTCCGAGACGAAGCGGGAGGACTATTATCGGAAGGAGGTCCGCGAGGGCAGTTTCACGCGGTCGCTGATTCTCCCGATGTCGGTCAGAGGCGAGCAGGCGGAAGCAGTCTACGATGACGGGATCCTCCGGATCACCCTTCCGAAGAAGGAAGAGGCCAAACCGAAGAAAATCTCCATCAAGACCAAGGCGAAGGCGAAGCCGCAGGTCGTAGCACCGAAGAAGAAGTGATTCCGCCCCGAACGCGGCCTGACCGCACAAGTCGGGTCGCGGGGGGACGGAATAACCGTCGATATAATGAAATAATCAAAGTAAGTATAAACATATGGCCTCCCAGAAAAACTTCCGAAGTCGGTGAGAAGATATACTCTGCCGGTGACACGGAAGCGCCTCCGGCTCAGTTGGTTGATAATATGTAATTGATAATTATGAAGTTTGCGGGATGCTCCCACCCGAATCGCTCCGCGAATGCGGTGCGGGCGGGCATAGCGTAGCATTTCGCAGACTCAATGACGAATATGGCAAAGATATTAGGAATCGACCTCGGGACGACGAACTCGGCGGTAGCAATCGTCGAAGGCGGAAGCCCGTCGATCGTGGAAAACAAGGAAGGCAACCGGACGACCCCCAGCATGGTGGCCACGTCCAAGAACGGCGAGCGCCTCGTGGGACTCCTGGCCAAGCGCCAGGCGGTCACGAACCCGGGCGATACGCTCTTCTCGATCAAGCGGCTCATCGGACGCCACTTCAACGACGAGGAGGTGCAGCGCGACCTCAAGACGCTTCCATACAAGATCAATCAGGCGGGTGAGGGGACCAAAGTCGTCATGGGTGGTGTGGAGTACACCCCGCAGGAAATCTCCGCGATGATCCTCGGCAAGCTCAAGGCCGATGCGGAGGAGAAGCTCGGCGAGAAGATTACTGAGGCGGTCATCACCGTCCCGGCGTACTTCGACGACAGCCAGCGCAAGGCGACGATGGAGGCGGGTGAGATTGCCGGTCTCAATGTACGTCGCATCATCAACGAGCCGACGGCGGCCGCGCTCGCGTACGGGTTCAACAAGAAGAAGGACGAGAAGATTGCGGTCTATGACCTCGGTGGTGGTACGTTCGACATCTCGATCCTCGAGGTGGCCGAGGATACCGTCGAGGTGAAGTCGACCAACGGCGACACGCATCTTGGTGGTGATGATTTCGATCAGCGCATCATGCACTGGATCCTCGACGAGTTCAAAAAGCAGGAAGGCATCGACCTTAGCAAAGACCCGCTCGCGCTCCAGCGCATCAAGGAGGCCGCGGAGAAGGCCAAGATCGAACTCTCGACTGCGCAGGAAAGCGAAATCAATCAGCCGTTCATCACGAGCGGAGCCGACGGACCCAAGCACCTCGTCATGAAACTCTCCCGCGCCAAGCTCGAAGAGATCGTGCATGACCTCGTGGAGGCGACGCTCGTCCCGGTCAAGAAAGCGCTCAAGGACGCCAAGCTCGATGCCAAGGATATCAACGAGGTGGTCCTCGTCGGCGGTATGACCCGTATGCCGCTCGTCCTTGCGACCGTGGAGAAGTTCTTCGGCAAGAAGCCGAATATTTCGGTCAACCCGGACGAGGTCGTCGCGATGGGTGCGGCGATCCAGGGCGGCGTGCTCGAAGGGTCGGTCAAGGACGTGCTCTTGCTCGATGTCACCCCGCTCACGCTCGGTATCGAGACTATGGGCGGCGTGCGCACCGCGCTCATCGAACGCAATATGACCATCCCGGCATCCAAGTCGCAGACCTTCTCGACTGCGGCGGACAATCAGCCGTCCGTCGAGATCCACGTGCTCCAGGGCGAGCGCGAGATGGCCGCGGATAACAAGTCTCTCGGACGATTCATCCTCGATGGCATTCCGCCGGCACCGCGCGGCATTCCCCAAGTCGAGGTGACCTTCGATATCGACGCCTCGGGCATCCTCTCCGTCACGGCCAAGGACAAGGCGACGAACAAGAGCCAGTCCATCCGTATCGAGGCCTCGACCGGTCTCAAGGACGAGGAGATCGAGCGCATGAAGAAAGACGCCGAACTCCATGCCGAGGAGGACAAGCACAAGAAGGAACTCGTCGAGGCGCGCAATATTGCTGACACGCTCTCTTATACAACTGCCAAGGCCATCAAGGATGCGGGCGACAAATTGACCGAAGACGAGAAGAAGCCGGTCGAAGAAGCCATCGCCGAGCTCGACAAGGTCAAGAACGGCGACGATCTCGAGGCCATTAAGAAGGCGAGCGAGACCCTCTCCGAGGCGGCGCAGAAGATCGGCGAGAAGCTCTACAAGGCAGCACAAGAAGCCGAGGCCGCAGCCAAGGCAGGTGAGCCCGCCGCCTCCGCATCGGATGATGCTACGGCGAGCCAAGCGAAGGACGCCGAAGTGGACGACAGCGCCCCGGCGGGTGATGAGGAAAAGAAGTAAGGCACTAAGGGCGGAGGGATTTTCCCTCCGCCCTTCGCGGTTTTGAAATGAATTCGACGCAAATATACGAATATGCCACGAACTGCCGCTGAAGTATCAAATTTACTCATACATAATAAAGATACGATATTTTCGTGGCTCCAAAATCGGGAAAGTGACGTGAAAAGATATTTCGAACTTAGAGATATATATAGAAATGGGGGCGTAGTGTCGCCTGAATTTCGGCGTAGGTTTTCACATTTTTACAGGCTATTCCACATGGGCCGAGAAGGCAAAGATCAATTCTTTCGAATATTTGTTGAATGTAGCAGTCATAGTATAAATGCTGATGATTTTTATGATATTTTTTGCAAAGTCTCGGAAACAACGGGAAATAGGCATCTGAGTTATACGAGCAAAATGATGCATACGATAAATAATGATCTTCCGATATACGACAGTAACGTGGCGCGAGTGTTTGGCTGGGGAGCAGCAGGTGGCATGGAGAAGGAACGCTATGAGCTACTGTGTCAAAAGATTGATGAACTGCTAAAAATGAAACAAGTAGGGGAACTAATCAATGAACTTCGCTCACAATTTATCAAGATACCCGGTATTGAAAAAGAAAGTGTTAATCGTGTGAAGAATATGAAGATACTGGACTTCGCTCTTTGGGCGTTAGGGGATTTGATTTAATGAGAAGAGGAAAGATTGCGCTATGATAAGAGCCTCCAAAATAATTTTGCTATGTGTTGAGCTTATATGTGCAACTGCGATTTTCGGTGTCAGCGCGTATTTATGGCGCGCAAAATCCGAAGTCAATACATTCGTGATAAAAAACGATCTGTCAGAGTCAACGCCGGAGTCGATCAATCCGCAGCAATCGGAATCATCGCCTGATGATGGGTCGACTGATGACATATACAAGAATTCTGTGATAAATTGCGATACTGATGATGGACAGGAACGTTTCCGTGATTGGTCCTCAAAAATCGTCGGCAAGCCAATCGTAAGGGATATCGATGGAGATGGTATTGTCGAGAAAATAGTCCGATACGACATCGAAATGGCGGACAGATATATCCAGGTTCTGTATATCTATCGAAGTATCGGAAAAAATGAGAAACTTCTGGCCTCTTTTTGTGGGGATCCGTATGGATTCGCTTGGCTTGAAAATGACGGGAGCATTCAGGTAGGACGATACATACCGATAGAAGACGTTTCCGTTGGAAAAAATTGGGATGACTTTGACGAGTTTGAAATAAGGAGATATCACTGGTCCGCGCGTGGCATATCGGAAATCGGAAGAAAGACATTTAAATCATCGAAATATGACGATTTACCCTCTGATGCGCTGCGTAAGTATTATTGAGTCAGAGTCAGAAAAGAGCCAGAAAAGGGGTCAGGTATGCTCTACGGTTTTGGGAAGTGGCACGAGATGACGGCCGTCCGCTCGTGCCACTTGAAAAGCGCTGAGCAAAAATCGGACCAGGCACTATTTAGAAATATTTTTTATATTGAAGGCTCCAATATACGAACGTAGAAAGGATTTCCGACGCCAAGATGCTCGACTTCGCCCTCTGGTCCTTGGGTGATATATTATGACCCCAAAAGGTCCTGAAGCCAGAAAAGGCGGAGCCAGAAAAGGGGTCAAGTACATTTATTGTCAATAAGTGATATACTGACGGCATAAATACATATGTCGTATGGCTCGCCAACTCCGCGCCGTCGCTCGAATAAATTTTGTTGACTTTGTATTATGCCTCATTTGAAATGCAATGTGGGTGAATATGGCGTCATCGTAAACGGGGAGGGAAAGTTCCTGATTCTTCGCTTGCCTCTAAATGATGAGTTTCCGACCGAGATGTGGATGCTTCCCGGCGGGAGGCTCGAATCCGACGATAAGCCCGAGGATGGGTTGCGACGAGAAGTGATAGAAGAAACCGGACTCAAGGTCGATATCGTCGCCCCGATCCATACGGCGCGGTGGGGCATAGAGGATCCTCCGAAATACTCGGTCTTCTATCTCTGTCATGTTGTTGGTGGATCGGATGCCGTCATCAGTTCCGAGCATGAAGAGAGTCGCTGGATCGGCTTCGATGAAATCGGGTCCATTCCTTGGCACAACATCAACAGTCGGCTTGCGGCCGAGAAAGCATCGAAACTTCGCTCTTGCTTGGCTCGCGGTGTTGAGAATACATAATTGACTGAACCGAAATAGGGGAATACGCCTGACGACTGCTTTGCATGGCGAACCAGAAAAGACCCGTTATACCGAACTGTCAAACCGTAATCGCCACTTTTCGTAAAATAGTGGCATGATACTGTCGGAGAAATTTCCTCGCGACCGCGATAAGGCGGGTCGTGTAGTGTTTCTTTCTCTCGTCTTTTCGCCATCTTTTCTCTCAAAGGAGTGGAGCTTAGGAATGTGATATCATGATGATACGGTATTGGCGATCTAAGTATTCAGCGAATCCGTTATGGCTTATTTGTGGCTCACTTCTCCGGTCTTTGCGTATCTTTGGCTGTATAGGGGGCTGTCGCTCTGGCGTTCGATCCTCACCATGGTCGTTCTCGATGTCATTATCGGGGTCATCTCCACGACTTTTCAGTACGATCCGCTGTATGGTGTCTACGCGGTCATATCCACGATCGCGGCGTTTTGGGTGTACGCGGATTCCCGGGCAAGGCAGGTTTCCATGGGGTGGCTGTTCACATTGCTCGCCTACGTGTTCGTGTTTATAGGTCTTCCGCTGTATCTGCTGACACGGAATCGGTTCGGTCGGATCAAGACGGAGGCCATACGGTCGGATGCGGGCAGGCTCGAGATTCATGACGAGAAAGGCAATGAAAGCCGTGGTCCGTCGTCCACGCGAAAAAAGATCCTACTTATCGTCGGTGCGGTTCTTTCCGTCGCGGGGCTCTCCGCGGGATATCTCTTCTTGCGGGCGGATGGCGTGTGGAGCCGGTTGGATGACGGGAAGATGTCGTCCGCATCGGAGAGCAGGGAAGTGCGGCTGACCGCTCCGGTCGGACGGGAAGCGATCGTATATGAGATGGATCGCGTAAAGATCAGTTTCGATGTGAGCGACTTCACGGAAACCCTGGGGCGGCAGACCGGGATAGGTCGCGGTCAGTCGGTCCTGTACCCGGAATCCGTGAAAGGTTCCGAAAGTGCGGACAAGATAACAGGTTCGCAGAGTGACACCAAGCGCGTCGTCGCCGAACTTCTCGATTCGGGAAAGGCGTCCGTCTACGACAAGAAGAAGGGGGAATATCCTGAAAGCATCCGCGTCGAACGGTACGATCGTCGTTGTTGGTATCTGTTGTGCGGGAATGGTGGAAGGAGATATTCGCTTCCAGACGACGGAGCGATCTTTCTTGAGATCGTGGATCGAACTCCGTGACGAAAAGAAGAGGTCGAACCGAAAAGAGATCAGGTACCTTTTCAAAATACTCCGGCATAGAATCTTACCGATATAGCTGAACCGAAGAGAAGGATGCGTTTGACGGCTTCCTTTCCGGCCTGAAGAACGACCGTGACGAGGGGCATAACCTTAGAGCCTATCCGTTAGGAACATACCTCCTGCGCCTACGATCTTCGGCGTACACGCGCGTACCCCTTGTCGCCGTATCTAC